>JAUXYM010000055.1 GCA_030694365.1 Nevskia sp. | reverse complement strand
AACGTATGAAGCAAGCTGATAGGTGGCGCTGGCCGCCTCAATAACAAAAACATATTGATTTTATTATTGATTCGGCCACGTTCTGCTCCACAGTGAGTGCACCCTTCAAGTCTCAGCGTGTCCTTTCGTTCAACTATTTGGTGGCCGAATCAATAACGCTTCTTCGAACGCCGCGTCGGCATCGGCGCACTGGCGGCTTCCAGTCGCCGCTTCTGAGTGGCGGCCAGCTCGTCGCGCAACTTGCGGTAGTTGTCGAGCCGCTCTGGCGGCAGGCCGGCGACCACGGCACAGCCGGGCTCGTTGCCGTGGTTGCAGTTGCGGAAGCGGCAGCTATGCGCCAGTTCGGCGATGTCCTCGAAAGCATCGGCGGTGACGTCTTCCTCACCGCCGAGTTTCAGCTCGCGCACGCCGGGTGTGTCGATCAGGCAGGCGCCCTGCGGCAAGGTGCGCAGGCTGCGCGAAGTGGTCGTGTGGCGGCCGCGATCGTCGTAGGCGCGCGTCGCACCGGTGCGCTCGGATTCGTTGCCCATCAGGCTGTTGACCAGGGTCGACTTGCCGACGCCGGACGAGCCGAGCAGCACCAGGGTCTGACCGGCGGCCAGCCACGGCACCAGGGTCTGCTGGGCGCTGGCGACGCGGGCATCGAGCACGAACAGCGGCGTTGCCGGCCCGGCCAGTGCCGCCACTTCGGCGCGCTGCGCCTCGATGTCGGTCGCCCGATCCGGCTTGGTCAGGATCACCACGGGCGCGACGTTCGCCGCGCGCACCATCAGCAGATAGCGTTCGAGACGGTTCGGGCTGAAATCGTTGTCCAGCGCCATCACCAGCAGCGCGGTGTCGACATTGGCGGCGATCCGCTGCACACCGTTGTCGCCACGGCTGCGCAGCAACAGGCTGGCGCGCGGCAGATGCTCGTGGACGTAGAGGCTGCCACCTTCCTCGGCGATCAGCACCCAGTCGCCGACGGACAGACCGTCGCCGGTGGTTTCCAGGCGATCGAACAGCGCCGTCAGGGTTTTCGCCTTGTGGCCGCGCTGGCCATCGTGAACGACGAGATGGCCGCGATGCTGCTCGATGATCCGCGCCGGCCGGCCTTGGCGGTCGACGAGGGCGGCGAGGGCTGCCGCGCAATGCGCGTTCCAGCCGATGGCGCGCAGCAGGTTTTCGTCATTCAGCGGATTCAGGCGCAAGTCATCACAGGGTTGGGGCTTAGGGTCGGCGGTCGCTGGATGGTACGCAAAAAGCGTTTCGCTATGCTGCCGGCCCTGAACCTCTGTTCGTTGCCGCCATGATCGACAAGCCGTACTCCCCTGCCTGCGAACGCAACCGCGAGCCGATCCTCGCGGTGCTGCGCGAACACTTTGCCGATCGCCGGCTGGTGCTGGAGATCGGCAGCGGCACCGGCCAGCACGCGGTGCATTTCGCGGCGGCGCTGCCGCAGCTGAACTGGCAATGCGCGGACCGCGCGCCCTACCTGCCGGGCATTCGCGCCTGGCTCGATGAAGCGGCGTTGCCGAACACGCCGATGCCGCTGGCGCTCGATGTCAACGGCGCGTTTCCGCCAGCAGTGTTCGATGCCGTCTACAGCGCCAACACGCTGCACATCATGAGTGCGGCGGAAGTCGAGCTGCTGTTCGCGAAGCTGCCGGGAGTGCTCAGTGATGACGCGGTGCTGGTGATCTACGGCCCGTTCCGTTACGGCGGTCAGCACAGCAGCGCCAGCAATGCCGCGTTCGACGCCAGCTTGCGCAGCGGCAACCCGGCCAGTGGCATTCGCGATTTCGAGTGGGTCGACGCGCTGGCGTCGGCGATCGGGCTGCGGCTGGTCGAGGATCGCGCGATGCCGGCCAACAACCGGTGCCTGGTCTGGCGGCGCGGAGTGCAGCCGTGATCGGCGAAAGCGATGCCTGTCCCTGCGGCAGCGGCCGGCATTACGGCGGCTGTTGCGGTCCGCTGCATGACGGCTTCGCCGCCGAGACCGCCGAAGCGCTGATGCGCTCGCGCTACAGCGCCTATGTGCTGGGGCTCAAGGATTACCTGCTGGCGACCTGGCATCCGCGCACGCGGGCGGCGGACCTGAACCTGGCGACCATGCCAGCGACCCGATGGCTGGGCCTGCAGGTACGCCAGCACCAGCAGACCGGCGAGGACCGGGCGATCGTCGAATTCGTCGCCCGTTACCGCCTCGGCGGCGGCAGCGCCGTGCGCCTGCACGAGACCAGCCGCTTCATCCGCGAAGGCGGCCGCTGGTACTACCTGGATGGCGATGTTCAGACCCTTGGGCGCTGAGGCGCCGGCCGCGTGCTCCACCAGACGTTGGCGATCAAGGCGACCTGGATCACCAGGCGCAGCGACAGCAGCCAGACCGGGAATTGCGGGAACAGCGTTGCCTGCTGCTGCAGCATCCAGACATTGGCCGGCGTCACCGCGACGATCAGCAGGATCAGCGCGACGCCGGCCATGGGCCGTGTCCGCACCGGGATCAGCTGCGCTGCGAGTGCCAGTTCAACCACGCCGCTGAGATAGACGACCAGCAGCGGCTCCGGCACCCAGGGCGGAACGATCGAGGTGAAAAATCCGGCGGCGACGAAGTGGCCGATGCCGCCAATCAGGAACCACAGGAAGGTGAAAATCAGGCCGGCGCGACGGGCGGTGCTGGCGGGGAGTTCGATCGTGGCTGGGGCTTGGGTGCGGTTCATGGGGTGGAGGATGGCGGGAAGGATTATAATTTCTGTATCAATCATTGGCTGTCATCAGGAGCCCCGCCATGTATGAACTGAAAGTCCGCGCCGTCGGGTCATCGTCCGGCGTGCTGCTACCGAAGGAAATGATGATCGAACTGGGCCTCAAGCAGGGCGATTCGGTGTTCGCGACCAAGGCACCGGATGGCTCGTTCCGGATCACCCCGTTCGATGAAGGCTTTGCCGAGCAGATGAAGGTGGCCGAAGAAGTCGCGAGTGAGTATCGCGATGTCCTGAGAGCTCTGGCGAAGCGCTGATGATTTTCCTTGAGCGCACCGTGGTCATCGCCATGCACGACCACCAGTTGGCCGTGCATGGCGGCGCTGCGGGCATCCGCGATTCCGGCTTGCTCGACTCTGCGCTGGCGCGGCCGCAGAACAAGCTTGCGTATGGTGAGAGCGATCCGCATCTGCTCGCTGCGGCTTACGCCTATGGCATTGCCCGCAACCATCCGTTCATCGATGCCAACAAGCGCACCGGCCTGTTCGCAGCACTGCTGTTTCTGCGGCTGAATCGCATCCCGATGCCGCTGCCGTCACCGGACATGGTCGAACAAATGGTCCAACTCGCCGAAGGCCTGCTCGACGAACCCGGCTTCGCCGCCTGGCTGGCCACCCAGCCAGTGCGCGTGGCCTCCCGCTGAACTCTGAATTTTCCCTGCCGACCCGATGAATGACCTGATCTCCTACCTGAGCAAGCTCGACCGCGTGCTGGTTCGCAATCCGCTGAGCGACTGGCTGGTGGCGGTGGCCGTGGCACTGACCATCATGCTGGTGGTGTTTGCCGTGCAACGGCTGTTGATCCGCTGGCTGTCGAACTGGCAGCGGCCGAAGGCGACCAAGATGGATCCGGCGCTGATCAACGCCGTCGAATCGACCAAGCTGTGGCTGATCGTGTTCGTGGCGCTGTATGTCGGCAGCCAGTATCTGGAACTCGGCAAGAAGACCGAGTTGATCCTCGATCGCGTGGTCACGGTGGCGGTGTTCCTGCAGGTCGGCCTGTGGCTGGGCGCGATCCTCGATTTCTGGATCGCCACCTCGCGGATGCGGGCCGAGCTGACCGATGTCGGCACCGCCACCAGCCTGTCGGCGCTGAACTTCATCGGCAAGCTGCTGCTGTGGATGATGATGTTGCTGTTCATCCTCGATAACCTCGGCATCAATGTCACCGCGCTGGTCGCCAGTTTGGGCATCGGCGGCATCGCGGTGGCGCTGGCGGTGCAGAACATCCTCGGCGACCTGTTCGCGTCCTTGTCGATCGTTGTCGACAAGCCCTTCGTGATTGGTGACGCCGTTGCCGTCGATGGTTATTCGGGCACCGTCGAGCATGTCGGCCTGAAGACCACACGGCTGCGCTCGGACACCGGCGAGCAGTTGATCTTCTCGAACAGCGATCTGCTGAAAGCACGCCTGCGCAACTACAAGCGCATGCACGAGCGCCGCGTGATGATGGTCATCGATGTCGAGTTTTCGACGCCGGTCGAAGTCGTCGAAACGATCCCCGGCCTGGTCCGCGACATCGTCAGCAGCCAGCCGCAGACGAAGATGGATCGCGTCCATCTGCGCGGGTTGGTCGGCGGGGCTTACCAGTTCGAGCTGGTCTACTGGATGCTCGATCCGGCCTACGGCTTGTTCATGGACACCCGCCAGCAAGTGCTGCTGGCAATCGTCCGCCGCTTCGAAGCGGACGGCATCCGGTTCTTGTTCCCCTACAGCGGCAGCAGTCGCGAGCTCCTGGCAGCCGTTGCCCAGATGTCGCAGCAGACTGGCAACCCCGCCATCGGCGAGGCCAGTGAAGCGCCGGAAGGCCGCACGACGAGTCCGCCGGTGGTCAGCTCAGCCGCAGCAGCGGCACCGCCGCCGTCCCGAGCCGGCTGATTCGCTTGCCAGACCGGTCGCGCGAGGGGCGACCTCTGCCATGCTCGACCATCGTTCCGTCGCCGGGATAGCGCCATGTACCGACTGCCTCCGCTGGTCTTCCTGCTCGGCTACGCCGGCTTGCTGCCGTTCATCGCCGGGCCGCTGTGGCTCAGCTTGGTGCCGGACAGCGCACCGGTCTGGCTCGATCGCGTCTGGCTGCTGTACGCGGCGATGATCGCCAGCTTCATGGCTGGCAGCTTATGGGGCATGGCCCTGCCGACGGCCGAGGGGCCGGACGGCCTGATCGGCATGGCGCTGGCGACGGTACTGATGCTGCTCGCCTGGGGCGCGGCGGCGCTGGCCTTCCCGCTGGCGCTGCTGGCGCTCGCTGCCGTGTTCATCCTGCTGGTGCTCGCCGAGATCTGGCGCCAGCGGGTGCTCGATCCGCTGAGCGGCTATTTCAGCCTGCGCCTGTCGTTGACCGCCGGCGTGGTGCTCTGTCTCGGCTGGCGTTATGCGCTGCTCTGAAAGCCGGTCCGCTGCAGGCACGGAGGCGATACCCGCAGGGATTGCGTAATCTTCGACGCCAGTCAACCTGAACCAGACCTCGATCCGATCCGCCATGGCCCGCTACCTCGCGCCGTCTGCCTTGCTCGCCACCGGTTGGCACGACCAGGTCTTGTTCGAGGTCGCCGATGACGGCCTGATCACGGCGATCACACCGCTCGCCGCAGTGGCGGACATTGGCGCTGCCGAAGTGCTCAGCGGTGCCGTCGTGCCGGGCATGCCCTGCCTGCACTCGAATGCCTTTCAGCGCGGCATGGCCGGCCTGACCGAGAAGGGCGGGCCGCAGGGCGACAGCTTCTGGTCCTGGCGCAAGCTGATGTACCGCTTCCTCGAAGGCCTGCGGCCTGATGATGTCGAAGCGATCGCCACGCAGGTCTACATCGAGATGCTGCGCGCCGGCTACACCAGCGTCGCCGAATTCCACTACCTGCATCACGATGCCGGCGGCGCGCCTTACGCGAACCGCGCCGAAGTCGGCGAGCGCCTGCTGGCGGCGGCGGATGTCACCGGCATCGCCCAGACCCTGCTGCCGGTGCTCTATGCGCACGACAATTTTGGCGGCACGCCGCCGACCGTCGGCCAGCGCCGCTTCATCAATGACGCAGCGGGCTACGGGCGGATCGTCGAAGCGCTGCTGAAAGCCGTGCAGGGCCATCCGGCTCAGCGCATCGGTATCGCGCCGCACAGCTTGCGGGCGGTGACGCCGGCGCAGCTCACGGCGGCGGTCGGGCTCGCCGACAGCCTGCAGCCGGGCATGCCGATCCATCTGAATCTGGCCGCGCAGCTCAAGGAAGTGAACGACTGCCTGGCCTGGTCCGGCCAGCGCCCGGTGTCCTGGCTGCTCGACCACGTCGCCGTCGACGGCCGCTGGTGCGTGCTCCACGCCACCCATACCGAGATCGGCGAAGCCGAGCGCCTGGCCCGCAGTGGCGTGGTCGCCGGTCTGTGTCCAACCACCGAAGGCGATCTCGGCGATGGCTTCTTCAACGCCGTGCCCTACCTCCGAGCCGGCGGCCGCATCGGCATCGGCGGCGACAGCCATGTCGGCGTCGATCCCTTCCTCGAACTGAAGCTGTTCGAGTACGGCCAGCGCCTGCGCTTCGAGCGCCGCAACGTGCTCGCCAAGGGCATCGGCGATTCGCTCGGCGGCCATCTGTACCGGATCACCGCCGCCGGTGGTGCCCAAGCGCTCGGCCAGCCAGTCGGCAGTCTCGCGGTCGGCAACCGGGCCGACTGGCTGGTGCTCAACGATGACGATGCCGCGTTGGCCGAGCAGCGCCACGACGGCTTGCTCGACGCCGCGATCTTCGGCCCGGCGCGGCAGCCGGTGCGCGATGTCATGGTCGCAGGACGCTGGGTGCTGCGCGACGGTCAGCACCCGCAGGCGGCGGCCAGCTTCGTCCGCTATCGCCAAGTGATGAAAAGGCTGCTGGCGTGAAGCCGCGCGCCAGCTTGCGGGATCAGGACCAGGGGCTGCGATGAACGCCCCGCTGCACATGCTGATTCGCGGCCAGTCGCCGCTGATCATCAACATTCCGCACGCCGGCACCAGCTTGCCGCCGGGTTATGCGGAGCGGCTCAGCGAGGCGGCCCGCGTGCTGCCGGATACCGACTGGCATCTGCCCTTCCTGTTTCATTTCGCGGTGTACGCCGGTGCCACCTTGATGGCGGCCACCCACTCGCGTTACGTGATCGATCTGAATCGCGATCCGGGCGGCGAATCCCTGTATCCCGGCATCGATCTGCCCGGGCTGGTTGCCGACACCACTTTTGCCCGGGATGACATCTATCGCCCTGGCTTCGCGCCGGACGCGACGCAGATCACCGAGCGCTGCCAGCGCTACTGGGAGCCCTATCACGACACCCTGGCCGAGCAGGTTGCCGCGCTGCACGCCCGGCACGGCCACGCGATCCTGCTCGATGCCCATTCGGTGCGCGCCGAAGTGCCGCGTCGGTTCGCCGGACGCCTGCCGGATCTGAACCTCGGCTGCTGCGAGGGCCGCAGTTGCGATCCCTCATTGCGTCAGATCGCCGCCACCGCGTTGGGTGCCGATCCCTCGTACTCGCTGAGCGTCGACGGCCTGTTCAAGGGTGGTTACACGACGCGCAACTACGGCATTCCGCAAATGGGCCTGCACGCGCTGCATCTGGAAATCGTCCAGGCCGGCTATCTCGACGAAGCCAATCCGCAGGACTGGAACCCGTCGCGCGCCGAGCCGCTGCAGGCGGTGCTGCGGCGGCTGGTCAACGCGCTGGTCAACTGGCGGCCTGCCTCAGCCCCGTAAGTTTCAAGCCGCGGCGGTCAGCGTGCCGTCGTTGTAATCGCGGATCGCCTGCTCGATTTCCTCGCGGGTGTTCATCACGAACGGGCCGTACTGCACCACCGGCTCGCGGATCGGCTGACCGGCGATCAGCACCAGCCGCGCACCCTCGGCACCGGCGACGATGGTCACCTGCTCGCCTGGTGTCAGCACGCCAGCCGCCTGCGCCGGCAGCGCTTTCGCAGCCGCGCCTTCGCCGATGGTCACGCTGCCTTCGTAGGCGTAAACGAAAGCGTTGTGGCCGGCAGCAAGCGCCTGCTGGTGACGGGCACCGGCAGGCAGCTCCAGATCGATGTAGAGCGGATCGGTGGACAGCCGCTTCGCTGAGCCATTGATCGGTCCATCGAGCGTCTGCGCGCCTATCTGCACCGAGCCGGCAATCACCTTGATCGTGCCGCCATCGGGCAGTGCCGCGACCGGAATCTCGGCCGCCGGAATGTCGCGATACCAGGCCGGCTGCAGCTTGTCCTTGCCCGGCAGGTTGATCCACAGCTGAAAGCCACGCATCCGCCCCGACTCTTGCAGCGGCATTTCGGAATGGATCACGCCACGACCGGCGCTCATCCACTGCACGCCGCCGGGGCCGAGGTCGCCGACATTGCCCAGGTGATCGCGATGCTGCATGCGGCCATCGAGCATGTAGGTGACGGTCTGGAAGCCACGATGCGGATGGGCCGGGAAGCCGGCGATGTAGTCGCCCGGATTGTCGGTACCGAACTCGTCGAGCATCAGGAACGGGTCCAGATACAGGCCGCGCTGAGCGCCGATCGACCGGCGCAGCTTGACCCCGGCGCCATCGCTGGTCGGGATCGACGGGATCACGTGCTGCAGGCTGCGAGTGCTCATGGAAATCTCCGAACGTGCGGAAAAAGGTTAGGCCGGCTGCTGCGAGGCTCAGGCCTTGCGCTTCGCGTCCAGGCTCAAGCTGCCAGGCCCGTTGGCAGCCAGGATCAGGAAGCCGCCGGCCACCGATACGTTCTTCAGGAACATGGTCATCTGCATCGGGTCGGCGAAGTTCGAGTGGAACAGCGCGGCAGCGACGACCGAGAAACCGGCCAGCGCCAGCGCCACGAGGCGGGTCTGGAAGCCGATGATGATCGCAATTGCGCCGCCAACTTCCAGTGCGATCACCAGCGGCAAGATCGCGCCAGGTACGCCAGCCGAAGCCATGTAGGCGGCGGTACCGGCATAGCCGCTGATCTTGGCGATGCCGGCCAGCAGGAACATCAGCGCCAGCAAGATGCGGCCGGCGAGTTCGACGGCGGGGGTGTAGGTCTTGTTCATGTCAGGGTTCCTGGAAAGTTTTGAAAGCAGGGTTCAGGAAGCCAGTTGGGCAATCGCGTCGTTCGCCCTGGTGATCGCGGCGTCCTTCTGCTCCGGGCCGTAGGCGATGCCTTCGGCGTAGACGAATGCCACTTCGCTGATGCCGATGAAGCGCAGGAAATCGCGCACGTAGCTGGTCTGGGTATCGAGCGCGGTGCCGGCGTACAGGCCGCCACGCGTCGCGAACACATAAGCCTTCTTTCCGGTGACCAGGCCCACCGGGCCTTCGGCCGTGTAGCGGAAGGTTTCACCGGCGCGGGCGATGTGGTCGATCCAGCTCTTCAGTTGCGAAGGCACGCCGAAGTTGTACATCGGCAGGCCGAGGACCAGTACGTCAGCCGACTTCAGCTCGGCGATCAGGGCATCGGAATAGGCGATGACGCTGTTCTGCTCGGCGGTGCGCTCGGCGGCCGGCGTGGTGAACGCGGCGAAGCGGAGGCCATCGAGATGCGGGACCGGATCGCTGGCCACGTCGCGGAGCAGCTTGCTGCTGCCCGGGTGGGCGGCGAGATAAGTGGCGACGAAGCGGTCGGCAAGCTGGCTGGACTGGCCGTGGCCGGCGAACAGGCTGGCGTTGATCTGGAGCAGGGTGGTCATCGTGCGTCTCCGGTAGCGGTGCGTTGGGTGTGTGTTTCGGTGCAGGCATTTGACGATTGATTGATCCGATAAAAAAGCATAAGTTTTCGCGCTTAATCATCGAATCATTCGATCATAGAGTTCGCCATGGCGACGCCCCGCATTACCCTTGAGCAGTGGCGTGCGCTGATGCAGGTCGTCGATTCCGGTGGCTATGCCCAGGCGGCCGAGGCGCTGCACAAGAGCCAGTCGGCGATCACCTACGCCGTGCAGCAGATCGAATCCCGCCTCGGCGTCAAAGCCTTCGAGGTGCAGGGCCGGAAAGCGGTGCTGACCGCCACCGGCCAGTTGCTCTATCGCCGTGCCAAGGCCTTGCTCGACGAAGCCGCCGGACTGGAGCGCGCCGCTGGCCAGCTATCGGCCGGCTGGGAAGCCGAGCTGCGGCTGGCGGTGGAAGTGATCTTCCCGAACCGGGTGCTGCTGCCGGCGCTGGCGGCATTCGGCGAAGTCAGCCCGCAGACGCGCATCGAGCTGATCGAATCGGTGATCGGGGGCACGTCGGAGGCGCTGCTGACCGGCAAGGTCGATCTGGCCATCGCGCCGGTGATTCCGCAGGGTTTTCTCGGCGAGCCACTGATGCCGCTCAAGTTCCTGCCGGTGGCGCATCCGGATCATCCACTGCACCAGCTCGGCCGGCCGCTGACCTCGACCGATCTGCGTAATCACCGTCACCTCGTGGTTCGCGATTCCGGCACCGCCCGCGATCCCGGCCAGGTCTCGCACGATGCCAAGCAGCGCTGGGTGGTCAGCCAGATGTCGACTTCGATCCAGGCGGTGGCGATGGGCTACGGCTTCGCCTGGTTTCCGGAGGAAAAGATCACCGACGAACTGGCCGCCGGCCGGCTCAAAGTCCTGCCCATGCGCGATGGCGGCGAGCGGCAACTGACTCTTTATCTGATCTTTGCCGACCGCGACTATGCCGGCCCCGGCCTGCTCAGGCTCGCCGAAATCCTGAGCGAAACGGCGGCGGCCAACTGCGCCGCGATCCGAGCCGAAGAGCGCGCTGCGGGGCATACTTCGCGGACCAAAAAAACGAGGAGGAGTGCGACATGAACATCGAAGGTGGCTGTTACTGCGGTGCCGTTCGTTACCAAGCCGATGCCGAACCGCAGCTGCGCGCGCAGTGCCATTGCCGCGAATGCCAGTACATCAGCGGCGGTAGCCCGAACGTCATCGTCGGTCTGCCGGAAGCGCAGTTTTCGTACGTGAAAGGCAAGCCGGTGGTGTTCAAGCGCCAGGATCTGGATCAGCCGGTGATCCGCGAATTCTGCGGTGCCTGCGGCTCGCCGCTGACCTCGCGCGCGCCGGGCATGCCCGGTGTCGTGCTGGTCAAGGTCGGCTCGCTCGATCAGCCGGCGCTGTTCGGCAAGGCCGACTTCGTGGTCTTCACGATCGACAAGCAGAGCTTTCACGCGTTGCCGGAAGGCGTGCCCGCGTTCGAGCGGATGCCGGCCTGAAACCAGTGATTTCCGCAACCGGCGCCTCGCCAAGGGCAATCACCTGCCGTGCCGGCTGCGGCGCCTGCTGCATCGCGCCGTCAATCTCTTCACCGATCCCCGGCATGCCCATGGTCAATGGTCTGGGCAAGCCAGCCGGCGTGCGCTGCGTGCAACTGCTGGACGATGAACGCTGCGCGATCTTCGGTGACCCGCGCCGGCCTGCGGTCTGCAGCAGCCTGATGCCCAGCGAGGAAATGTGTGGCCGGTCGCGCGCCCAGGCGCTGAGTTTCCTGAGCCAGCTCGAGCGCGCGACCGCTCCCTGCCGTTGAAGCCTTACTTCGCGGGCCGTAGGGATTTCACCTTGGCGGCAGTGATGGTGTCCTTGTACTTGTTGCCGAAGTGGCTGCGCACGTAGTTGACGACCTGCGCGATCTGCTCGTCGTCCAGTTCATCGCTGAATGCCGGCATCGAGCGCAGACCTTTCAGCACGATCGCCGCCGGGTACAGCGGAGTCGCCAGATTGGTGTTGCCGGCCAGCGCCGGGTAATGACCGGCACCGACCGCGCCTTTGGCGTCCGGCATGTGGCAGCCCTGGCAGATGTTCTCGTACAGCGACTTGCCGTCGCGTTGCTCGAAACTCGGCCCCCGGCTGAACACCGCGCCGGAGCTGAGGTCGCTCTGCGCCTGCACCGGATGGGTGGTGAAGGCGGCGCAAGTGGCCAGCAGGGCGAGGGCGAGCCGGCGACGCGAGATCTGAAGGGGCAGATGTTTGGTGTTTTTCATGATCGGGCTCAGGCGACGACGCGCTGGTGCAGGCGGGTGATCGCGTCCAGCGAGGACAGCACCGCGCCTTCCTGCCAGCCGGGGATATAGGACGCATGCTCGCCGGCCAGCAGGATCCGGCCGTCGATCTGGCACAGGTTCTGGTAGTGCTCGGCGCGCCGCTCGTCGCTCCAGACGCCGAGACAGCCGAGCGTCCACGGCACCCGATGCCAGGCGACGGCAATGCCGTTCTCGAACTCGGTCTTGTACTGCGGGTGGATCTGCGCCCCGTATTCGACGGCCTTGCGCACTCTGTCGGCGGGCGCCAGCGACGTGAACTCGAAAGCGTTCGGGCCGAACATGTAGCC
Organism: Nevskia sp.; assembly: GCA_030694365.1. Lineage (GTDB taxonomy): Bacteria > Pseudomonadota > Gammaproteobacteria > Nevskiales > Nevskiaceae > Nevskia. The sequence continues at coordinate 7,451 of JAUXYM010000055.1, read as the reverse complement.
GCCGAGCAGCACGCCCTTGCCGGCGCTGTGATAACCGGTGTTCGGGTAGGCGATCACCCGGATCGGCAGATCGGTGTAGGTGATGCCGCCGTAGATGTGCTCGTCCTCTTCCCAGAAGCGGCGCTTGAACTGCAGGCCGACCTTGGTCGAGGCCGCATAAGGCACGGCATTGATCGCCGCCTGCATATCGTCACCGACGTTGATCTCGATCTGGCTCAGCACCGATAGCGGAATCGTGCACAGGCACCAGTCGGCGGTCGCGGTGCGCGGCTCGCCGCCCTTGACGCTGTCGATGTAGGTGACGGTGACCTTGTTCGGTTCCTGCTTGATCTGCGTGACCTTGGCGTTGTACTGGATCAGGTCGTTGACCTGGCTCTTGAACGCGGTGCCGATCTGGTCCATGCCGCCGACGGGCTGGAACAGCATGGTCTGCATTTCGTAGTTCTGGCCGGCGCCGATCGCCGACCACATGTGCGAGTGCAGCAGCGGCCCGAATGGAATGATGTTCTTCGAATACACCGGCACTGCCGACAGGCCGCCGGCCGGTGGTTTTTCATAGCCGCGCCGCTCGCTGCTTTCGCGGCCCGGCGCATAGGCGTGGCGCTCGTCGAGCGCGCCCCAGTCCTTCAGCGATTCGAGCAGCATTTCCTGGTCTTCTTTGGTGACCAGTTCGTCGAGCTTGTGTTGCTGCGTGGCCTTGGCCAGCAGCTCGGCGACCTGACCCTGGTAATCGGACTGGATTTCGCGGAACCGCTGCGGCTTGCCGCCGAAGGCCTGCGTCGAATGGACGAAGGCGTTGTAGTTGACCGGCACGTAAGGTTCCAGCGCGACACCGAAGCGCCGGCAGTAATCGAGCACACCGTGGTGATGGTGGGGGATGCGCCAGGGGCCGGGATTGATATACAAACCTTTATCGAATTCGCATTTCTGGGTGATGCCGCCCAGTTCGGTGTAGCTGTCGCCGCCGCGCAGAGTCCAGTTGCGGCCACCGGCGCGGTTGTTGTACTCCAGCACCTGGACCTTGTAGCCGACTTTGCGCAGTTCATAGGCCGCGACCATGCCGGCAAGTCCGGCACCGAGGATCAGCACCGAAGCGCCTTTCGGATTGCCGTCGAGCTTGATCGGGCCGTTGTAGTTCGATGGCGTGGTCAGCCCCATGCCGGCCATCGCCGTGTACGAGGCGCTGCTGCCGGCGATGCTGCCGATCAGGGTCAGCAGCTCGCGCCGGGTCAGCGTGGAGGGTGATTCGGATGAACTCATGGACGACTCCTGCTGGACTGTGCAGCGGGAAACCGGCGGCGACGACCATTGCTGCCCGGTCCGGAAAAACCGAAAAAAGGCGGCAATCCGGAGATTGCCGCCGTGGTTCACTGCCAACGGCTCAGAAGGTGTAGCCGAGCTTTGCGTAGTAGTAGCCGCCGTTGTAGCCAAACGGTGCGAACGACGAAGGATAGATCGCCACCGCCGAGTTGTTGTTGCCTTCGCGATAGCCCTGCAGCAGGGCGGCGTTCTTCTGGTCCGGGTAGACGTTGAAGACATTGTTCGCGCCAAGGCTGAACTTGACCTTCTTGGTCGCCTTGAAACCCAGTTCCAGATCGGTGATCGGCGTGACCTCGATCTTGTTGGTGAAGATGCTGCCGTCGTTGCCGATTTCCTTCTCCGCCGATGGCCCGTAGATGGTTTCGCGCAGGGTCACGGTGAAGCGGTTGAGGCTCCAGACGCCGCTGAAGTTGAAGCGATATTCCGGCGAAGCGGTTTCCAGATCGGAGAGCGCCACGGCATCGAACAAGGACTGACCACCGAGCTGCGCCGGGCTGGCGTTGATCTTGGTGACCTTGGTCTTGTTGTAGTTGGCACTCGCCGACCAGTCCACCGCGCCCCAGACGTAGTTGGCCGGGTAGCTCAGCACCAGGTCGACGCCGCGGGTTCTGGTCGTCAGGCCGTTGGCGAAGATGTTGATGCCGGTGTCGGTGACCTGCGGATCAAGCACGTTGCCGTTGGCGATGATCGCCGCCGTGATCGCTTCCGCACCCGGTACCGGCACGCCGTTGAACTGGCTGAACAGGGTGCCGGAGCCGACGATGCGGTCGCGGATCTCGATCTGGTAGGCGTCGATCGTCGCGCTCAGGCGTTCGGTCGGATGCAGCACGATGCCAAGGCTCAGGTTGGTCGATTCCTCGGGCTGCAGGCCGCTGCCGAGCCCCAGCAGGGCGGCAGCCGCTGCGTTCGGCGGCAGCTGCACGAAGGCGCTCTGCGGTCCGACGTTGGTAGCCGAGTAATACGATTCGGCCAGGGTCGGTGCCCGGAAGCCGGTGCTGATGGTGCCGCGCACCGCGACCACCGGCGTGAAATCGTAGCGCGAGGTCAGCTTGCCGACCAGGGTGCTGCCGAAGTCGGTGAAGTACTCGAGACGGCCGGCGATGTCGACCTGCAGGTTCTTGATCGGCGAAGTCGCCAGATCGGCGTAAAACGCGTAGTTGTGGCGGCCGTGAGAACCCGAGTCACCTACCTGGATGCCGGGAAACGACTGGGCACCGGAGCCGAAGCGCGAAGCCAGATCGCCGGTCTTCAGCTGGTAGTTCTCGTAACGCTGTTCGATGCCGACGGCCACGCTCAACGGGCTGACCAGCCCGACCTCGAACTCGCGCACCACATCAAGATTGTTGGTCAGCTGGCTGGACAGATAGACGCCGCCGAAGAAGTCGGTCGGCGAAGTGCCGTTCAGGGCGTAGAGATCAGCGTTGATGGAATCGAGCGTGAAGAACTTCACCTCGTCCTTGCCGTAGGTGCTGCTCAGATCCCAGTCCCAGGCACCGAACACGGTGCCCTTGACGCCGAAAGTCGCTGCGAAATCCTCCTCGTCGGTTGCTTCGCGCGGGTTGAAACCGAACGGATAGAAATACTCCGTTGGCGGTTGCACGGTGTCGCCGCCGGAGTCGGTGATCGGCGGCGGCGTGTACGACGCGCGGCTCGGCAGGCGGTAGTTCTCAAAGGAATTGGCTTTCTTGATGCCGTAGGTGCCGACGCTGTAAAACTTGACGTCGCCCAGTGTGTAGCCGGCGTTGAATGAGCCGACGTACAGATCGATCTCCGGATCGCCCTGGATCTGGTTCAGATAGGGATAGCCCGGTACCAGCGGCAGATTCGAGTTCGGGAAGGTCGAGAGATTCGCCGGGTTGACGACTCTCGGATCGATGCCGCCACGGTCGCTGCGTTCGCGCTTGCGGATTTCACCGGTCAGATTGATGAAGGCGTCCGGGCCTGAGCCGAAGCCAATGTTGCCGGATGCGCCCTTGGTCTCGCCGCCACCGTCCTTGTAGGCACCGAAGGTGGAATCGAGCGAGCCGCCTTCGGACTTGTCCTTGAGGATGATGTTGATGACGCCGGCAATGGCGTCGGTGCCGTACTGGGCGGCTGCGCCATCGGTCAGCACTTCGATGCGCTTGATCGAGGACACCGGAATGAAGTTCAAGTCCGCCGTAGCAGCACCCTGGAATGGTCCACCGAGCACCGCCAGATTGGCCGTGGTGTGGCGCCGCTTGCCATTGATCAACACTAGCGCATGGTTTGGCGATACGCCTCGGAGCTTGGCCGACAGCGTTTGGTTGGCCTGGTCGCCGCCGAAGGATTGCGCGGTGAACGAGGGCACGATCTGCGCGAGCGCGCCGATCAGATCGGGTTGGCCGGCGCTCTTCAGTGTTTCCGCGCTCAACACCTGCACCGGTGCCAGCGTTTCCGAGGCCTGCAAGCCACGGCCACGGCTGCCGGTGACCACGATTTCTTCAAGCACCTTGTCGCTTACTGCGACTTCCGTTCCCGCCGGAGTGTCAGCCGCCGCGACTTCCAGCGGCGCGCCGGCGAGCGGCTCCTTTAGCTGCGCATGCGCGTTTGGCGCAATAGCCACCAATGCTGCTGCCAATGCCAGCGGTGCGCAGTACAGCGTCAGCGCCGGTTGCCGAAGCTTCAGGCATTCCAGACCATTCTGTATCCGATTCAATTTAGTCATTGCCCCATCCCTGCGTTGAGTGTTGGCCCCTGATTTCAATAAATTGCAAACGTCCCGTAATGAATTCTTCAAGGAACGTGCCATCTCGATCGGCGTCCATCAGGCGCTCGGGAATCGTCGCCGCAGCCGCAGCCTGGCCGCTGGTCAGCAGCCGAAGAGTTGCGAGAAATGAGAAGAAAGCGTATTTTTGTCAGTAACTTGCGGAGGTGCCGCCGGCTATTGCAGGTGACCTCCGGATACTGCGGACACGGCTTCGCAGCCGCCTGTCCAAATCTCGGAAACGAGGACGAGGGCGCTGGTCAGGCGCTTTTACCGTTTATTCAGAAGCAGCGTCGATGCCAGCAATGACGACAGCAGTGGAGCGCCGGATCCCATGACGGAATCGGCACTCTTTCAGGGCCTGATGCTCCAGAATTAAGCGTGCCGGCGGCTAGCGGATTCGATCCAGACTCCATTTCCGGATCGGCTCAGCGGCCGGGCTCGCGAATTCACGGTGCAGGATGGACGGCGATCAGGTCTATCTCGACCAGTGCGCCCGGAATGACCAGACCAGCGACCTTCACCGTCGACCGCGAAGGCTTGTTTGGCTGGGTTTCGGAGCCGAACACCTTCGAGAACGAGGCATTCATGCCGGCGAAATCGATCTCGCCGTTCTTCGCCGGATCGCCGACCAGAAACACGGTCGCGGAAACCACGTCGCCATAGCCGAGGCCAAGTTTGGTGAGCGTGTCGCCAAGCTTCTTCAGCACCGATGCGGTCTGGGTTTCGGTATCGCCATAGCTTTCGACGCTGCCTTTCGGGGCATCGGGGTTGGCGACATCGGGCAAGTTGCCGCTCAGGTAGCTGGTGGTGTGGCCAGCCGGGACGGTCACTGCCGAGGCGATCGGGAATTTCGGATCACCCAGCGACAAGCGCGTCACAGGCCCGGCTGGCGTTGGTTTGCTGCAGCTCACCAGCAGTGCGGCAGCGATCATCAGCAGTGCTGCTGGCGCGTACTTTGTCTTCATGTCTTGCTCTCTTTCGGTGATCGTTCGTGCTGGTTTTCCAGTTGATCGAAACCGGGAGCGAAATTCGTGCCGTGTGCGCGCTGACGGTTTCCGGACCTCAGTTGCCGCTGGCCAACGCAAGCCGGGCTGCAGGCGATCTACGCGGTGCTCAGCGCTTCCAATTGCTCATTCGCCGCAATCCATTCTTCCTCGGTCTCGGCCAGCTTCTTCTTGGCCGCTGCCTGCTCCTTCTGGAGCTTGGTGAAATCCCACTTCTTGTCCGGGGCGTAGAGCGCCGGATCGGCGAGCTTCACGGTCAGCGTATCGACGTCCTTGGTCAGCTTGGCCATGGTCTGGTCGAGCTTGCGGACGGTGTCCTTGAGCGCCTTGGTCTGGGCGGCGATTTCCTCGGCGCTCTTCTGCGGCTTCTTGTCCTTCTTCTTGCCGCTGCCCGGGTTCAGCTCGCGCGAGTTCAGCCACTTGGCGTAGTCGTCGAGATCGCCGACGAACGGCCGGCAGCCGCCTTCGGCAACCAGCCACAGCTGGTCGCAAGTGGAGGTCAGCAGATGGCGATCATGGGAGACCACCATCACCGCGCCGACGAATTCCAGCATCGCGGTCTCGAGCGCATGGCGCATGTCGAGATCGAGATGGTTGGTCGGCTCATCCAGCAGCAACAGATTCGGCTTCTGGTAGACGACCATGGCCAAGGCCAGGCGTGCCTTTTCGCCGCCGGAAAACGGTTCGACGTTCTCGTAGACGCGATCGCCCTTGAAGTTGAAGCCGCCAAGGAAGCTGCGCAGGCCCTGTTCGGTCGCGTTCGGATCGAGGCGCTTCAGATGCAGAATCGGCGAGGCGTTGGGATCGAGGCTGTCGGTGGTGTGCTGGGCGAAGTAGCCGACTCGCAGATAACCGTCGCGCATCGCGTCGCCTTTCAGCGGCGGAATGGTGCCGGCGATGGTCTGCACCAGGGTCGATTTACCCGCACCGTTGGGGCCGAGCAGGCCGATGCGCTCGCCGGGGGCGATCAGCATCCGCACGTTCTTCAGGATCACTTTCTCGCCGTAGCCGCAGACCACGTCGTCGAAACGGACCAGCGGCGACGGCAGGCGATCCGGCTCGGAGAACGAGAAGCTGAACTCGGAATCGGCATGCACCGCCGACACCAGTTCCATGCGCTCCAGGGCCTTGATGCGGCTCTGCGCCTGGGTGGCTTTCGAAGCGCTGGCGCGGAAGCGGTTGATGAATTTCTGCAGATGGGCAACCTGCTTCTGCTGCTTGACGAACATGCCCGCCTGCAAAGTCATCTTTTCGGCGCGGGTGCGCTCGAAAGTCGAGTAGTTGCCGGTGTACAGCGTCGCCTTGGTGCCTTCCAGATGCAGCGTGTGGGTGGTGATGGCGTCGAGGAATTCGCGGTCATGCGAGATCACCATCATGGTGCCCGGATAGGTGCTGAGCCAGCTTTGCAGCCAGATCACGGCATCGAGATCGAGATGGTTGGTCGGCTCGTCGAGCAGCAGCACGTCGGAGCGGCACATCAGCGCGCGCGCCAGATTCAGACGCATGCGCCAGCCGCCGGAGAAATCGGCGACGGCGGTGCCTTGCGCTTCCTGCGAAAAGCCGAGGCCGTGCAGCAGGGCGGCGGCACGGGCGCGCGCGGCATAACCGCTGATGTCGTTGAGCCGCTCGTGGATGGCGCTGATCTTGTCGATATCCAGCGCGTCCTCGGCCTTGACCAGACGCCGTTCCAGCTCTCTGAGTTCGACATCACCATCGAGCGCGAACTCGATCGCCAGATCGGGCAGGGACGGTGTGTCCTGGGCGACGGTGGCGACTGCGAGGTTCTTCAGCGAGCTCAGCTCGCCCTTGTCCGGCGCCAGCTGACCGAGCACGGCGGCGAACAGGGTCGACTTGCCGGTGCCGTTGCGGCCGATGACGCCGCAGCGCCAGCCCGGATGGATCGTGAAATTGGCATCTTCAAGCAGCGGACGCGGTCCACGGCGAAGGGTGAGGCGAGAGGCGGAGATCATCCGCGCAGTTTACCGGCTGGCGCGATTTCTTGGTGCGCTGCAACAGTGGCGCGTTCTCTACCGTGTCTATCAGGTCGCCGAGTTGCGCAGCGACGGGATTGATTCAGGTGTCACGGCTGCTGGCGGTGAACCCGGCGCAGCGAGCCAGGAGGCAGTCATCCGCCATTCCGGCCGTGTTGGCTGCGCGATGGAATGTCGTTGGAAATCCGTTAGAAATTCGTTAGGACTTATAGGGTCAAAAACCCTGAAAGTGGCGATACCGGCGCTCAGCGTGTTGCCGGAGTCGGTTTTATTGATTCGGCCACCAAATAGTTGAACGAAAGGACACGCTGAGACTTGAAGGGTGCACTCACTGTGGAGCAGAACGTGGCCGAATCAATAATAAAATCAATATGTTTTTTGTTATTGAGGCGGCCAGCGCCACCTATC
>JAUXYM010000052.1 GCA_030694365.1 Nevskia sp. | reverse complement strand
GACAGAATTATTGATTCGGCCACGAAATAGTTGAAAAAGGTGATACGTCTGAATTTGACGCCCGATCTTCCCAGCGAGGCGGAACGTGGCCGAATCAATAATAAAATCAATGTGTTTTTGTTATTGAGGCGGCCGGCGCGGTCTACAACCCTGAGTCACTTCCTGCCATCGTCGGCTTGCTTGTTCAACATTTTGAGGGCCGCCTCAATATCAGGTCTCGATCGGCCTGGACGTCGATGCACCCGCCCGCCGCACCAGCTTGCCGGCCTTGTGCCGGAAGCGCAGCGACAGGCCGAGCGCGGCCATGCCGAGCCCGGCGGTCAGGCCCCACCACATGCCGTCCGGGCCGAGGCCAGCGCGGAACGCCAGCCACCAGGCCACCGGCATGCCGATCGCCCAGTAGGACAGCAAGGTGATCAGCATCGGCATGCGAGTGTCCTTCAGGCCGCGCAGCGCGCCGTTGGCGGTGGCCTGCAGGCCGTCGAACAGCTGGAACGCCGCCGCCAGCCACAGGAAGCCGGCGGCCTGCATGGCGATCGCCGCGTCGTCGGTGTAGCAGGCGACGATCAGGCCGCTGAACAGCAGCATGATCGCGGCGTTCGACGCGGCATTGAGCCCGCCGAGCGCCACGCCGGCCGTGCCGCGACGGCGCGCCGCCGCGTAGTTGCCGGCACCGGCGGCATGGCCGACTCGCACCGTGGTCGCCATCGCCACGCCGAGCGGAATCATGAACACCAGCGACGAGAAATTGATCGCGATCTGGTAAGCCGCGACGGTGCCTTCGCCGAAGCGCGCCATCAGCAGCGCGGTGAGCACGAACAGGCCACCCTCGGCAGTGATGATCGCGGCGATCGGCAGACCGAGCTTGAGGATGTCGCGCGCGCCTTCACCAGTCGCCAGCTGTCCGGTCGCCGCATCGGCGACCCAGGTGGCGCGCAGCGCCGGCACCCGGCGGTACTGCCAGGCAAGCACGGCGGCCATCAAGGTGGTTGCCAGGGTCGAGGCCAGACCCAGGCCCTTGATGCCGAATGTCGGCAAGCCGAACGGCCCGAACAGCAGCAGCCAGCCGAACAGCGCATTGGCGGCAGGGCCGATGAGTGCTGCGATGACGATCGGCCGCACCTGACCCAGGCCTTCGGCGCCGAAGCGCAGCGCGAACCAGAGCGCCGTCATCAGGCCGACGCCGGAGTACCAGCGGAGGAATTCGATCGCGTCCGCCGTCGTCGCTGCCGACAAGCCGAGCGCCTTCAGCATCAGCGGCCCGACCAGGTTCAAGAGCCCCGTCCAGATCACCCCGACGATCAGCGCGAAGCGCCGCGAACGGCGCAAGAAGGCGCCCAGTTCGGCCTGCGAGCGCTGCGCGCCGTACAACTGTGCGGCGATCGGCGCGCAGGCCATCAGCAGGCCCATGAAAAAGATCAGGAACAGGTTGTAGACGTTGACCGCCACGGCAACCGCTGCCAGCGGCTGCGGGCCAAGCCGGCCGGCGTAGATGGTATCGACCGTGCCCATGCCGACCGCGGCGATCTGGGCGGCGATCAGCGGCAGCGCCAGACGCAGGTTGGCGGCGACTTCGGCGCGGAACGCCGGCGAGAAGAGCGGGAACATCGTCAGGAATCCGGAAATCTTGTGGCTGGCGCGGCCAGACCGGTCACAGGGCGGCACGGCGCGAAGCCGCGCAGTGTGCGCCCGACCGCTCGGCGCTTCCATCCGTCCTGACGGAAGTGCTGCCGGGACAGCGCCTGCCGCCGCCGTGCATCATGTCCGCAACCCATCACCCGCCACTTTCGTCTTGGACCAGCCCGACACCCAGTTCGCCCCGCGCGGCGATGACCGCGTTGCCTACCAGTTGCTCGGCCCGCCGCCGGGCCAGACAGCAGGCGTGACCGCGCGCGATCTGGTGCTGACCACCGGCGTCTGGAGCCATCTCGACATCTTCTGGGAAGAGCCGACCTCGGCGCGCTGGATGCGTCGGGTTGCCGGCTTCTCGCGGCTGATCCGCTTCGATCGGCGCGGCTGCGGCCTGTCCGATCCGCGGCCGCTCGACGGCGGCACGATGGTCGATCACTGGGTCGAGGATCTGCTCGCGGTGCTTGATGCCTGCGGCTCGGAGCAGGCGGTGTTGTTCGGGACCATCGACGCCGGCCCGCTGTTGCTGGAGTTCTACGCGCGTCATCCGCAACGGGTGTCGGGCCTGCTCTTCGTGTTCACCAGCGCCTGCTTCTCGCAGCGCCCGGATTATCCGGAAGGCCATCCGCAGGCGGTGGGCGATGCGCTGATCGAGAGGGTTGCCCAGGGCTGGGGCCGTACCGAATTCGCGGCCAGCTTCGATCCCAGTCAGACCGACAATCCGGCCGCGCTGAAGTGGTACACCAAGCTGCACCGGGCGATGGCCAGCCCGCGCGCGGTGGTCGAGAACCTGCAGATTTCCGCCAGCCTCGACGGTCGCCACGTGCTGCCGACGATCACCGTGCCGCTGCTGTCGCTGGGCCGCCGCGATCTGGCGATCTTCCCGGCCGTGCAGAGCCGCTACATCGCCGAGCACGCGCCGGGCGGGCGCTACCTCGAGATTCCCGGCCGCGATGCCGACATGATCTGGGAAGGCACCGATGAGATCATCGCGGCGATCGAGGAATTCGTCACCGGCCAGAAGCCGCTGCAGGTGCCCGAGCGGGTGCTGGCGACCCTGCTGTTCACCGACATCGTCGATTCGACCAAGCAGCTCGCCAAGCTCGGCGATGCCGCCTGGCGGGAAAAGCTCGACCAGCACGATCGCATCGTCCGCGACGCGATCAGCAGCCACGGCGGCCGGCTGGTCGATGCTGCCGGCGACGGCACCCTGGCGACCTTCGGCACGCCCGGCAAGGCGATCGACTGCGCCCGCGCGCTGCATCCGGCGATGGACGCCCTGAAGATCGAGATCCGCACCGGCCTGCATATCGGCGAAATCGAGCTGCGCGAGGAAGGCCGCATCGGCGGCATGGCGGTGCACATCGGCGCTCGCGTGCTCGGTTATGCCGAAGCCGGCGAAGTGCTGGTGTCACGCACCGTGCGCGACGTGCTGATCGGCGGCCGTTTCGAGTTCAGCGAACGCGGCGTGCACACCCTGAAAGGCGTGCCGAGCAAGTGGCCGCTGTATGCCGTCGATGAACCCGAGACTGGCGAAGAGACCGAAGTGCCGGGCCTGCGCGAGCGGTTGCGGGCGCTTCGGCGCGGGACTTCGGCGCCCTGATTCCGTCGCGCCTCGGCGTCGTAGGGCGGCCCGTGGCCGCCGGCTTCCCTTGCCGACACACGGGCGCAGGTCGGGCGTGGCCCGACCTACAACAGATTCAGCGCTTCATCGCGCGCCGCCAGCGCTTCAGCTTCTGCTGGCGTCCGTTCGTAAGCCCGGCGCATCGCCCGCGCGTAGGCCGGGAAATCCAAGCCGAGACGGGACTCCAGCTTCTTCGCCGCAGCACCGAGCGCGATCCAGTCCGGCGGCGTTGCCAGTGCCTTGAACGCGAAGATCACGGTGTTGCCGTCGGGCACCACCCGCTGGACGATCACCCGCCCGTCGAAAGCCTCGGCGATCACCTGCTTGTAGCGGCGCAAAGCCTCGGTGGTGACCAGGATGTTGGCGACCAGCAGGCCATCCGGCCGCAGCCGCGCGCGGACGTCGGCGTACAACTCCGGCCGGCCGAAACCGCTGGCGATGCCGGTTTCGCTGTAGCCGTCGAGCAGCACCAGATCGAAACGCTCGTCGGTGTTCGCAAACCACTCGCAGGCGTCGGCGTGAACGATGCGCGAGCGCGGCGCGTCGGCCGGCACCTGGAACTCGTGAGCCAGCGCGATCACCCGAGCGTCGATCTCCAGGCTGGTGATCCGCGTGCGCGGCAGATGGTGGTGGCAGAACTTGGTCAGCGAACCACCGCCAAGCCCGGCGATGACGATGTGCTTCGGCCTGGGCAGCCACAGCAGCGCCGCCATCATCCGCCGCGTGTAGGCCAGTTGCAGCGCGATCGGATCGTCGACGCTCATCTCGCTCTGGATGTACGCCGGGCCGAAGTACAGGCGGCGGTAGGGGCCGTCGTCGACGACCGAGGGCTCCCCCTGCACCGTACTGCTGTCAGCCGCAGAACGAGCCGCCAAACTAACCACTCTGCGAAAGCAGCCTTGCGTTGCCGCCGACCGCCGCCGTGTTGATGGTCAAGGTCCGTTCGGTGACGAAGCGCAACAGGTAATGCGGGCCGCCGGCTTTAGGGCCGGTGCCGGACAGGCCTTCGCCGCCAAACGGCTGCACGCCGACCACGGCGCCGGTCATGCTGCGGTTGATGTAGACGTTGCCGACCTTGGCCCGCGACTGCACGCGCCGCCAGGTGCTTTCGATGCGGCTGTGGATGCCCAGGGTCAGGCCGTAGCCGGAGGCATTGATCGCGTCGACCACCGCATCGAGCCGCCGGGACGAGAAGCACGCCACGTGCAGGATCGGCCCGAAGTGTTCTTCGCTCAGCGCTTCGATGCCGCTGATCTCGACCGCCAGCGGTGCTACGAAACTGCCGTGTGCGCAACTGTCCGGCAGGCTCAGGCGCGCGATGACCTGGCCGCTCTGGCTGATCGCGGCGGCATGAGCTTCCAACCGACTGCGCGCGGCTTCGTCGATCACCGGGCCGATGTCGGTGGCCAGCCACGCCGGATCGCCGATCGCCAGTTCCTGCATCGCGCCTTTGAGCATGGCGATGGTCTTGTCGGCGATGTCGTCCTGCAGATACAGCACCCGCAGCGCCGAGCAGCGCTGGCCGGCCGAGCCGAACGCCGAGGCCAGCGCGTCCTTGACCACCTGCTCGGGCAGCGATGACGAGTCGGCAATCATCACGTTCTGGCCGCCGGTCTCGGCCACCAGGGTGGCGATCGGACCATCGCGCATCGCCAGTTGGCGATTGATCCGCCGCGCGACTTCGCTGGAGCCGGTGAAGGCGACGCCGGCGACACCGGGGTGGGCAATCAGCGCGGCACCGACGGCGCCATCACCGAGCAGGCACTGGAACACGTAGCTCGGCACGCCGGCATCGCGCAGCAGTTGCGCCATTGCCGTGGCGATCATCGGCGTCTGCTCGGCCGGCTTGGCAATCACCGGATTGCCGGCGACCAGGGCCGCCGCGATCTGGCCGGTGAAGATCGCCAGCGGGAAGTTCCAGGGGCTGATGCAGATGAATACGCCACGGCCGTGCAGTTGCAGTTCGTTGTGCTCGCCGGTCGGCCCGGCCAGGGTTTCCGGATGAGCCAGCAGGCGGCGGGCAGCGGCGGCGTAATAGCGCAAAAAATCCGCAGCCTCGCGGACCTCGGCATGGGCATCGGCGATCGTCTTGCCAGCTTCCTCGATCAGCAGTCGCAGGAACAACGGCCGCGCCGCTTCCAGGCGATCAGCCGCACGGTCAAGGATCGCCGCCCGGCTTTCGACCGGGATCGCGTTCCAGCGCTCGGCCGAGCCGACGGCTGCGGCCACCACATCGGCCGCGCTGGCCGGATCGAAAGCCAGCCATTCGCCCAGCGCGACTCGGCGATCGGCCGGCTTGCGCAAGGTCTGCACCGCGCCGGTGGTCGCCGAGCCGTCGTAGCACAGCGAGGCGACGCGGGTCAGCGGTTCGGCACCGTGCAGATCGCGGGCCAGCGCAACGGTAACGGTGTCATCGGCGAGGTTCAGGCCGGCGGAATTGCGCCGCGCCGCGCCATACAGCTCGGCCGGCAGCGGCAGGCCGGGATTCGGCTTCACCGCCAGTGCACGAACCATGGCGACCGGATCGGCGACTAGCTGCTCGGCGGCGATGTTGTCGTCGAAGATGCGGTTGACGAACGAGGTATTGGCGCCGTTTTCGAGCAGCCGGCGGACCAGGTAGGGCAGCAGATCGGCATGGCTGCCGACCGGTGAATAGACCCGGCAGGGCACCGCGCAATCCTCACGCACCACGTCGTACAGCGCTTCGCCCATGCCGTGCAGGCGCTGGAATTCATAGCCACAGCCGCGCGCATCGCCGGCCTCGCCGGCATAGGCCTTCATCGCCGCGACGGTGTGCGCGTTATGGGTGGCGAGTTGCGGATAGAAGGCATCGCGTGCCGCCAGCAGGCGTCGCGCGCAGGCCAGGTAGGCGACATCGGTGTTGGCCTTGCGGGTGAACACCGGGTAACCGGCGAGCCCGGCTTCCTGGGCCCGCTTCACTTCGGTATCCCAGTACGCACCCTTGACCAGACGCACAGGAATCCGCCGGCCGACTTCGCGGCCGAGCGCTTCCAGCCATTCGATGACCGCTATCGCCCGCTTCTGGAAACCTTGCACGGCCAGGCCCAGGCCGTCCCAATGGATCAGCGAGGCATCGCGATAGACACGCTCGAACAGATCCAGCGACAAGGACAGGCGATCGGCTTCCTCGGCATCGATGCACAGGCTGATGCCGGAAGCGCGCGCCGATTGCGCCAGCAGCAGCAGGCGCGGCGTCAGCTCGGCGAGCACCCGGCTGCGCTTGGCGTGTTCGTAGCGCGGATGCAGCGCCGACAGCTTCACCGAAATGCCGGGCCGCGCTTCGACGCCACCCTGGATGCCGCGTGCGGCATGGCCGATCGCGGTGATCGCATCGAGATACGAGGCCAGGTAGCGATCGGCATCGGCCGCCGTCAGCGCCGCTTCGCCGAGCATGTCGTAGGAATGCCGGTACGGGCGCTGCTCCTTGGTCTGCGCGGCTTCCAGCGCTTCGTGAATGTTGCGGCCCATGACGAACTGGCTGCCCATCATCCGCATCGCCGAGCGGATGGCGAGGCGCACCACCGGCTCGGTGGAACGATTGACCAGCCGCGACCATGCGGCCTTGAACGAACCGGCGGTATCGGCCGGCGCGCGGACGATGCGGCCGGTCAGCATCAGGCCCCAGGTGCTGGCGTTGACGAACAGCGATTCGCTGTGGCCGAGGTGTGTTTCCCAGTCGGCATCAGCGAGCTTGTCGGCAATGAGTTTTTCAGCCGTTTCATCGTCGGGAATCCGCAGCAGCGCTTCGGCGAGACACATCAGCAGCACGCCTTCGTCCGAGGACAGGTCGTACTCGCGCATGAAACAGTCGAGCGCGCTCTGGGTGGCTTTAAGCCGGCGCACCCGGCGCACCCAGTCGGCCGCAGTGACCACCACTTGCGCGGCACGTTCGGCCGGCAGTTCGGCGATCGCCAGCAGGCGATTGACGATGGCGGTTTCGTCGGCGAGATACAGCTCGGCGATCGCCGCGCGCAGCGGGCTGCGGGCCGGCGGCGGACGATCGTCGATGAAAGCGGGCAGCGTTTCGGGCGCGTTCATGGCAGGAATCAGAAGCTTGAGGCCGGGCTGTCGCCGGGCACCCTCAACGGCGAGCCGAGTGAAGGGGTGCGCGTGCAGGCTGGCGGTGATTGGCGGGCATCGCTGGCACGGAGCCGATGGCCCCGTCCAAACAATTATGCTCCCCACCCGGCGCGACGAACTTCCCCGAATCGTGACGGTCAACATCGTCCAGGGCTTGCCGGCCCAGGGCTTGGCCGAGAAACTTTGGGCCGCGCCCAGCACGGTTTGTCCTGACCAGAATTCGTTGCCCCCAACCCTACCGCCATGACGCTGCACGCCCGACTCGCCTCCCTGCTGCTGGCCTGCCTGTTCGCCGCACCTGCGGCAGCGATCGACCTGAGCCGCAAGCCAGCGGCCGGCAGTGCCGATGCGCTGCTGTCGGCCGATGCCGCGTTCAAGCTGGTATCGGTGATCCATCGCCGCGATGCGATCCTGGTCAACTGGCAGATCGAACCCGGTTATTACCTGTACCGGCAGCGCATCGCCGTCGAAGCGGTCGACGCCGGCGTGACCCTGGCCGCGCCGATCCTGCCGACCGGCATTGCCCAGCATGACGAGCATTTCGGCGATGTCGAAATCTACAAGTCCGCCGTCGAACTGCGCCTGCCGCTGGCCGCCGGCGCGCCGGTGCCGACCCAGTTACGGCTACGCTGGCAGGGTTGTGCGGAAGCCGGCGTCTGCTATCCGCCGGTGACCCGCGTGGTCGCCGTCAGCCCCGCTTCCTGATTGATCCTGTCGAGAATTCCATGTCGAAACTTAAAGTCGCCCTGGTCATCGGCGCCTGCCTGCTGGCCGCTGCCGGCGGTTACGGACTGAGCCAGTTCCAGCACGGCGGCGAAGAACATGCGCATGGCCCAACAGGTGCCGATACGCCGTCGACGCAGAAGCCAGGTACCACCGCTGCCGCGGCCAGCGAAAGCCTGCCAGCCGGCATTGCGCTCAGCGAGCTCGATGGCCGCCAGTATTCGCTCGACGACTACAAGGGCAAGCTGATGATCATCAACTTCTGGGCGACCTGGTGCGGGCCCTGCCTGAACGAGATTCCGATCCTGGTGAAGATGCAGGAGCGCTATGGCGCGAAAGGCTTCCAGCTGATCGGCCCGGCGGTGGACGACATCGAAGAAGCCCGCCGCGCGGCACCCGGGCTGAAGTTCAATTACCCGATCGCCGTCGGCACGCCGGAAGACATGCTGGAGCTGATGGCGACGCTCGGCAACGATCAGGGCGGCCTGCCGTTTTCGGTGGTCATCGCCCCGGACGGCCGGATCATCGAGCGCCAGCTCGGCGAATATTCGGAAGTCGAGCTGGCTGGCCTGATCGAGAAGTACCTGCCTCACTGAGGCCGGCTTGAACGAGGCCATGCGGAACAGTCGTTTTCGCCGATCTGCCCCCAACGTCGACTGATCGGCTGCCATCGTCGCGTATTTCTGCCGGCTGTTTGTACCGAACTCAGGCTTCGTGCAGAATCGCGGCTCTTGTTGTTGACGAGCCTCGTGCGTGAGTCGACTGCTGCTCCTGAACGGCCCCAATCTGAACCTGCTCGGCACCCGCGAGCCGGCGATCTATGGGGCAGCGAGCCTGGCAGACATCGAATCCAACCTGACTCTCCGCGCCGCTGAACTCGGCCACCAGCTGGCCTGTTTCCAGCGCAACCAGGAAGGCCTGCTGATCGACCGCATCCACGCCGCGAAAGCCGAAGGTGTCGCCTTCATCATCGCCAACCTCGGCGCTTTCACCCACACCTCGATCGCCTTGCGCGACGCGCTGCTCGGGGTGGCAATTCCTTTCGTCGAAGTGCACCTGTCGAACGTGCACGCTCGCGAAGCGTTCCGGCAGCACTCGTATTTTTCCGACATCGCGGCGGGGGTGATCGTGGGCCTGGGGCCCATCGGTTACGACCTCGCCCTGCAAGCCGTCCACGCGCGGCTGGCATCACACCACTGAATGGGGAGCAAGAACACCATGGATTTGCGCAAGATCAAAACGCTGATCGACCTCGTCGAGGAATCGGGCATTGCCGAGCTCGAAGTCAAGGAGGGTGAGGAATCGGTTCGCATCTCGCGTTATCCGACCGGCGGCATGCAGCCGATGCCGCAGTACTACGCACCGCCGCAGATGGCGATGCCGGCACCCAACGCCTCCTCGGGCGTGGCAGCGGCACCGATTGCTTCGGCCTCGGCAGCTGCCGAAGCAGCGGCTGCGCCGGCGGTGAAGGTTTCGGAGAATCGCCATGTGGTCAAGGCGCCGATGGTCGGCACCTTCTACCGCACGCCGTCGCCGGGCGCGAAGGCTTTCGTCGAAGTCGGCCAGACGGTCAAGGCCGGCCAGACGCTGTGCATCATCGAAGCGATGAAGATGCTCAACCAGATCGAGAGCGACAAGAGCGGCGTGGTCGTCGAGATCCTGGTCGACAACGAGAAGCCGGTCGAATTCGACCAGCCGATGTTCATCATTGAGTAAATAGTTCGCGAAAAGCGATCTCACGCAAAGAACGCGGAGAACAGCGAAAAGCTTTTCTCCTTCTTGATGTTTTTCTCTGCGTCCTCCGCGTTCTCCGCGTGATGCCCGCTTCTCCAAGCGGCCACTCGACAAGAGGCAAAAGCCTGCAATGTTCAACAAGATCCTGATCGCCAACCGAGGCGAAATCGCGCTGCGCATCCTGCGCGCCTGTCGCGAACTCGGCATCAAGACGGTCGCCGTGCATTCCACGGCCGATCGCGACCTGAAGCATGTCCGCCTGGCCGACGAAACCGTCTGCATCGGCCCGCCTGCGGCAACCAGCAGCTACCTGAACATGGCGGCGATCATTTCGGCCGCCGAAGTGACCCAGGCCGACGCCATCCATCCCGGCTACGGCTTCCTCAGCGAAAACGCTGACTTCGCCGAAAGTGTCGAGCGCAGTGGCTTCGTGTTCATCGGCCCGCGCTCGGAAACCATTCGCCTGATGGGCGGGAAGACCACGGCGAAAGCGGAAATGATTTCCGCCGGTGTGCCCTGCGTGCCCGGCTCCGAAGGCATCCTGCCGGACGACGAGGCCGAGTGCCTGTCGGTCGCTGCCAAGGTCGGCTATCCGGTGCTGATCAAGGCCGCTTTCGGTGGCGGCGGCCGCGGCATGCACGTGGTCAGGAAGCCGGCCGATCTGATCGGTTCGATCAAGATCGCCCGCCAGGAAGCACTGCAGGCGTTCAAGGACGGCGCGGTGTTTCTCGAAAAATATCTCGAAGTACCGCGCCACATCGAAATCCAGGTGCTGGCCGACGAGCACGGCAACGCCGTGTTCCTCGGTGAGCGCGACTGCTCGATGCAGCGCCGCAACCAGAAGGTCATCGAAGAAGCGACCGCGCCCGGCATCACGCCGGAGCAGCGCGCCGAGATCGGCAAGCTGTGCACCGATGCCTGCAAGCGCATCGGCTATCGCGGCGCCGGCACCATGGAGTTCCTCTACGAAGGTGGCCGCTTCTACTTCATCGAGATGAACACCCGCATCCAGGTCGAACATCCGGTGACCGAAATGATCACTGGCGTCGATCTGATCGTGCAGCAGATCCGGGTCGCCGCTGGCGAGCCGCTGCCGTTCAAGCAGGAAGACATCCGCATCACCGGTCACGCGATCGAGTGCCGGATCAACGCCGAAGACCCGTTCAAGTTCACGCCGTCGCCGGGTATCGTTGCGAAATGGCACACGCCGGGCGGCCCGGGCGTGCGCATGGACAGCCATGTCTACGCCGGCTACCGGGTGCCGCCGAACTACGATTCGATGATCGGCAAGCTGATCGTCCACGGCCCGACCCGCGAAAGCGCGATTGCCCGCATGCGCACCGCGCTCGACGAGATGATCGTCGAAGGCATCGTCACCAACATCCCGCTGCAGCAGATGATCCTCAACGATCCCACCTTCTGCGCCGGCACCCATCACATCCACTACCTGGCGTCGATGCTCGACAAGGCGGCGGGCGGCACCGGCGACGCCCACTAAGGTGTCGACCTGGATCGAACTCGCGGTCGCGAGTCATTACCCCGAGTTCGCCGAAGAAATCTTCACCGCCTGCGGCGCGCTGTCGGTAACCATGACCGACGCCGCCGACGTGCCGGTGCTCGAACCGCTGCCCGGCGAAACACCGTTGTGGCCGGCGACGATCACTAAGGGCCTGTTTGCGGCCGGCACCGATCTGGATCTGGTCCGTGTCGCGCTCGCCGAACAGCTGCCCGATGGCGAAACCGCGAGCACCGAAATCCTCACCGTCGAGGATCGCGACTGGGTGCGCGCCTGGCTCGATCACGCCGTAGCCATGCAGTTCGGCGAGCGGCTGTGGATCTGCCCGACCGGCCGTGTGGTCACGGCGGCCGACGCGATCATCGTCCACCTCGATCCTGGCCTCGCCTTCGGCACCGGCACTCATCCGAGCACCTCGATGTGCATGGATTGGCTATCGCTGAACGAAGTCGCCGGCAAGACCGTGCTCGACTACGGCTGTGGCTCCGGCGTGCTGGCGATTGCCGCGCTGAAGCTCGATGCGGCGTCGGCGCTGGCCATCGACATCGACCCGCAGGCGATCACCGCGACGCTCGATAACGCAAACACCAATCAGGTTGCCGAACGCATCACCTGCGCCGGCATCGAGCATCTGCTGGTCGATCAGTACGACATCGTGCTCGCCAACATCCTGGCCCGGCCGCTGATCGAACTGGCGCCGAAGCTGGCTGCCGCGACCAGGTCCGGCGGCCGCATCGTGCTCGCCGGTCTGCTCGAACGGCAGGCCGAGGAAGTGCGCGCCGCCTATGCGCAGTGGTTCAGCTTCGAGCCGGATGGCCAGCGCGACGGCTGGAATCGCATCAGCGGCACGCGGATCGCCGCGTAACGAGGCCGGCAATGTGACGAACGGGGCTACCGACGAACGAGGTCCATCGGTATCATCCCCATCCCCTTTGTGAACGAACGATGACGCGGCATTGACGTCATCGCGGCCGAGCGTCATGTCCTCGAAAAACCCTCAAGACGTCGATACCCAGACGCCCGCGCCGAAGCCGCTCTGCACCTCGGTCGCCGAGTGCATGGACGAATATTTCCGCACCTTGAACGGCCACGCGCCGAAGACGCTGAACCTGTACGACACCGTGCTCGAACAAGTCGAACCGCCGCTGCTGCGCGCCACCCTCGACTACTGCGATGGCAACCAGTCGCGCGCCGCCGAACTGCTCGGTCTGAACCGCGCCACGCTGCGCAAGAAGCTGAGCCAGTACAACATCAGCGCCCGCTGAGCCGACAAGCAAAAGCGATCTCACGCGGAGAACGCAAAGGACGCGGAGAAAAGCTTTCAAGAAAAAATGCTTGTCTCGCTTGTGCTTCTCTCTGCGTCCTTTGCGTTCTCCGCGTGAGCCCAAGCTTTTGACGTA
>JAUXYM010000050.1 GCA_030694365.1 Nevskia sp. | reverse complement strand
AATCGAACTGATGCTCTCGCCACGCCCCAGCGCCGCCAACGCCCGATCCCGCAAGTCTTGTGAGTAAGCGCGCATCGCTGTCCCCTCAGATACTTGAGGAGTCTTTACCATACGTATGTTTTTAAATCAAAAACGCTCTAGCTTGCGAATTCAGTAACCGTACTTTGGGCAAATCTCGGAATAGCGGTCTTCAGTCTGAAACTGACCCAGAAAAATCTGGGTCAGCCGTTGTCCCTACGCGAACTGACGTCAATCCCAACTCAAAGCCCCACCCGTCTGATACTCGGTGACGCGAGTCTCAAAGAAGTTTTTCTCTTTCTTCAGATCCATGACCTCGCTCATCCACGGGAACGGGTTTTCGGCACCCGGGTAGAGCTGTTTGAGGCCGATCTGCGAGCAGCGGCGGTTGCAGACGAACTTCAGGTAGTCGTTGAACTGGCCGGCGTTGAGGCCGAGCACGCCGCGCGGCATGGTGTCGTGGGCGTATTTGATTTCGAGTTCGGTGGCTTCGATCAGCATCGCGGCGATCTCTTCCTGGAACTTGGCGGTCCACAGGTGCGGGTTTTCGATCTTGATCTGGTTGATCACGTCGATGCCGAAGTTCATGTGCATCGACTCGTCGCGCATGATGTATTGGATCTGCTCGGACACGCCGATCATCTTGTTGCGGCGGCCGAAGCTCAGCAGCTGCACGAAGCCGACATAGAAGAAGATGCCTTCGAACACCACGTAGAACGCGATCAGGTCGCGCAGCAGGCGCTGGTCGTTCTCGGGCGTACCGGTGTGGAAGGTCTGGTCGGCCAGGCTCTGGGTGAACGGCAGGCTCCACGCGGCCTTGTCGTGGATGCTCGGCACTTCGCGGTACATGTTGAACACTTCGGCTTCATCCAGCCCGAGGGATTCGATGCAGTACTGGTAGGCGTGGGTGTGAATCGCTTCCTCGAAGGCCTGGCGCAGCAGGTACTGGCGGCACTCGGGATTGGTCAGGTGGCGATAGACGGCCAGAACTAAGTTATTAGCGACAAGGCTGTCCGCCGTCGAGAAGAAGCCGAGGCTGCGCTTGATGATCATGCGCTCGTCGTCGGTCAGGCCGTTCGGGTCCTGCCAGAGCGCGATGTCGGCGCTCATGTTGATTTCCTGCGGCATCCAGTGGTTGTTGCAGGCGTCCAGATACTTCTTCCAGGCCCATTCGTACTTGAACGGGACGAGCTGGTTGAGGTCGGCGCGGCAGTTGATGATCTTTTTGTCATCGACCTGGATGCGCCGGGCACCGATGGTGATGTCTTCGAGCCCGGTGGCACCGGATTCGACCTTGGCCTGCGTCGGCGTCAGCTTGAATTCGCTGGCTTCCGGAATGCGCGGCGTCGGTGCTGGTGCTGGCGTGGCATAGCCCGGGCGGGCAGCGGACGCGGCCATGCGCGGCGTGGCGACGATCGGATCGATCGTCGGAGCGGGTTTTGCAGCGGGGGCGTCGTCCCAGTCAAGCATGTCGGGTTCTCCTGATTCAGAATCAATCAATATGTGTATTTATACACCCGTCGCTTGTAGCGACAGGCAAGAATTCAGCGGTGCCCCAGGCAACAGACAACAGACCACAGACGCCGACGCCCGGCGGGACAGTGTCCGGCCGGGCGTGGTGCCGCTAGCGCTGCGGCCTACTGGCAAGCCTCGCAGTCCGGATCGAGGATCGAGCAGACCTTCGGCGCTGTCGGTTCGCTCGCTGCTGCCAACGAAGCCGGCTTGGCAGCCTGACGGCCCGGTGCCGCCGCCGAACCCGCATCCGCACCCTTGCTGACGTTATTGAGACGGCCGTCCTGAATGGTGGTCTTCTCGGCGTGCGTCGCACCCAGCGTGCGCAGGTAATACGTGGTCTTCAGGCCGGACAGCCAGGCGTGGCGGTACAGCTCGTCGAGCTTCTTGCCCGACGGTGCGGCCATGTACAGGTTCAGCGACTGCGCCTGGTCGATCCACTTCTGGCGACGCGAACCGGCGTCGATCAATACCTTGGCGTCGATCTCGAACGCGCACTTGTAGATCTGCTTGATCTCGGCCGGGATGCGGTCGATCTTCTGCACGCTGCCGTCGAAGTACTTGAGGTCATGAACCATGACTTCGTCCCACATGTCGAGCGCTTTCAGCTCGTTGGCAAGGTACTCGTTGACGACGGTGAAGTCGCCGGACAGGTTCGATTTGACATACAGGTTCTGGTAGACCGGCTCGATCGACTGCGACACGCCGGTGATGTTGGCGATGGTCGCGGTCGGCGCGATCGCCATGGTGTTCGAGTTGCGGATGCCGGTGGTCTTGATCTGGGTGCGCAGCGCGTTCCAGTCGAAGGCGCCGGATTCCGTCCTGTCCTGCTTCAGGTAGGGACCACGAGCGTCGGCGAGCAGCTTGATCGAATCCAGCGGCAGGATGCCCTGATCCCACAGCGAGCCCTTGAAGCTGGCGTAGGCACCACGCTCGACGGCGAGATCGGCCGAAGCCTTGATCGCGTGGTAGCTGATCGCTTCCATCGAACGGTCGGCGAAGTCGATCGCCGCATCGGACTCGTACGGAATGCGAAGCTTGAACAGCGCATCGTTGAAGCCCATCACGCCGAGACCCACCGGGCGGTGACGCAGGTTGGAGTTACGCGCCGTGGCCACCGAGTAGTAGTTGTACTCGATGACGTTGTCGAGCATGCGCATCGCCGTGTTGATGGTGCGCTCCAGCTTGGCGACGTCCAGCTTGCCGTCGACGATATGCGCCGGCAGATTCACCGAGCCCAAGTTGCAGACCGCGATTTCCTGGCCGGCCTTGGTGTTCAGGGTGATTTCGGTACACAGGTTCGAGCTATGCACGACACCGACATGCTGCTGCGGCGAACGCAGGTTGCAGGGGTCCTTGAAGGTGATCCAAGGATGGCCGGTTTCGAACAGCATCGACAGCATCTTGCGCCACAGATTCAGCGCGGGAAGGCGCTTGAAGTTCTTGATCCGGCCCTGGTCGGCGAGGGCTTCGTACTCGGCATAACGCACTTCGAACGGCTTGCCGTAGAGGTCGTGCAGGTCCGGCACTTCTTCCGGGCTGAACAGCGTCCACTGGCCTTCTTCCATGACCCGCTTCAGGAACAGGTCGGGGACCCAGTTCGCGGTGTTCATGTCATGGGTGCGGCGACGGTCGTCGCCGGTGTTCTTGCGCAGCTCGACGAACTCTTCGATGTCGCGGTGCCAGGTTTCCAGGTAGCCGCAGACCGCGCCCTTGCGCTTGCCACCCTGGTTGACGGCCACGGCGGTGTCGTTGGCCACCTTCATGAACGGCACCACGCCATTCGATTTGCCATTGGTGCCCTTGATCCAGCCGCCCATGCCGCGCACCGGCGTCCAGTCGTTGCCGAGGCCGCCGGCAAATTTCGACAGCATCGCGTTGTCGTGGATGGCGTTGAAGATGCCGTGCAGGTCGTCCGGAATCTGCGTCAGGTAGCAGCTCGACAGCTGCGGACGCAGGGTGCCGGAGTTGAACAGGGTCGGCGTCGACGACATGAAGTCGAACGACGACATCAGCGCGTAGAACTCGATCGCACGGGCTTCGCGGTCGATCTCGTTCATCGCCAGGCCCATCGCCACGCGCATGAAGAAGGCCTGCGGCAGTTCGAAGCGGGTCCGGTTCGAATGGATGAAGTAGCGGTCGTACAGGGTCTGCAGGCCGAGGTAGTCGAACTTGGCGTCGCGTTCCGGCAGCAGGGCCGCACCGAGGCGTTCGAGATCGAACAGGCACAGCTTGGAGTCGACCAGTTCCAGCTCGGCAGCCTTGTGGATGAACTCGCGGAAGTAGTCGCTATAGACGGCCTTCATGTCCTCGAAGGTCGGACGCGAATCCGGCATGCCGAGGAACTTCAGCGCTTCGTGGCGCATGGCGTCGCAGAGCAGGCGGGCCGACACATAGGTGTAATTCGGCTCTTTCTCGATGCGGGCGCGGGCGGCGAGGGTCAGCGCCTGGCTCAGCTCGGTTTCGGAAATGCCTTCGTACAGATCACGCAGCGCCGAGGTCAGCACTTCGGCGGCGTCGACACCACTCAGGCCGGCGCAGGCTTCCGAAACCACGCGCTGCAGGCGGGCTTCGTTCAATGGCAGCAGGCGACCGTCGTCCATCTTGACGTTCAGGGTCGGGGCGATGACCGCCACGGTCTTGGACGCCGTTTCGGCGGCGCGGGCGCGGGCGCGCTCTTCGCGATACAGCACGTAGTCGCGGGCGACCTTGTGCTCACCGGCGCGCATCAGGCCGAGCTCGACCTGATCCTGGATGTCCTCGATGTGCAGGGTGCCGCCGCCGGACAGATGGCGAGTCAGCGCGTGGACGATCGCCTGGGTCATCTCGGCGACCTTGTCGCGAACCCGGGCGCTGGCCGCCGCCTGGCCGCCTTCGACGGCGAGGAAGGCCTTGGTCAGCGCGATGGCGATCTTGTTGGCGTCGAAATTGGTCAATTTTCCGTTGCGACGGATGACCTTGATCGCGCCCGGCGCGGTGGCGGCCAGTTCGGCGGCGCTGGCGGCGGGAGCGGAATTCTGGCCGGTGCCGCTGGCACGCGAGGGGGACGGCGTAAGGTTCTGTGTTTGCATGATTTTCGGATTCTCCCCAAGGCGGCGGGCGGTGCGGCAGGCGGTCGTTGCGACGCGGGACTTTCCCGGCAGGTTCCGGGGAGATCAATATATAGCGGTTGGAAATGCGGTCAACCCCAACATGCTGTGGTTGAAGCTGTGGATTGTGATGGGATGCCCAGTGCAAAAGCTGTGCATAAATGGCCTAAGCCAAGGTCGTGATTGCACTTGTCGGCGTTGCCGATTGCCTGCTGGTCTGTCGCTGCCGCCGTTCGGAGCCGACAAACGGTTTGACCCCGCCGGTCGGCATTTGTCACCCGCCGGCGCACCATGCGCGCGATCAGCGTATGGCTGGCGCGGGATTTGCTCGGAGATTTCACCAGCAACGGTCAGGCACCACCAGACCGGACGAGTACTGTCGACTCGTTCGCGGTTGAGACCCGTATGGGACTTCCTGCCGGGTTCTTAAAAATGTGACATTCGCTAAGCTACTATCTGCACCAATTAAAGACGTACTTCCTCCTGTTCCTACCCCGAAATCAGGAAAACAAAAAATGATGCTGCTGCCTGTTCTCCTCGCCGGCGGTGCCGGTTCGCGGCTTTGGCCGTTGTCGCGTGAGCAATACCCCAAGCAGTTCCTGGCACTGACCAATTCGTTCAGCCTGCTGCAGAACACGGCGCTGCGTACCCAGATTCTGCCGAACGTCGTTGCCCCGTTGGCGGTGTGTGCCGAGAGTCACCGGTTCATCGTCGCCGAGCAGTTGCGCGCGGTGAACATGGGCCAGGCCAAGGTGCTGCTCGAGCCGGAAGGCCGCAATACCGGCCCGGCGACCACCTGCGCCGCACTGTGGGCGCTGGAAACCTATGGCCCGGACACGGTGCTGTTCGTGATGGCGGCCGATCACACGATTCCCGACGAAGCCGCATTTGCGAAAGCCTCGGCGATTGCCGTCGAGACCGCCAAGGCCGGCCATATCGTCAGCTTCGGCATCCAGCCGACGCACCCGGAAACCGGCTTCGGCTACATCAAGGCCGGCGCGCCGCTATCGGTCGAAGGTGCCAGCGCAATTGCCGCTTTTATCGAGAAGCCGCCGCTGGCCAAGGCCGAGGCCTTTCTCAGGGAAGGCGGTTATTACTGGAACGGCGGCATGTTCCTGTTCCGCGCCGACGTTTTCCTGGCCGAAGTGCAGCGCCTGGAGCCGGACATGCTGATCGCCTGCGAACTGTCGCTGACCAAGGCCAAGCGCGATGCCGATTTCGTTCGCCTCGACGGCCCTTCATTCGGCGATGCCCGCAATGAATCGATCGACTACGCGGTGATGGAAAAGACCGAGAAAGCCGCGCTGGTGCCGCTCGATGCCGGCTGGGACGATGTCGGATCCTGGAATTTCCTGGCCAAGCTGCCGGCCGTCGATCCGCGCGGCAATCTGGCCCGTGGCGATGTCATGGTCGAGGATTGCGACGACACCCTGGTGCATGGCACGCATCGCCTGGTTGCCGTGCTCGGCCTGAAGGACACCGTGGTTGTCGAGACCGTCGACGCGGTGCTGGTCGCCTCGCGCGATCGCCTGCAGGACGTCAAGAAAGTGGTCAATCGGCTGAAGGCGGCCGGTCGCAGCGAAGCCGTGGCCCGGCCCCGTGTCTATCGGCCTTGGGGCTGGTACGAAACGATCTCGCTGTCCGATCGCTTCCAGGTCAAGCGCATTCTGGTCAAGCCAGGCGAGAAACTGTCCCTGCAGATGCACCATCACCGTGCCGAGCACTGGGTGGTGGTCAAGGGCACGGCGAGCGTCACCAATGGTGACAAGGTGTTTCTGCTCGGCGAAGACGAATCGACCTACATCCCGCTCGGCCATACGCATCGTCTGGAGAACCCGGGCAAGGTGCCGCTGGAACTGATCGAAGTGCAGTCCGGCAGCTACCTCGGCGAAGACGACATCGTCCGCTTCGAGGACGTTTATGGCCGCACGCCGGAAACGGCGGGCATGCCCTGAGGTTCCGCCGGGTGTAGCCGCAGGCTCTGCGGTTACACCCGGTATCCTTTTTCAATCAGAGCGCGCGTTGATTGACGCGCTTTGACAGCGCAGCCGCCGATTCCCGGCGCTCGCTGTAGCGATCGACCAGATGCGTCGACACCTCGCGGGTCAGCAAGGTGAACTTGACCAGTTCTTCCATCACGTCGACGACCCGGTCGTAGTACGACGACGGTTTCATCCGGTCGTGCTGGTCGAATTCCAGAAAGGCTTTCGCCACCGAACTCTGGTTCGGGATGGTGATCATCCGCATCCAGCGGCCGAGGATGCGCATCTGGTTCACGGCGTTGAACGACTGCGAGCCACCGCTGACTGCCATCACCGCCAGGGTCTTGCCCTGCGTCGGTCGTACCGCCCCGACCGAGAGCGGGATCCAGTCGATCTGAGCTTTCAGGATGCCGGTCATCGCACCGTGGCGTTCGGGCGAGGTCCAGACCATGCCTTCGGACCAGGCGGCCAGTTCTCGCAACTCCTGCACCTTGGGATGCGACTCCGGCGCGCCGTCCGGCAGCGGCAGGCCAGTCGGATCGTAGATCCGTGTTTCGCAGCCCAGCGCTTGCAGCAGGCGCGCGGCCTCGAACGTCAGCAGGCGACTGAAGGACCGGGCGCGCAGCGAGCCGTAGAGCAGCAGGATGCGCGGCGGATGCGTCGCGCGGCTGGCCGGGGTCAGTGCGGCGAGCGACGGAATCCGGAACTCGGTCGCGTCGACGTTCGGCAGCTCAGCCCGTGGTTCAGGGAGCGGACTGGACACGCCGGCCCTCCGCATCGACCACCGCTTCGCCATCTTCCTTGGCAAACGCGCCGCGCTGCGCTTCGGTGAGCAGGTCGAGCACTCGCTCCGACGGCCGGCACAGGCGCACCCCGAGCGGCGTCACGACGATCGGGCGATTGATCAGGATCGGGTGTTCGAGCATGAAATCGATCAGCTCGGCATCGGTCCATTTCGGATCTGCGAGGCCGAGGTCATCGAACGGCGAACCCTTGTCGCGCAGCAGCGCCCGCACCGGCTTGCCGGTCCGCGCGATCAGGTCGAGCAAGGTGGCGCGATCGGGCGGCGTCTTCAGGTATTCGATGACGGTCGGCTCGATGCCGGCATTGCGAATCATCGCCAAGGTATTGCGCGAGGTTCCGCAGGCGGGGTTGTGATAGATCGTGACGGACATGGTTTCAGGCTCGGAGCGGAAGATCAGGTGTCGGGATTCGCAGGCCACAGCCAGCCGCCGAGCAGGCCGCCGATGGCGGTGCCGGCCAGTTGGGCAAGCACGAAGCCGCCGACATCGGCAGGCGCGATGCCGGCGAAGCTATCGGTCAGGCTGCGGGCGAAGGTGACGGCCGGATTGGCGAACGAAGTCGATGAGGTGAAGGCGTAGCCGGCGATGATCCAGGCGGCGACCAGCAGTGGGGTCCAGGCCGGGCGCGTCGCCAGCGAGCCGAGGATGGTCAGCATCAGGCCGGCGGTGGCGACGATCTCGCCGGTCCACTGGCCGGCACCGTGGCGCAGGTGCTGGCTTTCCTGGAGCAGCGGCAGATCGAACATCGCATGGGCCAGCAGCACGCCGGCGATGGTGCCGGCCAGTTGCACCGGCAGGTAGGCGAGCAGGGCGCGGGTCGACAGTTCGCCGCGCGCCCGGAACAGCAGCGACACCGCTGGATTGAAGTGCGCGCCGGACAGCGGCCCGAGCATCGTGATCAGCACGATCAGCCCGGCGCCGGTCGCGATCGCATTGAGCAGCAGCGCCACGGCGGTGTTCCCGGCTGCCAGCCGCTCGCCCATGATCCCGGAGCCGACGACGATCGCCAGCAGCAGCGCGCTGCCGACGAACTCCGCGGCCAGCCGGCGCGGCAGGGAAATGACCGTGCTCACTGGCGACCGATCTCGGTGAGTCGTTCTTTCAGGGCGAGGCCGCTCAGCGAGGCCAGCGGCAGGTTGGCGAGCAGTTCGATGCGGCGGCGCAGGGCCATCAGCGTGTCGAAGAAAGCCTTGCGTTTGGCTTCGGGGTCATCGTCCGACAGCGCGGCCGGGTCGGGCAGACCCCAGTGCGCAGTCACCGGCTGGCCGGGCCAGTACGGGCAGGCCTCGTCGGCGGCCGAATCGCAGACAGTGAACACGAAATCCAGCTTCGGCGCGCCTGGTGCGGCGAACTCGTCCCAGGATTTCGAACGCAGGCCGTCGACGGCGAAGCCCTGCTCGCGCAGCAGTGCGAGCGCGTAGGGATTCGGCTCGCCCTTGGGCTGGCTGCCGGCGCTGTAGGCACGGAAACGACCGCGGCCGATCACCGGATGATTGGCCAGCGCTTCGCCGAGGATCGAGCGGGCGGAATTGCCGGTGCACAAGAACAACAGGTTCAGCGGTTCGGGTTGGCTCATGGTCGGGTAATGATGGCGGGTCAGGATTCAGCAGCAGCCGTGCTTCCGGTGGTAGCGGCTATGGCGGAGTGGGGCAGCAGGCAGTCGTCAGCTCGGCTGGCGTCAGGCAGTCGGCGGTCGCACCGCGGCAGCAGTTCTCGGTCAGATAGGCGAGCAAGGTGTTCATCGCCTCGTAGTTCGCCGTGTACAGCACGTAGCGGCCGTCTTGGCGCGCGCCGATCAGCCCGGCGTGGCTCAGTTCCTTCAAGTGGAAGGACAGCGTCGCCGGTGCCACCGACAGGCTGTCGGCGATGCGCCCGGCCGCCAGACCGTCCGGCCCCGCCTGGACCAGCGCCCGAAAAATCGACAGGCGGGTCTCCTGAGCCAGCGCGGCGAGGGCGGATACGGCAGTTTTTATTTCCATGTTTGTATATTTATCAAAATATCAAATCAACTGCAACGGCAAAAATTGGGGTCAGATACAGATTACGAGCGGTCGTCGCGGTGTCGATCAGTCGGATCGGTTGCTTGAGCTTGCCGGCCGCAACCGCCTACGCGATCCGCCGCCGCCGTTACAGTGCGGCATGGCTATCTCGCCGCTCTCTCTGCCGCTGCCACCGCAGGCCTTTCACTTCGTGCTCGGCGGCGAAACGCGGGCCTTGGTGCGGCCGGTGCGGCCGGCCGATCTGCCGTACTTCGTCAGCGGTTACGCGCGCCTGTCTTCGGAATCCCGCCATCTGCGCTTCTTTTCGCAGGCTTCGGAGTTGAGCGCCAAGCAGCTCGATTTCCTGACCCATCCCGATCACCGCAGCCATGAAGCCTGGGGCGCACTGGATCTGAAGGACGCCGAGCCGATCGGCATCGGCGTTGCCCGCTACATCGCGATGCCGGAGCGTCCGGGCATCGCCGAAGTGGCGCTGACCGTCGTCGATGCCTACCAGCGTCTCGGTGCCGGCTCGCTGCTGCACGCCTGCCTGCATCTGAGCGCGTCGCGGCAGGGCTATCGCCGCTTCTACTACGACGTGCTGTGGGAGAATTCCGGTTTCCTGCGTTATCTGAAATCGCTGGGCGGCAAGGTCGTTGGCTCGGAGGCGGAGGTTGCCAACATCGAGATGCCGATCTACGCGTCGTCGATCGAGGTGCCGCAGCGTGATGGCACGGCGATGCGCTTCGCCCGGCTGATGCACGATGTGATGACGGCCGCGCCAATCGATGCCTGAGCGTTTCCCCACTTCCTGATTCGGCATGACCCTTTCGATCTCCCGCTGGCGCGACACCCTGCCGCTGTCACTGCGTCCGTATGCCGAAAGCGCGCCGCTGGCGGCGCTGCTGCTCGGCATTTCGTCCGGCTTTCCATACGCGATGATCGGCGCCACCTTGACCACGCGGCTGGCGCAGGAGGGCATCACCAAGCGCTCCGTGACTGCGTTCTCGCTGGCCTTCCTGGTCTACAACTTCAAGTTCCTGTGGGCACCATTGGTCGATCAGGCACGCCTGCCGCTGCTCGGCCGCTACGGCCAGCGGGTGTCCTGGCTATGGCTGGCCAGTGCGCTGGTCGCGGCGGCGACGATCTTTCTTGGCCTGGTGACGCCCGCCGATGGCTTGCCGCTGATGGCCTTCGCGGCGATCGCGCTGGGTGCTGCCGGGGCGACGTTCGACATCGTCATCGATGCCTATCGCATCGAATTGCTGAGCCCCGAACAGCTCGGCGTCGGCTCCGGCATGTCGCAGTACGGCTGGCGCATCGGCTCGGTCACGGCCGGCTCGCTGGCGCTGCTGGTGGCGGCCGATGCCGGCTGGGCGCTGGCTTATGGGCTGTGTGCACTGCTGGTGCTGCCGGCGGTCGCGGTCGGCGTGCTGATCGGCGAGCCGCTGCAGCGGCGCGCGCCGATCATCGCCAAAGGCTTTTCCCAGACCGTTGCTGCGGTGATCGGCCCGCTGGCGGAATTCTTCCGCCGTAAAGGGGCGCTGCTGGTGCTGCTGTTCGTGCTGCTGCACAAGATCGGCGACACGCTGGCCAACCTGACCCTGCGCCTGCTGCTCAACGATCTGCAGTTCACCAACGACGAGATCGCCAAATACGATGTCGGCTTCGGCTTCATCGCCTATCTGATCGGTATCTTCATCGGCGGCATTGTTTACGCGCGGCTCGGGCTCAAGCGCTCGGTGCTGATCGCGCTGGTGCTGATGGCGGTATCGAACCTGAGCTTCGCCGCACTCGCCGCGATCGGCCACAGCCCCTGGTTCCTGGCATTCACGATTGGCTTCGAGAACATCGCCAGCGGCATCGGCGGCGTGGTGATCGTCGCTTACCTGTCGGCGCTCTGTTCGCTGAATTTCACCGCGACGCAATTCGCACTGCTGTCGGCAGCCGCGTCGATCGTTGGCCGGGTGCTGACCGGTTCAACGGCCGGCGCGATGATCGAAGCGTTCGGCTACGTCGAGTTCTATGTGCTGACCACGCTGATCGCGCTGCCCGGCGTCTTCCTGTTCGCCTGGATGTGGCGCGCCGGCCTGATCGACAGTTCGATTGCCGACAACGAGCGCGCCAATGCTGAGTCCGCGACAGTCTAGTTGGCGTAGTCGATGACCACCGGCGCGTGGTCGGAGAACTTGACGCCCTTGTAGATGTGGGCGGCGGTGATCTTCGCGGCCAGGGCCGGGGTGACGATCTGGTAATCGATCCGCCAACCGACGTTGTTCGCGTAGGCATTGCCGCGATTCGACCACCAGCTGTAAGCCTCGCCTTCCATTTCCGGATGCAGCGAACGGAAGCCATCAACGAAGCCAGCTTCGCCGAACAGCACATCGAGCCAGGCGCGTTCGTGGGGCAGGAAGCCAGAGTTCTTCTGGTTCGAGCGCCAGTTCTTGATGTCGATCCTGGTGTGGGCGATGTTCCAGTCGCCGCAGATCACGTAGTCCCGGCCGCTGGCTTTCCACTCGCGCAGCTTGGGCAGGAAGAACGCCAGAAAGCGGTCCTTGGAAGCCTGACGCTCCGGGCCGGAGGAGCCGGACGGCAGATACAGCGACACCACCGACAAATTGCCGTGGCGCAGTTCCAGATAGCGGCCTTCGTCATCGAATTCCGCCTCGCCGAGCGTGTCGAGCACCGCATCGGGTTCCTGCTTCGAATAGATCGCCACCCCCGCGTAGCCCTTCTTCACGGCGCTGCGGAAATGCGCGAAATAGCCGGCCGGCGCGAAAGTATCGTCACCGGCCAGGTCTTCGATCTGCGCCTTGGTCTCCTGGATGCAGACGTAGTCGGCATCGACGGTTTTCAGCCAGTCGAACAGGCCTTTCTTGGCTGCGGAACGGATGCCGTTGGTGTTGATCGAGATGATGCGCATGGCGTAAAGACGAGGCGACCGGAGGATCGGTCCGTCATGCTAGCGCAGCCTCGCGGGGCGCTTGTGCGAAACTTTCGGCCCATCGCCGCCTGACTACCGGACCCTGTATGAAGCCGTACCAGACCACCTTCCTCGATCTCGCCCTGAAGGCCGAAGTGCTGAAGTTCGGCAGCTTCACTTTGAAGTCCGGCCGAGTCAGCCCTTACTTCTTCAACCTCGGCCGTATTGCCTCCGGTGCCGCGCTGCGCGATCTCGGCAAGGCTTACGCCGAAGCGCTGATCGCCCACGGTGTCGACTTCGATCTGCTGTTCGGCCCGGCGTACAAGGGCATTCCGCTGGCAGCGGCGGTCAGCATCGCCTACGCCGAATTGACTGGCCGTGATTTGCCGTTCGCCTACAACCGCAAGGAAGCCAAGGACCATGGCGAGGGCGGGGTACTGGTTGGGGCGGATGTCGCCGGCCAGCGGGTGGTGGTGGTCGACGACGTGTTGACCGCCGGCACCGCGCTGCGCGAATCGCATGCGCTGCTGAGCCGCGCCGGGGCTCGTCCGGTGCTGGCGATCACCGCGCTCGATCGTCAGGAAGTTGGCACCAATGGCCGCTCGGCGGTCGCCGAACTGCTTGAAAAGACGGGGCTTCAGGTGGTGTCGCTGGTCACGGTCCAGGACTTGCTCGGCTACCTGCATGAACAGGGTGGACGAACGGAAGTGGTGGCTGCAATTGCCGATTATCAGCAGCGTTATGGCGTGGTCTGAGCGGAGGCTGAACAAGTTGCTGCTGGCGGCGTTCGCGGTGGTGCCACTGCTGTCTGTGCAGGCCGCCAATGTCCAGTGCTGGCGCGACGATCAGGGCCAGCGAGTCTGTGGCGATGCGGTGCCGCCTTCCGAAGTGCGGCGTCAGCGCGAGCTGGTCGACCCGCGCGGCATCACCCAGAAAGTGCTGCCGGCGCAGAAATCGGCCGCCCAGGTCGATGTCGAAACCCGGGCGCAGCGCGAGCAGGAGCAGGCGCTCGCTTACGACCGTTACCTGTTGCAGGCCTACACCGGCGTGGCCGATATCGAACGCACCCGGGACGAGCGCATGGCCGTGCTCGATGGCCGTCTGCGCCTGGCCGAAAAGTCGCTAGTCGACACCGAAGCCACGCTCACTGACCTGAACCGAAGAGTCGCCGCCGAGCCCAAGCTGCGCGCCAGGATCGACGAATTCACGGCCGCGAAAATCGACCACAGTGGCGCGATGAAACGCATCCACGGCGAGCGCGAAAAGATCAGCGCGGACTTCACCCGCGACATCCAGCGCTACCGCGAACTGCGGCCGGCAACGGGCCGCTGAGCCCGCCGCAGGGGCCCCGGCGAGCCGATTCACAGCCGGCGCGGGAATCGCCGACAATGCCGGGGATCTTGATCATTTCCCCATTTAGTTCCCTTGCCGTCGATGTCGGTCCAGCTCTACCTCGCATCGCGTTCGCCCCGTCGCGCCGAATTCCTCGCCGCGCTTGGGCTGAGCCATGCCGTGATCGCCGCCGATGTGCCGGAACAGCCGAAGCCCGGCCAGTCGCCGCTCGACTACGCGCTGGCAACCGCAACCGCGAAAGCGCGTGCCGGTGCCGCCAACGCAGGCTTGTCGATTCCCGTGCTCGGTGCCGATACCGATGTCGCCATCGATGGCCTGATCCTCGGCAAGCCGCGCGATGCCGATGATGCGGTGGCGATGCTGATGCGCCTGGCCGGGCGCAGTCATCAGGTGGTCAGCGCGGTAGCGGTCGTTCACGGCGAACGGCTGGAAACGATCTGGACGATCACCGAAGTGGTGTTCGGCGACATCGATGTAGCCGATGCCTGCGCCTATGCCGCCAGCGGCGAGCCGCTCGACAAGGCTGGCGCTTACGGCATCCAGGGTCATGCCGCGCGCTGGGTGCGCAGGATCGAAGGCAGCTATACCGGCGTCGTCGGCCTGCCGCTGTACGAGACGGCGGAATTGCTGGGTCGCTTCGGTGTCCGAGCCGGGCTATCTCGCGTCTTGCCGGTATCGCCGCGCTCGCAATGAGTACCGAAATCCTCGTCAACATCGGCCCGCAGGAAACCCGCGTGGCCCTGGTCGAAGGCGGCGCGACCCAGGAAATCTATGTCCAGCGCGCCGCCCGTCACGGCCTGGTCGGCAATATCTACAAGGGCGTGGTGGTGCGCGTGCTGCCGGGCATGCAGGCGGCGTTCGTCGATCTCGGGCTCGATCGCACCGCGTTCCTGCATGTCGCCGACATGATCGCCAGCGAAGCCCATGCCGGGCCGCTGCCGCCGGTCGAAAAGCTGCTCCATGAAGGCCAGGAAGTGCTGGTGCAGATCCTCAAGGATCCGATGGGCACCAAGGGCGCGCGGCTGACCACCTTGCTATCGATCCCGTCGCGCTATCTGGTGCTGATGCCGTTCGAGAAGCATGTCGGCGTCTCCGCCCGCATCGAGGACGAGAGCGAGCGCACGCGGCTGAAAACCCTGCTCGAAAAGCTGGTGCCGGAGCTGTCGCCGAACTGGGGCGTGATCGCCCGCACGGCGGCTGAAGGTGCCGATGAAGACGGCCTGCGTCAGGATTTGAGCTTCCTGACCCGCCTGTGGGCCAGCGTCAACCAGCAGACCCAGTTCGCCAAGCCCGGTCACCTGGTGCACGGCGATCTGCCGCTGTCGATGCGCATCCTGCGCGATCTGCTTGGTACGGCGGTCGAGCGCATCCGCATCGATTCCGCCGAGGAAGCCCGTCGCGTTCAGCAGTTCGCCCAGGTCTTCGTGCCGTCGGCGGCGGCGAAGATCGAGGCCTACTCAGGCCATGCGCCGATCTTCGATCTGTATGGCGTCGAGGACGAGCTGAATCGGGCGCTCGACCGCAAGGTCGATCTGAAATCCGGCGGTCATCTGATCATCGATCAGACCGAAGCGATGACCACCATCGACGTCAACACCGGCGCTTTCACCGGCCACCGGAACCTTGAGGAAACCATCCTCAAGACCAATCTCGAAGCGGCCGGCGCTATCGCCCGCCAGCTGCGTCTGCGCAACCTCGGCGGCATCATCATCATCGACTTCATCGACATGAAGGCCGAAGAGCATCGCGCCCAGGTGCTGCGCACCCTGGAAAAGGACATCGCCCGCGATTCGGCGCGCACCCACGTCTATCCGTTCTCGCCGCTGGGCCTGGTCGAGATGACTCGCAAGCGCACTCGCGAAAGCCTCGGCCACATTCTTTGCGAGCCTTGTGCGGTCTGCGATGGCCGTGGCGTGGTGAAGACGGTGGAAACCATCTGCCACGAGATCGCCCGCGAAGTGCAGCGCGCGGCGCGTCTCTACGAGCCGAAAGCCTTCCTGGTACTGGCCCATCCGAAGGTCATCGAGCGCCTGCAGGAAGAGCAGAGCGGTGGCCTTGCCGAACTTGAAGCGAGCCTGAAGCGGCCGATCAAGCTGCAGGCCGAGTCGCACTACTCGCAGGAGACATTCGACGTGGTGCCGGTGTGAGGTGCAGCAGTGGTCAGTGGTCAGTGATCAGTGGTCGGAACAGCAGCAGTGTCTGGCTTTCCCTTACTGGCCACTGGCCACTGACCACTGACCACTCGCGAAGGCGCAGCCGGAGCGAAGCGTGAAGCTCGCCGCCAAGCGCTGGTGGACGCGGCTGATTACCGTGCTGGCCGTGCTGCTGATCAGCGTTGCGACGATCAGCCTCGGCTTCCGCCTGCTGATCGACGCGGTGCCCGGCTATCGCGGCGATGTCGAGCGCTTCGTCACCGCCAGCGTCGGTCATCCGACCCGGATCGGCACCATGGCACTGACCTGGCGAGGCTTGAGTCCGACCCTGGAGCTGCACGATCTGGCGCTGCTCGATGACAGCGGCGCTGCGTTGCTCAAGGCGCCGAAGCTTCGGCTGGGCCTCAGCCTCGGCCGCCTGATTGCCGGCCCGCGAGTACCGGATCGCATCGAGGCGGAGGGCCTGCAACTGGTCGCCCATGCCGATGCCGACGGCCATCTGACGCTCGACGGCGTCACCCTGAAAGACACCGGCAATCACGCGCTGGTCGACGATCTTGCGCGCTACACCGAACTGCGTCTGCGCAACTGCAGCCTGCGCCTGCACGATGCGCGGCTGGGTGATGTACCGCCGCTGGATTTCATGCTCGACGAAGCGCAACTGCGCCACGGTCGCTCGGGTTATGCGATCGACGCCGTGCTGAGTCCGCCGGCCGAACTGGCCCGGCGCGCGCGGCTGACCGCGCTGATCACCGGCGAACTCGCGCAGCCGGAAACACTGGCCGGCGGCTGGAGCTTGAAAG
Organism: Nevskia sp.; assembly: GCA_030694365.1. Classification (GTDB taxonomy): domain Bacteria; phylum Pseudomonadota; class Gammaproteobacteria; order Nevskiales; family Nevskiaceae; genus Nevskia. Next base: position 9,896 of record JAUXYM010000050.1, on the reverse strand, counting down.
TCGACGACATCGGCGGCCGGCCGTGGCTGGCCACGGTGCTGAAACCCGATGTGCAGCTCGCGCTCGATGGCGCACAGCTGTCCGTGGACGGCCGCATCGACGCCGGCAAACCGGGCGCGATGCAAATCGCCCTGCAGGCTCGCGAAGTCATCGCGCGGACTCCTGACGCGCTGCTGGCAAGGATCACCGCCGTCGATGTCGTAGCGCGCGTCGTACCCGCCGCCGGTGGCTGGCGGCTGAGCCTGTCGAAAGCCGATCTGAGCGGTGCGCGCGGGCCGTGGTCGCTGGCCGGGCTGGAAGCGCTGCAGGCGGCCAATGGCAGCCGGACGCTCAAGCTGCCGCTGCTGCGGCTCGACGATATCGCGCCCTGGTTGACCGCCTGGCGCGAGTTGCCGGCGACGCTGGCCAGGATCGGCGATGCCGAGGGCGATCTGCAAGCCTTGAGCGTCGCACTCGGGCCGCCGAGCGATGGCCTGGGCGATGACTGGCCGCGCACGGTGAACGTGCAGGCGACGCTGGCGGGCGTCGGCCTCATCAGCCGCGCCGAACAGGATGGCGTTTCCGGCATTGCCGGTGATCTGCAGGCAACGCGTGATGGCGGCCAGATCCGCCTCGCCGGAACCGCCGTCGCCGTGCATCTGCCGCGAGCCTTCGAGCTATCGCTGCCGCTTGATGCCCTGCGCGGCGAATTGCACTGGCAGCGCAGTGGCGAGGACTGGTTGCTGTCGGTGCCGGCGGTCGATCTGGTGCTCGGCAGCGCCGAGGTCAAGGGCAGCATCGCGCTGAACCTGCACCCCGACCGGGTGCCGGATCTGAAGCTGCAGCTGGCTGTGAAGTCCGACGACGTCACCGCGCTGAAGCCCTGGATGCCGAAGAACTGGAGCGAGCACAGCCGAGAATGGCTGGACCATGCGGTGCGCGAGGCCAAGCTCACATCCGGCGAGTTGCTGATCGACGCGCCGCTGACGCCGCGCGATGCCGACAACCATCCGACTCTGCGCTGGGAACTCAGGCTCAAGGTAAGCGACGGCGTGCTGGCGTTCGCGCCGGACTGGCCAGCGGCGGTCGCGGTGGCCGCCGATCTGCACTTCCATGACCGCGGGCTGGACATTGATGTCGGCGAGGGACGGATCAGCGATCTCACGGTGACCCGGCTGCATGCCGAAATCGCTGATTTCTTCGTGCCGGCGCTGGTGCTCGACGGGGCGTTCTCCGGCGATGCGGCCAACCTGTACCGGCTGCTGCGCGACTCGCCGCTGAAGACGCGCGTCTCCGGCCTGCTGGCGCGTACCGAGGCCAGCGGCCCGGCCGAAGCGACGCTGGCGCTGCGGCTCCCCCTGAATATTCCGCAGCCGCCGATCGATGCCAGCGGCATTCTGAGCCTGCACGATGCCGAACTGCGCGTGCGCGGTCTGCCCGAGCCTTTGCGCGGCCTCAACGGCGAACTGAACTACGGCAAATCGATCAGCGCCGAACGGCTCACTGCTCGGCTTTACGACACCGACGTCACTGCCCAGATCGGTCCCCAGCTTGTTGGTGTCGACGAGCAGCCTTTGCTGACCGCTGCCTTCGAGCTGGAACCGGGCCGTGGCGAAGGCCTGTCCGGCACTTTCATTCCGGTCTGGCTGCGCAATGGCCTCAGTGGCAGCACGACGATGACGGTACGGCTGCCGCTCGGCGGGCCGGACAACGGCCATCTGTCGCTGGCTACCGATCTGCAAGGCGTGACATCGAGCCTGCCGACGCCGTTGACCAAGACCGCCGGTTCGGCCCTGGCGGTGGCGATCGATCTGAGCGGTGACAACGGCGCGACCCGGGTCGGCATTCGAGTGGCCGACGAGTTGCACGCCGGCCTGCGCTTCGCCGAGAGCAGTGCAAACAGTGGCGCCGACAGCGGCAGCGCGACTCGGCCGCAGGGCATCGAAGTTCGGCTCGGCAGCAGCGTCGTGATGCCGCGCGCCGACGGCGAAGGTCTGGTCATCAGCGGCGCGCCGGACGATTTCGATCTCGGTGCCTGGATCGCCTTGATCAGCGCCCCTGAGAGCGGTTTCGGCCAAGCATCGGGTTCGGCATCGGGGGGCGGGGGCCTGCAGTTCCTCAGTGCCGATATCGATGCCAAGCGGGTCAGCCTGCGTCGCCTGCAGTTCGGTGCCACCCGGCTGCTCGCGCTGCCGGATGGCGATGGCCTGACCGTGCGCACCACCGGTGCCGCAGCCGGCGAAGTGCGCTGGCAACCGGCCGATGGCGGCAGCGTCGTCGGCCGGCTGGAAGCGCTGGCACTGGAACCGTTTCCGCCGCTGCCGCCGACCGTCCCCGGCGAAGTCCCCGCGGACTCGCCGTTCAATCCGACCCGCGCCCCGGTATTCGATCTGGACATCCAGCGCTTGAGCCTCGGCGAGGTCGATCTAGGCCATCTGAATCTGATCACCGAACGCATCAACGACGGCCAGAGAGTCGAGCGCCTGAGCCTGGCTGGTGGTCGTCTGCAGGCTGAGGTCGGCGGCTTCTGGTTGCGCCGTGCGGTCAACGGTGTCGACAGTTCCAGCGCCGATCTGAACTTCGATCTGCGGTCGGACGACATCGGCGAGGTGCTGCGCGTGTTCGGCTACACGCCAAACCTGGTGGCCAAGGCCAGCCACTTCAGCGGCGCGGTGATCTGGCCTCGGGTACCGGCCGGGCTGGAGCTGTCGCAGGCGACGGGGACGATCGACATCGAGGTCGAGCGCGGCTCGCTGAAAGCGGTGGAACCGGGTGCCGGCCGGGTGCTCGGTCTGATCAACCTGTATGCACTGCCGCGTCGCCTGCTGTTCGATTTCCGCGACGTGGTCGCCGATGGCCTCGGCTTCGACCAGCTGCAAGGCAGCTTCAAGCTCGCCGCTGGCGATGCGGTGACTGACGATCTGAACATCGACGGCCCGTCGCTGAAAGTCGAGATGCGCGGCCGCATCGGCCTGGCGGCTCGTGACTACGACCAGAAAGTCACCGTGTTTCCGGATATCTCCACCGGCGTCACCGTCGGCGCGACTCTGCTCGGCGGGCCGATTGCCGGTGGCATCCTGCTGGTCGCCCAGCAGTTGTTCGACAAGCCCTTCAACCTGCTCGGCAAGTTCAGTTACCGTGTCACCGGCAGCTGGGACGATCCGACCGTGTTGAAAGCCGGCGAAGCGCCCGCTGCCCCGCCCAGCAATACTCCTGCCCCGACCACGCCCCCTGCCGATGCCCGCAATGGTTGAGCCCACGCCCGATTCGCCGGCGATCCTGCCAATGATTTCGGCGATCCAGATGAATTCCACGCCAGTGGTTGCCGACAATCTGGCGACCGCTGCGCGCCTGCTCGCCGAAGCCGCCGATGCCGGCGCGGTGCTGGCCGCACTGCCCGAGAATTTCTCGATCATGGGTGCCAAGGAGACCGACAAGCTTGCCCACGCCGAAGCCTTCGGTCGCGGGCCGATCCAGGACTGGCTGGCCGAAACCGCGCAGCGGCTGGGCTTGTGGATCGTCGCCGGCACTGTGCCGGTTGCCGTCGATGGCGATCCGGGCCGGGTCTGGGCGGCGAGTCTGGTGTTCGATGCTGGCGGTGCGCAGCGCGCGCGCTACGACAAGATTCATCTGTTCGATGTCGACGTGCCCAGCGCCACCGGCGAGCGTTATCGCGAATCACGGACCATCGCCCACGGCGATCCGGCCGGTTTCGCGGTCGTCGAGACGCCGGCTGGCAAGCTGGGCTTGTCGGTCTGCTACGACCTGCGCTTCCCCGAGCTGTATCGCGAGCTGGCTGTGCGCGGCGCTGAAATCCTCTGCGTGCCGGCGGCCTTCACCGCCAAGACCGGGCTTCCGCACTGGGAGATTTTGCTGCGGGCGCGGGCGATCGAGAATCAGGTCTATGTGCTGGCGCCGGGCGAAACCGGCACTCATTCCGGTGGCCGCCAGACCTGGGGGCATTCGATGATCGTCGGCCCCTGGGGCGAGGTGCTGGCCTGCTTGCCGGAAGGCGAGGGCATGGTCACCGCCAGTGTCGATGTGCCGGCGCTGCATCGTTTGCGCGAAGGGTTTCCGAATCTTTCGCAGCGACGGATTGGCCTTTGATGGGCGTCTGAGCCCTTGTTGACTGCGCCGCCGGACTTGCATCTGGCGCGATCCCCCGCATCCTTCTCCTATTCCTTTCCCGAACGCTGCCGATGACCACCGCACTCACGCTTGCCCGCGCCACCCTGCTGGAACCTGCTGCCCTCGATGAAGGCGCGATCCAGCGCGTGCTGTCCGGCCTGATGAAGCCGGGCATCGATGCCGCCGATCTGTACTTCCAGAACTCGGTGTCGGAGTCCTGGTTCTTCGAGGATGGCATCGTCAAGTCCGGTTCCAACCACACCGAGCAGGGCGTTGGCGTGCGGGCGATCAGCGGCGAGAAGACTGGCTTTGCGTATTCCGATGAGCTGTCGCTGCCGGCGCTGGTCGATGCCTCTGGCGCGGCGACGGCGATCGTCCGCGTCGGCCAGAGCAATACCCTCGGCGTGCTGGTGCAGCCGAATCGCCAGGCCTTGTATCCGGCCGAAAGCCCACTCGACAGCTGGCCGACCGAGAAGAAGCTGGAGCTACTGAAGCGCGCCGATGCTGCCGCGCGGGCGATCGACCCGCGCATCACCCAAGTGATGGTGTCGCTGGCCGCGACTCACGACATCGTCATGGTCGCCGCGACCGACGGCACGCTGGCGGCGGATATCCGGCCGCTGGTGCGGATGAACGTCACCGTGATCGCCGAATCGAACGGCCGTCGCGAGCAGGCCGGCAGCGGCGGCGGCGGTCGCGGTGCCTACGGCGATTTCTTCGCCGGCGACGCCGCCGAACGCCATGCCGCCGAAGCGGTGCGTCAGGCGCTGATGCTGCTCGAAGCGGTGCCAGCACCGGCCGGCGCGATGACCGTGGTGCTCGGTCCCGGCTGGCCGGGCATCCTGCTCCACGAAGCGGTCGGCCACGGCCTGGAAGGCGATTTCAATCGCAAGGGCACCTCGGCGTACTCGGGCCGCATCGGCCAGAAAGTGGCCAGCCCGCTGTGCACGATCGTCGACGACGGCACCTTGCCGGGCCGGCGCGGTTCGCTGACCCTCGATGACGAAGGCACGCCGACCCAGTGCACCACGCTGATCGAGAACGGCATCCTGCGCGGTTACATCCAGGACAAGATGAACGCCCGGCTGATGGGCATGGCACCGACCGGCAACGGCCGCCGCGAGTCGTTCTCGCATCTGCCGATGCCGCGAATGACCAACACCTACATGCTGCCCGGCCAGAGCGATCCGGCGGAGATCATCGCCTCGGTCAAGAAGGGCTTGTATGCGGTCAACTTCGCCGGCGGCCAGGTCGATATCACCAACGGCAACTTCAGCTTCTCGGCCAGCGAGGCCTACCTGATCGAAGACGGCAAGATCACCCGCCCGGTCAAGGGCGCGACCCTGATCGGCAACGGCCCGGAAGCGATGAGCCGGGTGTCGATGGTCGGCAATGATCTGAAGCTCGACAGTGGCGTCGGCACCTGCGGCAAGGATGGCCAGAGCGTACCCGTGGGTGTTGGTCAGCCGACCCTGAAGATCGATGGCATGACCGTCGGCGGCACGGCCGCTTGAGCAGACGCTGCGCTGCAGGCGACCCATAGCTGTCATCGCCGCCCGGCTGGAGCCGTCTGTCGCATCGGCGTAATATATACGCGCTGTATAGACAAACAGGTGCTCGCCATGAAGACCTCGACCAAGCTGGTGCCCGCTGCCAACCCCGAACGCAAGACCGCGCGCCTGTTCACCAACGGCGCCTCGCAGGCTGTGCGGCTGCCGAAGGAATTCCGCATGAGCGGCACCGAAGTGCGGATCTGGAAGGAGGGCAACCGGGTGGTGATGGAGCCGGTCGACACCGGTTGGGAGCCGCTGTTCGCAGCGCTTGCCGAGTTGCCGGAAGGCTTCCAGATCGAGCGCAATCAGCCGCCGATGCAGGAGCGCGACTGGACGCAGGGACTGTCTGTTGCCGAGCCGGTGCCCAAGCCGTACCGGGCCAAGCGCAAGCGGCCGTGACATGCGCTACCTGCTCGACACCAACATCTGCATCTACATCATCAACAACCGTCCGCCGGAAGTCCGGCGCATCTTCGAAGGCCATTCGTCGACCGAATCGACGATCTCGGTGGTGACCCTGCTCGAACTCAAGGTCGGCGCGCACAAGTCGGTGAAACCGGCGATGCGTCTCGACATCGTCGACCGCTTTGCCTCGCCGATGATGAGCCTGCCGCTGAGAGACGACGACGCGTCGATCGCTGCCCGGCTGCGTGCCGAACTGGAGCGCAAGGGCATGCCGATCGGCCCTTACGATCTGCTGATCGCCGCACAAGCGCTGGCCCGCGACCTGACTGTCGTCACCAACAACGAACGCGAATTCGTTCGCATACCCGGCCTCAAGGTCGAAAACTGGATCACCAAGCAACGATGAGAAGACCCCTTGGCCGCCTGCGCATCATCGGCGGCGAATTCCGTAGCCGCCTGATCGATTTCGATGCCGGTGACAGTTCAGGGGCCGGCGTGCGCCCGACGCCGGATCGCGTGCGCCAGACCGTGTTCGACTGGCTGAGCCCGATCATCGAAGGCAGCACCGTGCTCGATCTGTTCGCCGGCAGCGGCGCGCTCGGGCTGGAAGCGATCTCGCGCGGTGCCTCCCACGCCAGCTTCGCCGAAACCGGCGGCGCGCAGGCGGAAGCGATCCGCACCGCAGTCGCCAAGCTGAAGGTCGTCGACCGTTGCGACGTCATTCGTGGCGATGGCATTGCCTTCCTGCGCTCGACGCCGCGGCGCTTCGATCTGGTGTTCGTCGATCCGCCGTACGACAGCACTTTGCTGGCCTCGACGCTCGGCAGCCTGCCGAAGGTGCTGAAGGAGATGAACCGCCTGTACCTCGAATGGCCGAAGGGCCAGCCGCCGGTGCTGCCGGCCGGTTACACGATGCTCAAGGAAAAGACCGCCGGGCAGGTAAGCTACGGGCTGTTCACCTACGCGCCACCGGGAGAGCCGCAACCGTGAGTGTCATCGCCGCCTACTCAGGCACCTTCGACCCGATCACCCTGGGTCACAACGACATCATCCATCGCGCGTCTAGGATGTTCCCGAAGCTGATCGTCGCGGTCGGCTCGAATATCGCCAAGAACCCCAAGTTCACGCTCGAGGAACGCTGCGAACTGATCCGCGCCTCGGTCACCGATCTGGTCAATGTCGAAGTGGTCGGCTTCGACGGTCTGGTCGTCGATTTCGCCAAGGAACATGGCGTGACCGTGCTGGTGCGCGGCGTGCGCAATGTCGGCGATGTCGAATACGAGAAGCAGATGGCGGTGATGAACCGCGATCTCTACCCGACGCTCGACACCGTGCTGCTGGCACCGTCGCCGGAGTACGCGCATCTGTCGTCGAGCCTGGTCCGCGAACTGACCGGGCTTGGCGCGCCGGTCAAGAAACTGGTGCCGAAAGCGGTGATCCCGTCGCTGCTCGCCCGCTTCGGCCGCAAGACTCGTTAGGACTCGTATCATCGGCTCATGGCGCTGACGATCACCGACGACTGCATCAACTGCGATGTCTGCGAACCGGCCTGCCCCAACCAGGCGATTTTCCAGGGGCCGGAAATCTACGAGATCGCGCCGGAACGCTGCACCGAGTGCGTCGGTCATTTCGATGAACCGCAGTGCCGCTCGGTCTGTCCGGTGGACTGCATTCCGCTCGACCTGCTGCATGTCGAAAGCCAAGAACAGCTGCTGGCCAAATACCGGCTGCTGACCGCCGCCAAGGTCTGAGCGCGGTCTGCTGACCGCCCCACCTGATCGGAAAAGGAATTTCCCAATGACTCCCATCGTCTTTCGCCGTCGCTTCGTTGGCTTCGTTGTCGCCCGAATGATCCCGCTGTCGCTGGCCGTGCTGCTGTCGGCCGGTTTCATCGCCAGTGCTAACGACAAGCCGCCAGGCAATGCCGTGGCCAGTGCCCATCCGCTGGCGACCAAGGCCGGGCTCGACATCCTCGCCGCCGGTGGCAATGCCTTCGATGCCGCTGTTGCGATCACGGCGGCGATTGCTGTCGTCGAGCCCACCGGCTCCGGCATCGGCGGTGGCGGCTTCTGGCTGCTGCATCGCGCCTCGGATCGTTTCGAGACCATGGTCGATGGCCGCGAAGTCGCGCCGTTCGCCGCCACGCCGACGATGTATCAGGATGCCAGCGGCAAGGCGATCGACAAGGCCTCGCGCGACGGCCCGCTGTCGGCGGGTATTCCCGGCGAGCCGGCCGCGCTGGTCTATCTGGCGAAGAAGTACGGCAAGCTGCCGCTGGAAAAATCGCTGGCCCCCGCAATTGCCCTGGCGAAGGATGGCTTTGCGGTCGACGCCAAGCTGGTCAAGGCGATCGAGCAGAACCAGGCTCGCTTCTCGCCGGCCGCCCGTGCGGTGTTCCTGCCCGGCAACAAGATTCCGACGGTGGGCCAGAAGCTGCGCCAGCCCGATCTCGCAGCAGTGATCAAGCGACTTGCCGACAAGGGCTTGCCGGGTTTCTACGATGGCGAAACGGCGAAACGCTTGCTCGCCGGCGTCAGCGCAGCCGGCGGCATCTGGAGCGCTGACGATCTGCATCGCTACACGGTCGTCGAGCGTTCGCCGATGGTCACCTGGTTCCGCGATTACCGCTTGGTGTCGGCACCGCCACCATCGGCCGGCGGCCTGGCGCTGATCGAAACCCTGCAGCAGCTCGAAGCGATCGGCTGGACCGATGTCGGTGACGGCGTCGGCAAGCATCTGGTCGTCGAAGCGCTGCGGCGCGCTTATCGCGACCGCGCCGCCTGGCTCGGCGATCCCGATTTCGTCCGCATTCCGCTGGCCCGGCTGGCTTCGCGCAGCTATGCGCTGGAGCTGGCGAAAGGCATCGTTCGTGACCAGGCGACGCCGTCGGCAAGCCTGCCGCCAGCGCCGCTCGGCGCGCCCGGAGGCACCAACACCTCGCATTTTTCGGTGATCGATGCCGAGGGCAACCGCGTGGCGGCGACGATGTCGATCAACCTGTCGTTCGGCTCCGCGTATATGGCACCGGGCACCGGCATCCTGCTGAACGACGAGATGGACGACTTCGCGGCGTCGACCACCGCCAGCAACGCCTATGGCCTGATCGGTTCGGAAGCGAATCTGGTGGCACCGCGCAAGCGGCCGCTGTCGACCATGTCGCCGACCTTCATCGAAGGTCCGAAAGGCGTGCTGGTGCTGGGCACGCCGGGCGGTAGCCGGATCGCGACGATGGTGCTGCTCGGCGTGCTGAATTTCGTCAACGGTGCCGATGCGAAAGCGATCGTCGCCGCGCCGCGCTACCACCATCAGTACCTGCCCGACGTCGTGCAGTACGAGCCGGGCGCGTTCAGCCCGGAAGAGGTCACTCGCCTGACCGCGATGGGTCATGCGCTGAAGGCGCTCGACAGCAGCTACGGCAATCTCCAGGCGGTGCTCTGGCGCCCGGCCAGCGATACGCTGGAAGCAGCGGCCGATCCACGTGGTGTCGGTAGCGGCGAAGTGCGGTTGCTGAAGCGGCGCGACTAGAAGTCGAGCTCCGGCAAGCACCAACCCGGATCGCTAATATTCGAGCTGATGAATCTGGCACTCGACGGTTAGCCACCTGCGGCTGTCTCCAAGCATGAGGTTACCCATGAGTCTGACGACGCGAATTCGCTGGATCGCCCTGGCCACCACGGCCACCGCCCTGATGCTGAGCGGCTGCGACGGTGGTGGTGACGACCCTGCAGGCGGCACCACCGGCGCCAGGTCGGGTTCGACGTCGGGCGGTTCTACCACGGGTTGGAGCACTGGCGGCAGGACCGGCGGCGGCACTGGCGGTGCTGCCTGCGG
>JAUXYM010000048.1 GCA_030694365.1 Nevskia sp. | reverse complement strand
CCGGTTCGTGTGCGGCGAAGCGGCCGGCGGCCGCATCGAGCGCTACCGGCAAGCGTCAGCGGGCGCAGTCATGAACCTTGCCGTCGCCATGACGATACTCGGCTGAACGGTCCGTATCAGCATCGTCAGCCGGCTGACCGTGGTCATGTTGCTGCTGCCGGTCAGTCTTGCCTGGTGCTGCACGGGCAGCGCCATGCCTATGGCTACCGACTGCGGGGCACCCCAGCGGCAGGACGCGCCGGCAAGCTGCCTCGGCATGGCAGCCGAGTTCGGCCGGGACAGCGTTCCGGTCGACGCTGGACAAGCTTTGATCCGGCCACTGAAATCGACCGATCGCCTTCCCGCACTCGACGACGGTGATCAGCATCTTGCCGGGCGGCCATCAGCCACGGTGCTGCCAGTCTCCGCGCACGCCATCCGCTTTCTGACAGCGGCAATTCCGCCGCCGGTTCCCTTCCATCGCCCGCTGTATCTCCAGACCGCACGACTGCGGCTATGAGCCCGTGGACCCTCCGCATGTCTTCGCTTCTAGCAGCAAGCCTTGCCGACGATCCCGTCGTAAGACCGCGTCAAGCCCTTTTCTCGAGGCCGCGCCGAGCACCAGGATGCAGACCAAGTATTTCTGGCTCCAGCACACGACGGCCTGCGAAGCGGCATCGTCGACCGTGACCGGCGCGGTTCAGGAAGCAGCTTCGATCAACGCCTGACAAGAGGCCAAATGTCGCGCGCTTCAGGTGACCGATCGGGCAGCGATCGCGCCTGCGGCGGTTGCCAGCTCAAGTGCGGCTACGGAACATGACTGGCTGCGGAGCAAGCAGGCCTATCGCTACGCCACGGCACCGGCGCAGCAGGTAGCCGAACTGATTTGCGCGCGGTAAGTCCAAGGCCAGCACCCTTTGCAATATCGCCGGGCTGCCGAAGCCTGATCGCATCGTCTTCGGCAGCCCGGCGCTCAATCCTCGTCAACCTCATGGAGAAGTCCCGATGAAGTCGTTTGATACCTCGAAGCTGATCGCTGGTGCGGTTGCCAGCCTGTTGCTGTCGACCACGGCAGTCGCCGCCGACAAGAAGGCCGAAGAGAAGTGCTTCGGCATCGCCAAGGCTGGTCAGAACGGCTGTGGCACGTCCAAGCATTCCTGCGCTGGACAGGCGAAAACAGACAATGCGCCAGACGAGTGGAAGATGGTGCCGACCGGCAGCTGTGAGAAGACAGGCGGATCGCTGACCTCGAAGTCCTGATTGTTTCAATCGGTTCAGTGCAGCGAATCCCGTATCGACAAGCGATGCCGGCAAGCGCCGGCATCGGCTTGCGCGATCCGTATGCCGTCGAAATCGATGACGCCCGTCCGGCGATCGGCTGGCTGGAAGTCCACAGCGAGAACTATTTCGGCCATGACCGGCATCGGCATAGCCGACTGCAACGACTGCGGGCCGATTATCCGCTGAGCCTGCACGGTGTCGGTCTGTCGCTCGGCTCGGTTGATCCGCCGGACGCGGTTCACGTCGCTGCGCTTGCCGCCCTGGTCGATCGATACCAGCCTTGGCTCGTTTCCGAACACGCCTGCTGGGGCAGCATCGGCGGGCTGCACAGCAACAACCTGATGCCGTTGCCAAGAACCCGGGAAGCGGTCGATGTGCTTTGCCGTCATGTCGAGCAGTTACAGACCGCCCTGGGTCGAAAGATTGCGTTGGAGAACGTATCCACCTATCTCGAATTTGCCGGTGCCGAGTACAGCGAAGCTGGCTTTCTCGCGGCGGTTGCCCAGCGCAGCGGCTGCAGCCTTCTGCTCGATCTGAACAACCTGTACGTCAATCAGATCAATCACGGTGCCGACGCGATTCAGGCAATCGCCGACATTCCGGCTGACCAAGTCGTCGCTTATCACCTCGCAGGTGGCGAGGATCGCGGTCATACGCTGATCGACACGCACAGCCGGCCGGTACCGGCAGCCGTGTGGGCGCTGTACGAGCACGCCCTGCAGGTCATCGGCTTGCGTCCGGCCTTGATCGAGCGGGACGCTGACATTCCTCCGCTATCCGAACTACTCACCGAAATGCGGCGAGCCGATGATCTTGCAGCGTGCCATGTCATCGACCGAGATCGCTGACCGACAGCCCGAGGCTCCGTCATTGGCTGGCCTGCAAAGCCAGATGATGGCGGCCGTTCTCGGCGAACCGCTGGAGTCGGCGCTTCGTGATCAAGTCGTTCTGCGGCCAGGTCTTGATACAGAAGATCAGTTCGCGATCTACCAGCACGCGACGGCAGCGCTTCTCGAACAGGCACTGACTATCAGCTACCCAGCAACCGCAAGGGCCATGGGTGGTGACACTTTCGCGCAAATCATCGGCGACCACGTGAAAGCAACCCCTTCACGCAGCGGTGACCTGGAAGCCTACGGTGCAGACTTCGGTGATTTTCTGGAACGACTTCCGCTCGCGGATATCCCGCTCATCGCGCCAGATCTGGCGCGGTTCGAATGGCTCGTCGCGCAGCTCGCACGCGCGCCTGAGAAGCCCGCACTCGATCACGAAAAGCTGGCGGCCATTCCGCCCGAGCAGCTGCCGGCGTTACGCCTGGCACTCGTACCGCGGGCGGCGTTGTTCAGATCAAGTCATCCGGTGCTCGCCACCTGGAGTGAGGCTGACAGCGCTCAATACGACCGGGGTGACAGCCTGTTGCTGGTCTGCGACGACAAGCTTCGAACGGTCGAACTGAATCCAGACGCCTGGGCCTTTCACTCAACCCTATCTGCGGGTAGCACGCTGAGGGAGGCTGTCGAGGCTGCGATCAGTATCAATCCGGATTTCGATCTGGGCGCTGCGCTTGATCAGATACTCCGGATGGGCGCATCCAGCATCAGGTCATGAGGGCACCGCCGACCGCGATGACTGCAAACGCTGCTTTCCGTCGACCAGGCAGAAGAGACCCAACATGACCAACCACGTTCTTGAATCGGTATTGATATGCCCGGCATGCGCAGCTTCTAAGGTCGAGGTGATGCCGACAGATGCCTGTCAGTTCTTCTACGAATGCAGCAGCTGCAACACGCTACTGCGTCCCAACCCTGGCGACTGCTGCGTGTTCTGCTCCTTCGGCTCTGTGAAGTGTCCACCGATTCAGCAGAACGGTGGTTGTTGCCGGTAAATCAACCGATGGCTCACCGATGGTCGTGCTCGTGGTGGGCATCGGGGAAATGGGTGTGGCTGTGTGTCAGCGCCTCGTGCCGATGACGATGTGCGTGGCGCTGCCCGACCGCGTCCAGAGCGTCGTGCGCATGCTGGTGGTGCGTATCGTGGACGTGCTCGTGGACGTGCTCGTGGACGTGCTCGATAGGGTCGTGGCTGTGCAGGTGCTCGTGGTGTTCGGTCAGATGCAGCCAGATGCCGACTGCCATCAGGCTTCCTGCCATCACCAGCGACGCCGTCAGCGGCTCGCCGAGCAGTAGCGCCAGCAGTGCTCCGAAGAACGGTGCGATCGAGAAATAGGCACCGGTACGCGCGGTGCCGAGATGACGCAGCGCGACCACGAACAGCGCCAGGCTGACCCCGTAGGACAGGAAGCCCACCAGCATCGCGCCGCCGGCTGTACCGATTCCCGGTAGTGCCGCCCCCAGCGAGAACGCGAGCACCAGATTGACGGTGCCCGACGCCAATCCTTTCACGGCGGCGATCCAGGTCGCGTCGGTCAGCGACACCTTGCGGGTCAGGTTGTTGTCGATGCCCCAGGCCAGACAGGCACCAAGGATGGCCAGCGCCGGCATCGCACCGGCAAAGCTCACCTGCTGCGGCCAGCTCAGGATCAGCGCACCGGCCAAGATGGACGCCATGCCCAGCGCGATCCGGCGGTCGAAGTTCTCCCGGAATGCGAACCAGGCCAGCAAGGCGGTGAACACCCCTTCGGCATTCAGCAGCAAGGAGGCTCCGGTCGCCGGCATGCCGGTCAGGCCGATCATCAACAGCACTGGCGCCAGCACACCACCGCTCAGAATGGCGCCGGCCAGCCACGGCCACTCGCGGCGGGTCAGATGCGCCGCCGCAGCCCGTGTCGCCAGCCGATACAGCGCCATACCGAGGCCGGAGCCGAGGTACAGCAGTCCGGCGAGCAACCAGGGACTGAGGCCATCGAGCAGCATTTTCGCCAACGGCGTGCCGGCGCCGAACAGCAGCGCGGCGATCAAGGCAGCGGCTACCCCAGGTGATTCCGGGCGGCGATACAGACGGTTGAGCCCAGTCATCGGTCGTTCAATCTCTTGCCTTGTAAACGCTTCATGCGACCCGCCGCCGGCACCAGCAATAGACGAAGGCCTGAATCGAACCCGATGGTGTTTGGTGTGCTTCAGTGGTCGTCTTCACCAGTTCGAACTCAGCACTGAGCTGCGAGTACAGGCCTTGCGCAGAGTAGCGCTGCACAGGCAGGCCACTGCACTTTTCTGGGCCGTTCTCGGCAAAGGTGCCGATGATCAGATGGCCCCCCGGTTTGACCGCCTGGCTGAGCGTTCGAACGTAGGCGGCACGATCGTCCGCCTCGTTCAGGAAGTGGAAGACGGCGCGGTCGTGCCATAGCTCGATGCTCGCTTCCGGGAATGTAGTTCGGGTGATATCGGCTTCCAGCCATCGAACCCCGTCGCCCCGCGTACCGAGCCGGCTTGCCGCAGCGGCCAGCGCTGCTCCCGAGAGATCGAGGACTGATAGCGCGCGGTAACCGAGGTCAAGCAGATCGTCGACCAAGGTCGATGCGCCGCCGCCAACGTCGATGATCGGTGCGTCGAGATCGATGCCGGTCTCGCGGATCAGGCTCAGCGAAACGCTGGCATGCGGCTGATACCAGCTCACGGCATCGCTGGCTTTGGTCGAGTACACCTGTTCCCAGTGCCATTTCATTTCGGGAAGTGTCATGGCATGTGCAACTTGTCGAAGTAGCCGCTGACCTTGACCGTCACCGTGACCGGCTCGCTGCCGTGGTTCTTCCAGTACCAGCCATGTACGCCATCAAACGGCGCAACGAAGCTGCCATGCGCTTCGCTCTGATCACGGTCCTTCCAGTAGCTGGTGAAGTTGTCGCCGTCGTTCGGCTTTTCGCCGTGCATGTCGAAGCTGACCGGGCCGCCGGTGCTGGTCCACGAGAACTCGAAGCGCTCGCCGGCCTTCATCGCCGTCTTGATTTCGGCACCCCGGTTCGCCGCCAGGGTCAAGGACATCTCTTCGCTGTGGAATGGGACCGCACGCTTGATCACGGCGTCGGCGGGCGATGACAGGACCGACACCGATTCGACCGCGGGCGTGGTCGTTGTGACCGCCGCTGGTGCCGGCTCCGCACTCAGCGCCGTGAGTCCGAGCGTGCGGCCGATGCCGGTCGGATCGATCCCGTACTCGGCCGGCAGTACCGCAGTGACCAGGATGACCGCCGCAACTGCCAGGGCCAGCCCGGTGGCTTTCAGCAATTGCGGCGTCGTCGCCTGGATGGAGGTCGGATTGGCATTCATCGAAGACGGGCTCATGGGGTGCTCAGATAACCGGCCAATTGATAGCCGGTGAGGATGAAGCCGGCGCTCATCAGCACCGTGTTGGCAGCGAAGGCCTGGCGCGGAAACGCCGCCGTGCGTCGCCAGCAGGCCATCGCGATCAGGATCGCGGTCAGGGCCAGCAACTGGCCGATCTCGACGCCGACATTGAAGGCCAGCATGTTCGGCACCAGTCCATCGGCGGACAGTTGGAAGTCCTGCAGCTTGGTTGCCAGCCCGAAGCCATGGAACAGACCGAAGATCAGCACCGCCGCCTTGGTGTTCGGCTGCACGCCGAACCAGCGCGGAAACGCACCGAGGTTGTCGAGCGCCTTGTAGACCACCGACAGGCCGATCACCGCGTCGACCAGATACGGGTTGACGTGGCTGCCGCTCAACACGCCGAACAGCAATGTGCTGCTGTGGCCGATCGCGAACAGCGTGACGTACAGGCCGACTTCCTTGAGCCGGTACAGGAAGAAGATCACCCCGAACAGGAACAGCAGATGGTCGTAGCCGGTGACCATGTGCTTGGCCCCGAGGTACAGGAACGGCAGCAGATGGACGCCGCTGACGCCCTCGATGAACGCGGCATCGTCTTCGGCAACGCCATGAGCGAAGGCCAGCGGTGACACCAGCAGGACCGCGGCTGATATCAACCTGGCAAGGCTCAGACTCGAAAGTGGCCGATTCAAGGCTTTTTCACTGCCTTGGCAGCGGCGGCTCGTGCCGCTTCGGCATCGGCCTTCGCCTTGTCGGCAGCGGCTTTGGCAGCGGCATCCGCCTGCTTTGCCTTGGCATCGACTTCGAGCTTGGCCGGAGCTGCAGGCTCGTCGAACTCGTGCTCGGGATGGGCGATGGCGGTGGTGGCGATCAGGGACAGCAGCAGCGCGGCAGCAGCTTTCATCGGGTTTCCTTCAGCGAATGGATTGAACAGGCGGGCATCAGGACTGACCGACCGCCGGTAGCGGCGCGGGTTCCAGTCGTCGTTGTGCCAGCAGCCGGTACAGCCCCGGCAGCACCAGCAAGGTCAGCAGGGTCGACGACAGGATGCCGCCGATCACCACGGTGGCCAAAGGCCTTTGCACTTCGCTACCGATCCCGGTGTTGAAGGCCATCGGCACGAAGCCCAGGCCTGCGACCAGGGCGGTCATCAGCACCGGACGCAAGCGGGTCAAGGCCCCTTCGACGATGGCCTGGTCGAGCCCCATGCCGCTGGCTCGGAGGTCGCGAATGAAGCTGACCATGACCAAACCGTTCAGCACCGCGATGCCGGACAGCGCGATGAAGCCGACACCGGCCGAGATCGACAGCGGAATGTCGCGCAGCCACAAGGCCAGCACGCCGCCGGTCAGCGCCAGCGGCACGCCGCTGAAGATCACGGCGGCATCGCGGGCCGAGCCGAGCGCCATCAGCAGCAGGCCGGCGATCAGCGCTAGGGTCACCGGCACCACGATGGCCAGCCGCTTCGATGCCGATTCAAGCTGCTGGAAGGTGCCGCCGTATTCGATCCAGTAGCCCGGCGGCAGCTCGACCGTCTCCGTCACCGCGCGCTGCACATCGCCGACGAAGGAACCAAGATCACGTCCCCGGACATTGGCGGTGACCACGACGCGGCGCTTGCCGTTCTCGCGGTTGATCTGGTTGTAGCCGGTGACCAGTTCCGTGCTCACGACTTCGCCGAGCGGCACATAGCCGCCGTCCGGCAAGGAGATCGGCAGGTTCTTCAGCGCGTCGGGATTGCTGCGCAGGGTCTCCGGCAGGCGGACGATGATGTCGGCGCGTCGATCGCCGTCGTACAACTGGCCGGCGACCTGGCCGCCCAGCGCGGTCGACACCAGGTTCTGCACGTCGGCGACATTCAGACCCAGCCGCGCCAGGGTTTCGAGCTTCGGCTGGATCGTCATCACCGGCAGACCGGTGGCCTGCTCGACGGCGACATCGGCCGAACCGTCGACGCTGCCGACGGCCTTGCCGATCTTCGCGCCCAGCTCGACCAGCGTGTCGAAGTCGTCGCCGAACACCTTGACCGCCAGTTCGGCGCGGACACCGGCGATCAGTTCGTTGAAGCGCATCTGGATCGGCTGCAGGAACTCGTAGCGATTGCCCGGCACCGGCGTCACCTGTGCTTCGAGATCAGCGACCACCTGGGCCTTCGACTTGCTGGGGTCCGGCCACTGGTCGCGCGGTTTCAGGATGATGAAGTTATCGGCCACGCTTGGCGGTGCGGCTTCGGTCGCAACCTCGGCGGTGCCGATCTTGGCGAACACCCGCTCGACCTCCGGAATCTTTTTGATCTCGGCTTCGAGCTGCTGCTGCAACTGCACGGCCTGGCTCAGTGACGTACCGGGAATGCGCAGCGCGTGCATGGCGATGTCGCCTTCATCGAGATTGGGCAGGAACTCGCTGCCCATGCGGGTGGCGAGTGCCGCGCAGAACACCACCAGCCCGGCCGCGCCGATCACCAGCGGCCAGCGCAGCTTCAGTGCCGCGTGCAGCAGCGGCTCGTAGGCGCTGCGGGCACCGCGCATCAGGAAGTTGTCGCGCTCGATGACCGGCTTGCGGAACAGCAGGGCGACGCCAGCCGGCACGAAAGTCAGCGACAGCAGCATCGCGCTGACCAGGGCGATCACCACGGTGAAGGCCATCGGGTGGAACATCTTGCCTTCGACGCCGGTCAGCGCGAACACCGGCAGGTAGACCGCCGTGATGATGAACACGCCGAACAGCGCCGGGCGGATCACTTCGCGAGTCGCTGCGAACACCAGCTTCAGGCGCTCGTCGAGCGGCATCAGCGTGCCGCGCGCCCGGGCTGCATGGGACAGCCGGCGCAGACAGTTCTCGACAATGATCACCGCGCCATCGACGATCAGGCCGAAGTCCAGCGCGCCAAGACTCATCAGGTTGGCGCTGATCCGGGTCTGCACCATGCCGGTCACGGTCATCAGCATGGCCAGCGGAATGACAGTAGCGGTCAGCAGTGCCGCGCGGACATTGCCGAGCAGCAGCAACAGCACGACCACCACCAGCAGGGCACCTTCGAGCAGGTTCTTGTGCACCGTCGCCAAGGTCTTGTTGACCAGCACCGTGCGGTTGTAGACCGCCGTGGCGCTGACCCCGGCTGGCAGGCTGGCCTTGATCTGCGCGAGCTTGTCGGCCACCGCCTGACTGACCGTGCGGCTGTTTTCGCCGATCAGCATGAACACCGTGCTGAGCACGACTTCATGGCCGTTCTGGGTTGCCGCACCGCTGCGCAGTTCCTGTCCGGGACCAACCGCCGCGACATCGCGCACCCGCAGCGGCACACCGCCCTGCTGGCGCACGACGATGCTGCCGATGGCGTCCATATCCGCTACTTGGCCGGGCACCCGCATCAGCCACTGCGCGCCGTTGCGCTCGATGTAGCCGGCACCGCGATTGCCGTTGTTGGCAGCGATGGCCGCCATCACATCGTCGTAGTTCAGGCCGTAGGCCAGCAGCTTCGCCGGATCGGGTGCAACCAGGATTTCCTTCTTGTAGCCACCGATCGGGTTGACCTCGACGACACCCGGCACCCGCAGCAACTGCGGCCGGATCACCCAGTCATGTACCGAGCGCAAATCGGTCTGGGTCAGCGGTGAGCCATCAGCATTCTTCGCACCCGGCTCGGCATCGACCGTGAACATGAAGATCTCGCCAAGTCCGGTCGCGATCGGCCCCAGGGTCGGCTCAAGGCCAGCGGGCAACTGGCCACGCGCCGCATTCATCCGCTCGGCCACCTGCTGGCGCGCGAAGTAGATGTCGGTGCCGTCCTCGAACACCACGGTGACCTGGCTCAGGCCATAGCGGGCCAGCGAGCGCGTGTGGCTGAGCTTCGGCATGCCGGACATCGCCGTTTCCATCGGAAAGCTGATGCGCTGCTCGGCTTCCAGCGGTGTGTAGCCGGGGGCCTCGACATTGACGATGACCTGGACATTGGTGATGTCCGGCACCGCATCGATCGGCAGTTTGGTGAAGCTGTAGACGCCAAGCGCAGCGATGGCAAGTGCCAGCACCATCACCAGGCCGCGGCGTTGAATCGCAAGTTGCAGCAGTCGTTCGATCATGGCCGGGCGCTCAATGATCGTGGGAGGCGGCGGATTTCTCGATGTCCGCCTTGATCAGGTAACTGTTTTCGGTGACGTACTTCGTGCCGGGTTCGAGTCCGCCCAGCACTTCGACCATGTCGCCACGCTGGTCGCCGAGTTCGAGCATGCGCACCTCGTAGCTGTCGCCGATCTGCGCGTAGACCACGGTGAAATCCCGGAATGGCTGCAGGCCCGAGGTCTTCACCGCCAACGGCACTTCGCGGCTGCCGACGACCACTTCACCGTGGACGAAGCTGCCCGCAACGAAGCTGGCGGCCGTCGACTTCAGCGCCACGCGCACCTTGACCGCTTGATTGCTACCGGCCTGCACCTCGACGCGGGTCACCGTGCCTTCGGCCATCGCATCGCCATCGGCGAGCCGGATCTTCACGGCAGCACCGGGTACGACCTTGGCGCGATCCTTCGGAAACACCGACAACTCCGCCAGCACCGACGCCGGATCGACGATGGTGAACAGCACTCGATTGCCGGACTGCTCGCCCGGGTTGGCGTCGCGTCGCATCACCATGCCGGAGATCGGGGCCGTGACCGCGTAGTTGCGCAGGCTTTCGTTGCTCTCGATCAGGGCCAGCGTTTCGCCCGCCTTGACTGGTTCGCCGAGTGCCTTGGCCACGCTTCGGATCGCGCCCGGAAAGCGGGCACTGACTTCGCGGCTGCGCTCCGGGTTCTGCACGATCTGGCCGTACAGACTCAGGGTTTCGGTCAGCATCGCCGAGCCTGCGGTCTCGATCTTGACCCCAGCCGAATCCGCCATGTTGGTGGCGATCCGGGTGCGGCCTTCGTAGCTCTGGTACTGCCACTGATAGCGCTTGCCGGCGTGCTCGGCGGTGACCGTGACATCGAAGGAGTGCGGCTCATGGACGGATGCCTGCGCGCGCAGGAAATCATCGGGTGCGCTGCCCTCCGGCTTGAACACGAAGGTCTGGCGGAAGTCACCGAGACGCAGGGTTTCGACCGTCACGGTGAAGTCGCGGGTCGCCAGAGGCTTGCCGTCGAGCGTTGCCCAGGCGCGGAATTCCGGCGGCACGCCGGTCTCGAAGATCGCCAGTTCAATGGCGAACGGGCCTTCGCTCAGCAGCCGTCCGCGATGCGGTCCCTTGATCACTTCCGGGGCTGCGGCTTCGTGGCCGCCGCCCTTTGCGGCCGGTGCCTGCTCGGACTTGCCGCAGGCGAGGAGCGCCAGGCACAGCATCAGGCTGGTCAGATGTTTCATGTGCGTTCTCATTGAGGTTCAGTCGAACCGGGCACGGTGCCGGTCAGTCGGTCGATTTCGGTGGCGTAGCCGTGGGCATCCACGGCGGCCTGGATGCGGGCGCGCTTGATGGCCAGCAGGTCGCGCTGGGCGGCGACCAGTTCGAGGTAGCTGTAGCGGCCGCGGGCGTAGGCGTACTCGGTCTGCTGGAGCGATTCCGTTGCGCGCGGCAGCATCCGGCGGTCCAGCGTGTCGGCCACGTGGCGGGCGTGCTGGAGTTCCTGGAACAACTCGAACAGGTGGGTGCGCATGCGCAGTTCGGATGCCGTGCGGCTGGCGTCGACCTGCTCGACTCTCGCCTGCGCCGCCGCGATCGTCCCCTGACCCTGATCGCGCCACGGCAGCGGAATGCTCAGGCCGAAGACGCCCGCCACATCGTTGCCCGCTTCATAGCGACGAATGCCGGCACTGACTTCCCAGGCCGGCTTGCGACGTTGCTCGGCCAGTCGCAGCTCGGCTTCGCGCAGCCGCGTTTCGGAGCCGAATTTCAGCAGGCTGGGATTGGCTTTCAGCTGGCCGGCAAGCGCTTCGAACGGCTTCAGGTCCGGCAGCCGGGTGAGGTTGCCGGCTGCAACGCCGAAGCTCGCATCGGCATCGCCCCAGAGTGCTGCCAACTGACGGCGACTGGTCAGCAGCTCGTGTTCGATGTCCTCGCGATCCAGTTCGGCACGCGCGAGATCGACCTGTGCCCGGGAAAACTCGGCATCCGGCGCCCGGGCAGCGTCGACACGCTCCTTCGCGGCCTTGACCGCCTGCTCTGCGAGTCGCAGGCCCTCACCGGCGAGATCGAGTCGCAACTGGTCGGACAGTACCCGAAGGTAGCGACGCGCGGTCGCGGCGGCGACATCGAGTTGCTGCTCGACCCGTTCGGCGTCCAGCAATTCGCGGCCTGCCTGAGATGCGGCGACGCGCCGTCCGGCAGCACCACGTTCGATGATCTGCCGCAGGCTCAACGTCGTCTGGGCGGACGACAGACCACTGCGGTCACCGGTGCCGAGGGCATCCTCGACGGTGATCCCCAGCTCGGGGTTGGGGGCCAGACCGGCCTGCAGGCTGAGACCGTCCTGCACACGCAGGGCGTAGCCGGCAACGGCGAGATCGGGATTCGACGCCTGGCTGCGGGCGACGGCCTGCGCCAGCGTGATCGGCTGCCCCGATAACGGGACTTCGTCCCCGGCAGTCGCCAATAACGGCAACAAAACCAAGGTCCACGCCAGTCGATGGCACGGTTTCAGGAACAACATGGGTGCCTCTCCGTCTGGTCATCCGGCACGCACGGTGCGCGGACATCGATGCCCAGCACAGAAGTGCCGGACGCGTTACATCACGCGACGGAAATCAGCGGCGGACCACGCAACGGTGGTCGGAACGCCAGAGCGGGTGGCGGTCTGGGAGGTGATCGATACCCCGGGGCTGCGGACCAGTTCAGCAAAACCGGCCAGAGCAGAACAAAAGCGAGCAGCAACGCCAACGGCGGCAGATCGGTTGACGCGTGGGCCAAGCGATCGGCGATCGAATCGAGACTCACGTCTTCGTGC
Organism: Nevskia sp.; assembly: GCA_030694365.1. Lineage (GTDB taxonomy): Bacteria > Pseudomonadota > Gammaproteobacteria > Nevskiales > Nevskiaceae > Nevskia. The sequence continues at coordinate 14,876 of JAUXYM010000048.1, read as the reverse complement.
ACGGCCTCGGGGCCATCATGGTCGGCGACATCGGTGACCACGCTGACCTCCAGCCGGTGCAGCGACTCGTGGCCATGTCCGGCCTCACCATCATGCAGGCGCCCATGCTCATGCGCTTCGACATGGCGATGCAGATGCGTCCCGGCCAGCTGGCTCAAGGCCAGCAGCAGACATAGCAGGACGTTGAGGGGGAGTCGGAGGCGTGTCACGACAAAAGGGTAGCACGATGCTCATTCCCCTCTGAACCGAGACGCCTCGATCGGGCTTTTTGTTGGAAACCTGGATCAGTGCTCGAGCTTTCGAACTGCCCCGCGACCTCAATGTGCAAGCGCACTTGTTTAGCGACACCCTCGTTCCCTATAATGCCGCTCTTTTCCGCGGGCGACCCTTAGGTTGCGCCGCATTGTTTGTTGATTTTTGGGAGATACGCGTATCAGCGCGGAACGTCAGGATCGCCGCAACGATGAAATCAACGTACCTCGTGTACGTGTCATCGCCGAGGATGGCGCACAGGTAGGCATCATGCTCACGCGTGACGCCATTGCCAAGGCCGAAGAGGCCGGGCTTGACCTGGTAGAGGTATCGCCGAATGCGGATCCACCGGTCTGCAAGATCATGGATTACGGCAAGTACATCTATCAGAAGGACAAGCAGCAGCAGGCCGCCAAGAAGAAGCAGAAGCAGATCCAGGTCAAGGAAGTGAAGTTCCGTCCGACGACCGAGGAAGGCGACTTCCAGACCAAGCTGAAGCACTGCAAGGAATTCCTTGAGGAAGGCGACAAGGTCAAGATCGTGATCCGCTACAAGGGTCGCGAGCTGGCGCATCAGGATCTGGGCTTCAAGCTGATCGATCGCCTGAAGGCCGAACTGGATGAACTAGCGCTGGTCGAGCAGCACCCGAAACTCGAAGGCAAGCAGGCCATCATGGTGATGGGCCCGCGCAAACACTGAAGTCAACCTGCCAAGGGTTGATGGAATCACTAACACATTGGAGCCGTAAGAAATGCCGAAGCTGAAGACCAACAAGGGCGCTGCCAAGCGCTTCTCCCGTACTGCCAAGGGTGGCTTCAAGCGCTCCAGCGCGTTCAAGCGGCACATCCTGACCAAGAAATCGCCCAAGCGCATCCGCGACCTGCGTGGGCCGACGATGGTGCATGCCTCGGACAATAAAGAAGTCCGTCAGCTGCTCCCGTACGCCTGAGTCTCACGACTCAAGGCGTCACCTCAGTTGTAGAAGTGTCGCTTACATAGAAGATTCGCTCAGCGAACAAGACAATCGAAAGGTAATTCAAGATGGCAAGAGTCAAACGCGGCGTAACTGCCCGCGCACGTCACAAGAAGCTGCTGAAGAAGGCCAAGGGCTATTACGGTGCCCGCGGTCGTGTATTCCGCGCAGCCAAGCAGCAGGTCATCAAGTCGGGCCAGTACGCCTACCGCGATCGCCGGGTCAAGAAGCGCGAGTTCCGCGCCCTGTGGATTCAGCGCATCAATGCGGCATCGAACGAGCTGGGCCTGTCGTACTCGAAGTTCATCCACGGCTTGTCCCTGGCTGAGATTCAGGTTGACCGCAAGATGCTTTCGGACATCGCGATCCACGACAAGCCGGCGTTTGCCAAGCTGGTCGAGCAGGCGAAGTTGAAGCTCGCCGCCTAAGCAGTCCGGCTGCAAAACGGGGGAGCGGCGTCTTTCGCCTCTCCCCTTTTTTGTGCCCTCGAATTCCCCCTGGATTCCTGAGTTCCCGGTGCCATGAACGCGACTTCCACTCCCAATCTCGATGAGCTGCTGTCCGGCGCGCAGGCCGATATCGCCGCCGCCGCCGACCCGCGCGCCATCGAAGCCCTGCGTGTCGACCTGCTCGGCAAGAAAGGCCGGGTCACCGACCTGCTGAAAAGCCTGGGCGCGATGCCCCACGAGCAGCGCAAGGCGTTCGGCGAGCAGGTCAACAAGCTCAAGGAGCAGCTGTCGGCCCAGCTCGAAGCGCGCGCGCGCGCGATCGCCGATGCCGAACTGACTCGCCGCCTGGCTTCGGAAACCATCGACGTCACCCTGCCCGGCCGTGGTGAACCCGCCGGCGCGCTGCACCCGGTGTCGCGGACCATCCGCCGCATCGAGCAGATCTTCAACGCCATGGGCTTCGAATCGGTCCAGGGTCCGGAGATCGAGGACGACTGGCACAACTTCCAGGCCCTGAACATTCCGGAATCGCATCCGGCGCGGGCGATGCAGGACACGTTCTACGCGCTCAACGGCGCCCGCCTGCTGCGCACTCACACCAGCCCGGTGCAGGTGCGGACCATGCTCGACCGCCGCCCGCCGATCCGCATCATCTGTCCGGGCCGCGTCTACCGAGTCGATTTCGATCGCACCCACAGCCCGATGTTTCACCAGGTCGAAGGCCTGTACGTGGCCGAGAACGTCGGCCTCGCCGACCTGAAGCACGACCTGCAGAAATTCCTGTCGCTGTTCTTCGAGCGCGAAGTCGAAGCGCTGTTCCGGCCTTCGTACTTTCCATTCGTCGAACCCGGCGCCGATGTCCACATCCGCTGGGGCGATCCCGAGAAGGGCACGCGCTGGCTCGAAGTGCTCGGCTGCGGTGTGGTTCATCCGAATGTGCTCGCTGCTGTCGGCATCGATCCCGAGCGCTACACCGGTTACGCCTTTGGCATGGGTGTCGAACGGCTGGCCATGCTGCGTTATGGCGTCGACGACCTGCGTCTGTTCTTCAACAATGATTTGCGGTTTCTGGAGCAGTTCAAGTGAAGCTCTCAGAAAACTGGCTGCGCGAATGGGTCAACCCGCCGGCCACCGCCACCGAACTCGCCCACAAGCTGAACATGGCCGGTCTCGAATGCGAGGCTGAACCGATGCTCGATGTGCTGCCGAAGGGCATCGTCGTCGGCAAGATCCTCAGCACCACGCCGCATCCGCAAGCGGATCGGCTGCGGGTCTGCGAAGTTGATGCCGGCACCGGTGAAGTGCTGCAGATCGTCTGTGGCGCTGCCAATGCACGGCCCGGCATCCTGGTTCCGGCAGCGCTGCCAGGTGCTGTGCTGCCAAACGGCACCGAGATCGGCAAGGCTGAGCTACGCGGCGTCGAGTCCAGCGGCATGCTCTGTTCCGCTTCTGAACTGGGCCTGGCCGAAAAATCGGAAGGTCTGCTGGAACTCGATCCGAAAGCCGTACCCGGCACGCCGATCGAGCAGCATCTCGGCCTCGTCGACCAGTTGCTGGTACTGGAACTGACGCCGAATCGCGGTGACTGCCTGAGCATCGCCGGGCTCGCCCGCGAAACTGCGGCGCTGTACGGCCTGCAGATGACGCCACAACGAATCCGTCCGGCGGTGGTCGAGCCGGAATCCCGCATCAACGTGATCGTCGATGACCACATCGGCTGCCCGCACTACGTCGGCCGCGTGGTCATCGGCCTGAACACGGCCGCTCGCACGCCGGACTGGATGAGCGAGCGCCTCCGTCGTTGCGGTATTCGCAGCATTCACCCGGTGGTCGATATCACTAACTACGTGATGCTCGAACTCGGCCAGCCGATGCACGGCTTCGACGCCGACCGGATCAGGGGCGCGATCCGAGTGCGTCGCGCAAAAGCCGGCGAGCAGCTCAAGCTGCTCAACGAACAGACCCTCTCGCTGGACCCGCGTGACCTGCTGATCACCGACGACAGCGGCCCTCTGGTGCTGGCAGGCGTCATGGGCGGCACCGCTTCCGGCTGCTCGACGCATACGACGGCCATCTTCCTCGAAGCCGCCTGCTTCGAACCGGTGTCGATCGCAACGTCGGGCCGCCGCCACAAACTGCTGTCCGATTCCCGTTACCGCTTCGAGCGCGGCGTCGATCCAGCGCTGCAGCGTCAAGCACTGGAACGCGCCACTGCACTGGTGCAGCAGATCTGCGGCGGCCGGGCCGGGCCGATCGTGGAAGTCGGCATCGCGCCCGCGCATGTCGCCGAAATCACACTGCGCCACTCGCAGATCACCCGTTTGCTCGGCTGCGAGATTCCAGTCAATCGCGTGGTGCCGCTGCTGCATAGCCTGGGCCTGGCGGTGAACCCGACCGGCGCGAGCAGCTGGAAGGCGAAAGTGCCGCCACATCGCTACGACCTGCGTATCGAAGCCGATCTGGTCGAAGAAATCGGCCGTCTGCATGGCTACGACAACATCGCGCCGCGCGCCTACGCGGCCGAGCTTACGCCGTTCTCGCCGAAGGAAACCCAGCGCCCGCTCGATCGGATAAAGGACGCGCTGGTCGCTCGCGGCTATCAGGAAGTGGTCACCTACAGCTTCGTCGATCCGAAGCTGCAGGCGCAGCTCGATCCGGAAACGCCAGGCGTGCTGCTCGACAATCCGATCGCCGAAACGATGGCGGTGATGCGCACCACGATCTGGAGCGGCCTGATCCCGACCTGGCAATACAACCGCCAGCGCCAACAGAAGCGCGCGCGCCTGTTCGAAGCCGGCGCGGTCTATGCGCTTGAAGGCAGCAGCAATCGCGAGCAGGCGAAGCTTGCTGGCCTGATCGCCGGTCCGCAGCTTCCCGAGCAATGGGGCGCGGCCAGTCGCCCAGTCGACTTCTTCGATGCCAAGGCCGATCTCGAAGCGCTGTTCGGCTCCGCCCTCCGCTACGAATCCGGCCAGCACCCGGCGCTGCATCCGGGTCGCACGGCAAGGATTGTCCGAGACGGCGTGGCGGTCGGCTGGCTCGGCGCGCTGCATCCGCAGCTTGCTGAAGCCTTCGACATCAGCGAGGCACTGTACCTGTTCGAGCTCGACTGGGCAGCCGTGCGCGGCCTCGCCCTGCCCGCTCCGGGTGGCGTTTCCGAATTTCCATCATCACGCCGCGATCTTGCTTTCGTGGTCGATGAATCAGTCACCGCGCAGGCGCTTGCCGAGGTCATTCGAGAAGCCGCAACACCGCTGCTCAAGACCTTGCAAACCTTCGACGTCTACCGCGGAACCGGCTTGCCGGCAGGTCGCAAAAGCATCGCCTTGGGCTTGATTTTTCAGGATTATTCACGCACCCTGAACGTTGAGGAAGTTGACGCCGTAGCCGCGCGAGTGGCCGCCAGCGTTCAGGCCCGATTGGGTGGATCGGTACGAGAATAGCAACCGTGGCGCTGACCAAAGCCGAGCTCGCCGAGGCTCTTTTCGAGGAACTCGGGCTCAACAAGCGTGAAGCCAAGGAGTTCGTCGATCATTTCTTCGAAGAAGTGCGCGAGCGCCTGGAACACGGCGAAGAAGTGAAGCTCTCCGGCTTTGGCAATTTCGAACTGCGCGACAAGAGCCAGCGTCCTGGGCGCAATCCGAAGACCGGCGAGGAAATTCCGATCTCGGCCCGCCGTGTCGTCACCTTCCGCCCCGGCCAGAAGCTGCGACAGCGAGTGAGCGAACGTGAAGCAGACGCATAAGCTCGAACCGCTGCCGGAGATTCCGGGCAAACGTTATTTCGCGATCGGCGAAGTCAGCGATTTATGCGGGGTGAAGGCGCACGTGCTGCGCTACTGGGAGCAGGAGTTTCCGCAACTCAAGCCCGCCAAGCGGCGCGGCAATCGTCGCTACTACCAGCATGACGACGTCGAGATGATCCGCCGCATCCGCAGCCTGCTCTACGAGCAGGGCTACACGATCGGTGCCGCACGCCTGCGACTGAAGGAACTGCCTCGAACCGAAATCGACAGCCCGATCATTCGTCCACTAGCGCCAACCCCGACTTTGGACCCGTTGATTGCCGAAGGCAGCAAGACCAGCAGCACGCGGCGGCAGCACCTCAAAGACATCCGCCGCGAGCTGCAGACCCTGCTCGATCGCTGGCCCGTCTGATAGGAGTTCCGCTCAAACATTCGCAGCCCGCAGTCGGCTTTGCGGGTTACAATTCAAACATCGGGGCGTAGCGCAGTCTGGTAGCGCACTTGCCTGGGGGGCAAGTGGTCGCAGGTTCAAATCCTGTCGCCCCGACCATAAAAATTAAGGGCTTAGCGTCGTTGACCTAAGCCCTTCACCCTATTTACACCCTATTTACACCCTATTCTCACCCTATTTCTTAAGTGAATAGCTAGGGTCTACCTCGGTCCAAACCGCCTCGTGGCCCTTCAGATAGAGCAGGGTCATCTCTTCGGATCCATGGCCCATCAGGGCCTGAAGGTCTTTGAGCTCCCTGCCTCCTTGCTGGTAGAGCCAGCCACCCAGTGACCGAATTTCGTGAAATGTCGGTGGGTACTGTTCGTCGATACCCGCCGCCTGGCGGGCGTCATCGAACGCTCGAGTGACCTGCTCCGGCAGTACTTGTGTGTGGTGTAGTCTATGCACGGATTTTTCTGCCGCTGACTTCCGCCGTTCAGGTGTTCGGTGAATGATATAAGGCGACTCGATGCCGTCCCCGCATTGCGCTACGAGCGCTTGGATAGGCGGTGTCATCCGGAATTTCAGTTGAACGTTTGTTGAGTTCTCGGTCTTCGATGGAATCACCCAAAGAAATCCCTCTCGGACATCATCGAATTTCGCACTCACGATGTCTTCGCGGCGCAGCAGCGTAATCAGGCTGAGATCCATCGCATTTTGAAGCCAACTTGGCGCATGCGCTCGAATTCGATCAAAAGTATCTTTCGTAAGTCGCGCACGCTTTCGCTTCGCCTGACCTTTTCGAGTTACCTCGAAGGGGTTCAAGGGGTTCGAGTCGACCCATCCCTCCTGCAGACATCCACGGAAGATCCAGATCATAAGCAGGCGATAGATCTGGCGATTTCGTTCGGAGCTGGTAACTGACCGCAAGAAATCCGCGGCTTCGCGAACGTTGAAGCCCGACAGCGCGTGGCCGCCGATGTCCATGTTGATCCTTTTGAGCCGAGCTTCGTGCTCTTTCGCAGTGTTCGCCGACCAACTGCGATTCGGCATATCGTCCTTGCGAAACAACGCCAGCGCATCCGAGACGGTCCGATCTTCTCCCATGATGCGGTTGACGCGATTCGATGAACTATAGAGCAGGTCGTTCAGCTCTCGCGCTTCCGCGCATGCCTGTCGAAGGTCAGACCCCATCCAGAATTCTTTCCGATCCGTCGGCCTTCGATACTTGTAGCCCTCTCGGTTGGGATAGAGGTTATCTGGCAGCTTGAGCGTCGCGCGACTTCGTACTCGCCCCACCCTAGGCCGCCAAGATGTGAGCAACACGCTCATTGCCGTGCGCCAACCATGCGAACTCATTGATAAACCAGGTACCACCCACCTTACGACCAGGAATAGATCTGTTTCGAAGACACCGACGGATCATTTGCATCGATGGGTGAGATCCATCAGCAAAATATTTGGCGAGCCACTGTTCAACGGTGATAAGTCTCACGGCGAACTCCTCCCGTGATCAACCTTAAATCTGGACCAGCGCACCGTTGAAGTTGGCGTCGCGCTGGTCGCATGGGTCCTCCTACGAAAACGATCGCATGAGCTAAGTGACTGCTGAATTGGTTTAGACATAATCAGTGACTACTGAAGTGTCACCTAAGTATAGTCACCGATCGAATTTCTGCGACAAGATCTTCGGTATTTTGTGAAACTGCCTACATCCTCTACCAGTCGGGCGATCCCGACTGAGGCTTATCACTCGTCTTCACGTCGGAAAAGGCGATTCTCGCGGTCTTGGTCTGCGCCTCTTCATAGGCAAGAAATGCCTTTCGTCGATCGGCTACCGCCAGCGACAGATCTTCTTGATTTACATCTCGAAGACTTTTAATGAGCACAAGCTCTGCCGAGGTAAGGTCACTTAACGGCCTCAACTCATTCAAAACATCCAGGAGCTCAGCATGGTATTCACCGATCACTAAATTGAAAAAATGAACAGGATCAACCCTTAGGGCACTTGCTAGTACCCGTATTTTATCTAAGGGGACCTTGACCTTGCCGTTCTTGATCATTGAAATCATCTGAGACTGCTTAAATCCACAAAGCCTAGATATTTCCACCTGAGAAAAGCCGCATAACTCGATTTGAGCGGAAACGTACTGCTGGACGGTTGGCATTTTCACAACGCTAGGTTCTCCTCATGACTTCTGATCATCGAATCAGCTTACTGGTTGCTGGGGGCGGCCCCAAGAAGGGCCGGTCGTTACCACCGAAATGGCGGCGACTAAGCCGCGACAAAACTGCCTACAAACTTTGGCGTTCATTTCAGCAAGTACTGACTATACTAAGGACGAAACACGAACCCAAGGAGATACCCGATGACCGAACCCACAGTTGCATCAAGCAGGTCCTACAACCTCTACCCGTTCTTCATGAATCAGCGGGCTCAGCGTGCGCAGAGCCCTGTTCATGTGCCACTCGGCAACATCCTGGCCAAGTACTGTCACGGATCGCCGCTAAACAGCCTGTTGCGACCTATCCTTTGTCGTTGAACCACTCGTCGCATCGATCAACGCGCCTTGCTGCAGCCGACGCGCCGACGACCTTTGCCCTTATACCAGCCTCAATACCGAGGCCGCACCGCCATCTCCACGGGCTTGTTCAACACCGGGATAAGGTCGCGGCTTCGCGCGACCTATCCTTTGTCGTTCGGCGAGCTGGCGCAGCAGGCTTTCGCTCTCGGCATCAGCGGTACAGAGGGTTTCTACCCTGAGGTCTTCGGCCATCAGGTCAGCGCCGAGCGACAAGCCCAAGGTGCCGACCGTGGTGTCGATCGATTGCGCCAGCAACTACTGGATCGACGCCGGCGACGGCCTTGGCCCGCTGGCCACCGCGCCGGAAGCGCTGCAGCCAAGGCTGATCGAACGGTCCCGTCAGAACCCGGACACGCCGGTGTTCGTGCAGGGCGATTCGAAAATCCCCTACGGCCGCCTGGTCAACCTGATCGGCCTGTCCGGCTTCAGCAAGGTCAGCCTGAAGTCGAGCGCGGTCGACGGCGGTTAGGGTGATCCCGGAGCTGGGCTGGTACCCTGAATCCGACCGGACACGCCCGTCAGCAGCAATCCGTCACTGCAATGGCACCGGGATATTCGATGAGATGACTTGTCCCGTGTCGCCGATCGCTGCGGTGGCGCTAATCTATAAACGGTTGCATGGCACAGCCTGCTGGAGCGATCCGGTATCGTTGGTATCACGAACCCTAATGGGTGCCGACAGCGCAACCGTGGCTCGTCGCGACAGCAGCGCGACTCACGGCCTGACGATTGGCAAGCCGAACGGGATCAGTCACTACATGGGAAGGGAACCATGGGACTTGCCTGGCAATCGGGTCAGCTGACAGCTACCCGTCAACTCGTTTCGCTTGCGCGCGCTACTGCGCTGTCACTGCTGGGATGGGCGGGGTCCGCCGCTGCGGCCAGTGACCCGGGCAGCCTCGCGGCTTTCGAGTCCGGACAGGTCCGGCCGCTGGTGCTGGCACCCGCCGAAAACCAGCTGTTTGCATTGAATACGCCGGACAACCGCGTCGAGCGGTACGCGGTATCGGAGGGCGGCCTCGTCCATCAAGGCAGCATCCCGGTCGGCCTGGAACCGGTGGCGATGGCGCTGCGCGGAACCAGCGAACTTTGGGTGGTCAACCACCTGTCGGATTCGATCAGCATCATCGATCTCAGTGGCACGCCGGCGCGCGTGGTCCGCACGCTATGGGTCGGCAACGAGCCGCGCGACATCGTGTTCGCCGGTGCCAACCGCGAGCGCGCATTCATCACAACCGCGCACCGTGGCCAGAACAGCCCGTGGATCGACGCCCGAAACCCCGGCCAGTTGACCACACCGGGCATCGGCCGCGCCGACGTCTGGGTGTTCGACGCCGCCGCACTCGGCAGCAATGCGCCGGGCACGGCGCTCACCGTGCTGACCTTGTTCACCGACACACCGCGCGCGCTCGCGGCGACGCCGGACGGCCGCACCGTCTATGCCGCCGGATTCCACACCGGCAACCGCAGCACCGTGCTGTCGCCGCTGGTGGTCTGCCGAGGCGGTGCCAGCGCAGCTCCTTGCCGTGTCGATTCGCGGGGCACCGCCCCCGGTGGCCTGCCGGCACCGAATGCCGATGCCGCCGGCGTGGCCGCGCCACATGCCGGCATGATTGTCCAGTACCGGGGCGGGCACTAGGTCGACGAGCTGTCGCGGGTCTGGGACAGCGTGGTCCGCTTCGACCTGCCGGACACCGACGTGTTCGCGATCGACGCCACCGCCAACCCGCCGCGCGAGACGCGCAGCTGGGCCGGCGTCGGCACGATCCTGTTCAACATGGCCGTCAACCCGGTCAACGGCAAGGTCTACGTCAGCAACACCGAAGCGCACAACGAGGTGCGCTTCGAAGGCGAGCGCCTGCCGAGTTCGAGGATCTCGACGGTACGCGGCCGCCTGCACCAGTCACGGATCACCGTGCTCGATGGCGCCTCGGTGGGTGCTGCCGCGCCACCTGAACAAGCACATCGATTACCGGCAGGTGCCGTCACCGGCGGGAATCGCCGAGCGCAGCCTTGCCCAGCCGCTCGACATGGTGGTTTCCAACGATGGCCGGCGCCTGTTCGTCGCGGCCTATGGCTCATCAAAGGTCGGCATCTTCGACACCGCCGAACTCGAGAGCGACCGCTTCACGCCAAGCGCCGACAACCATATCGAGGTTGGCGGCGGCCCGGCCGGCCTCGCGCTCGATGAAGCGCGCAACCGCCTGTACGTGCTGAGCCGCTTCGACAACAGCGTCCGGGTGGTGAACCTCGCGACGCGCAGCACGGTGCAGACCGTGGCGATGGCAAACCCGGAGCCAGCAGTGATCGTCAACGGCCGCCGCTTCCTCTACGACGCGCGCTTCAGCTCCAGCAACGGCGAAGCGTCCTGCGGCAGCTGCCACGTGTTCGGCGACGTCGACTCGCTGGCCTGGGACCTCGGCGATCCGACCCAGGTCGGTTTCACCAACCCGGGGCCGTTCACCAATCTGCCGTCCAGCGGCGGAGGCCAGTTCCACCCGATGAAGGGGCCAATGTCGACACAGTCGCTGCGCGGCATGGCCAACCACGGCCCGATGCACTGGCGCGGCGACCGCACCGGCGGCAACGACGCCGCCAGTGCCCAGCCGGACAGCGGTGCATTCGACGAGCGGGCCGCGTTCTCGAAGTTCTCCGGCGCCTTCGTCGGACTGCTCGGCCGCAGCACCGAGCCGACACGCGCGGAAATGGCCGCATTCGGCGAGTTCATCCTGCGGGTCAGCTATCCGCCGAACCCGATCCGTGCCCTCGACAACTCGCTGACGCCGATGCAGCAGACCGGCCGCGACTTCTACTTCGGCCCGCCGAGTGACCGCGATTCGAACTGCAACGGCTGCCATACGCTGAACCGGACTGACGGCTTCTTCGGCACGAACGGGCGCTCCAGCAACGATGCGCAGTTCCAGCTGTTCAAGGTTCCGCACATTCGGAACCTGTACCAGAAGGTCGGCCGGTTTGGCTCGTCGTCGATGCGCTTGGTAAATTCGGAAGACATCGCGCCAACCGGTGATCAAATCCGCGGCTTCGGGTTCACGGAGGAGGCCGGATTCGACACGCTGTTCCGGTTCTTCAAGCGCACCATCTTCCAGTTCCCGGACGATCGGACGATCCGCGCCGTAGAACAGTTCATGTTTGCCTCGGATACCGAGCTGTTCCCGGTCGTCGGCCAGCAGGTCACCGCGACACGCGCCAACCTCGCCGTCACCGGTGCCCGCATCACACTCCTGGAAGCAAGCGCCGCCTCCGTGGCCGATGCGGTACCCGAAGCGATCGTTGAAGCCACCGCTTCGCTGACCGAACTGCTCGCCAGGCTCGACGCCCAGCCGGACTGCGATCTGGTGCTGCTCGATCTGCGAATGCCCGGCAGCAGCGGTTTTTCCTCGCTGATCCAGTTGCGCGGCCAGCGTCCGGACCTGCCAGTGGCAATCGTCTCCGGCGAGGAAAACCCGCTGGTGATCCGCCGTGCGATCGACTTCGGCACCTGTGGCCACATCCCGAAATCAGCGTCGCTGGCAGTCATCGGCGAGGCCGTGCGGGCGATGCTCGACGGCAACGAATGGCTGCCGGAAGGCTTGGCCGATGGCGTCGAACAGGGTGCCGCCGAGCTGGCCCTGACCCGGCAGATCGCGACCTTGACGCCGCAGCAGTTCAAGGTGCTGATGGCGCTCGCCGACGGCCGCCTGAACAAGCAGATCGGCTATGACCTGAACATCACCGAAGCAACCGTCAAGGCCCACGTCACCCCCATGCTGCGCAAGCTCGGCCTGTACCGGCGCACCCAGGCGGCACTGCTGGCGCGACGCCTGCTCGATGCCAGCGCCGGCAGCCTGACGCCGCCGATGGACGAGCTTCAGTCCGACGTCGCCGACGACGACTGAGCGCAAAGTTCCGTCATGCCCGCGCAGGCGGGCATCCAGTTCTGATGCGGCGCGCTACGGCCAAAACTGGATTCCCGCCTTCGCGGGAATGACGAGTGTTTTGTTGGATTCACAGGAAAAATGCTCTAAGTGTCGCCGTCTCCTTCGGCGACATCCGCATTCTGGATACGAATGGTCCGGCTCATCAGCGCCCGGAGCGCCGCCGGCTTCACCGGCTTCGGCAGCCGCGCAGGCCGGCGGCGCTGGCGGCATTGCGCGCCGCTACCGTCGGATCGGCGGTCAGCACGCGCCGGCACCGCCACGCCCCAGCGCTGGCGCAGCTCGGCCATCACCGCGATGCCGCTGGCACCTTCGCCAAGGTGGAAATCGATCAGCGCCAGATCGGGCACTTCCGCGCCCGGCCCGAAGCACGCATAAGCCTCGCTGGCATTGCGGGCGACGACCACCCGGCAACCCCAGCGGGCCAGCAGCGCGCCTAGCGCATCGAGCGTCGACTCCTCGTTGTCGAGGCAGAACACCAGCCGGCCATGCAGGCGATCGGTCGAGCGGGTCACCGGCGCTGGCCGCAGCGGGGCAATCGAACCGCGATCGCCGAACGGCACCACGATCGAAAAGCAGCTACCCCGGCCGACCGTCGAGCGCAGCGTCAGCCGGTGCTGCAGCAGCTTCGACAGCCGATCGGCGATCGACAGCCCGAGCCCCTGGCCCTGATCGAAATCCTGACCGGCTTCGAGCCGGCGGAACGCCTCGAAGATCTCCGGCTGACGCCCGGCCGGAATGCCCGGCCCGGTATCCCAGACGCCGATCTCGACGCCGCCGGCCAGACGCCGACAGCCGAGCAGCACGCGGCCGCTGCGGGTGTAGCGCACGGCATTGGACAGGAAATTCTGCAGGATCCGGCGCAGCAGCGCGGGATCGGTCTCGACGATCGCCGATGACGCCACGCAACGAAATTCCAGGCCGCGCGCCTGGGCCAGTGCCGAGAACTCATTGGCCAGCGGTGCCAGCACCCGGTCGACCGGGAACTGCTCGCGGCGCACCGGCTGAGCGGCGGCATCGAGCCGGGAAATATCGAGCAGCGCACCGATCAGGTTCTCGGCCGCATGCAGCGAGCTTTCGACCTGGCCGACGATGCGCGCCGTCTCGGCTGGCACCGCATCACGATCGATCGAGGTCACGAACAGTCTTGCGGCGTTCAGCGGCTGCACCAGATCGTGGGTGACCGTGGCCAGAAAGCGCGACTTCGCCCGGTTGGCGCGCTCGGCCACGCCGCGCGCCTCTTCGAGTGCGGCGGTGCGTTCCGACACCCGCTCCTCCAGTTGCTCGTTGACCACTTCCAGCGCCTGCTGGGCCTGCTTGTAGGCGGTGACATCGGAATAGCTGGTGACGTAACCGCCGCCGGACATCGGGCTGCCGCGCACCTCGATGACCCGGCCATCCGGCATCAGGCGTTCATGGCTGTTCGGCGTGCCGGCGCGCAGATGGGCCAGCCGGCGCTCGACCTGGGTCTCGACATCGCCCGGCCCGAGCAGGCCGCGCTCGGCGTTGTAGCGGAACACCTCGGCGATCGGCCGGCGAACCTTGATCAGGTTATCCGGGTAGTCGAGCATTTCCAGATAACGGCGATTCCAGCCGACCAGGCAGAGATCCTTGTCGACCACCGATACGCCCTGCGACAGATGCTCCAGCGAGGCCCGCAGCAGCTCGCGATTGAACTGGATCTCGTGCGCGGTTTCGTCGAGCAGGCTGATCACGTCTTCCAGCTGCATGTCGCGGCCGCCGAGTGCGGAGCCGAGCACCAGGCGTGCGCTCGATGCGCCGAGTGCGCCGGACAGCAGATGCTCGATGTGCCGCGCCTGTTCTGAGGACACCCGGTCGTCCGGCTTCGGCTCCGGCCGGCCGAGCCGGCGGGCGTGCATCTCCAGCTCGTTGCGCGCGCGTTCGGTGCCGAAGAAGCGTTCCAGCAGCGCCACCAGATCGCCGACCGTCGCCGCGATCTTCATCGTCGAGGTGCGCGCCGCGCGGCCGGAGGAGGGTTCTTCGAGGAAGCGTCCGGCCTGCAGGCGTTCGCGCAGGCCAGGCTTGAACAGCAGCGGCGTCAGCAGATAGGCCAGCGTGTTGCAGCCGAGACTCCACAAGGTGCCGTGGCTGATGTCGTCGAGCCCATCGAGCCGCGAACAGCGCCTGCGGTCGCAGCCAGCCGATGCCGAGTGGGCCGGCGGCCAGCAGGCTGCCGTCGCCACCGGCCAGCAGCGCCGGCAGCAGCAGGGTGTACAGCCACAGACCGAAGCCGATGCTCAAGCCGGCCAGCGCGCCGGCATGGCTGCCGCCGCGCCAGAGCAGGCCGCCGACGATCGCCGGCGCGAACTGGGCCACGGCGGCGAACGACAGCAGGCCGATCGCGGTCAGCGAGCCGGGGCCGCTGTAGAGCCGGTAATACAGGTAGGCGGCGGCGATGATGGCGATGATGGCGATGATCGCGGCGCGGCGGACGTTCTTCAGCAGGCCGCTGAGATCGCCGCGTTCGGCGAGCCGGAAGCGTTTCG
>JAUXYM010000042.1 GCA_030694365.1 Nevskia sp. | reverse complement strand
GCGCGGGTGAAGCGCTCCATGCCGGCCTGCATCGCGTCGCCGGCAGCGGCTGGCAAGGCTTTCTGCAGCGCGCCGAGGATCTCGACTCTCTTGATCGAATCGATGCCGAGTTCGGCTTCCAGATCCTGGTCGAGGCCGAGCATGTCGGTGGGGTAGCCGGTACGGTCGGCAACGATGTCGAGCAGCAGCGCTGCGACCTGCCCCTGATCGACCGAGGGTGCAGCGTTCGCGACCACTGGCACTGGTACTGGTACTGGGGCGGCAACAGCCATTGCCGAAACGCCAAGCCTGGTCAGATCAGCCTTCGCCGTTTCGAGGATCGCGGTCAGGGTGCGGGCGCGGTTGTAGCGCTCCATGCCGGCCTGCATCGCATCACCGGCGGCGGCCGGCAGTTGCTTCTGGAAGGCACCGAGAATCTCGACCCGCTTGATCGAATCGATGCCGAGTTCGGCTTCCAGATCCTGATCGAGGCCGAGCATGTCCTGCGGATAGCCGGTGCGGTCGGCGACGATTTCGAGCAGCGCCGCAATCGGGTCGAAGCTGACTGCGATCGGTGCCGAGACAGCGACGACCTGGGGCGCTTCGAGCTTGGCAGCCGCAATGACGGGTGCCGGTGTTGGGGCTGGTGCGGTGACGGCCGCAACGGGTGCCGAGATTGGTGTCGGCATGACCGGCAGCGCCGGCAAGGCCGAAGGCGCGGCAGCGCCACCGCCACTGAGGAACTGCGACACAACACGCTCCTGCAACTGCAGGAACTGGCGCATCGTCTGCTGATAGGCCGCGAGTGCTTCAGCACCGAGCGCCGGGCTGACGGCCGATGCAGGCTGCACTGCCGGATTCATTACGACCGCCGGCACCGAGGCGCTGGCAGGTGCTTGCACGGTGACCGTACGTTCGGCCTTCAGCTTGGCCTGCATCGCCGCGAGCGAGATGACGTCGTAAGCCGGCAGCTTGCCGGTGCGGAACAGGGGGTCGGACTGTTCGCGGGCGCAACCACCGCTGATCATCCAGGCATGCTTCGGAATCGCCTCCGGCTTGATCAGATCCGCAAGTTTCGCGAGATCCAGCAGTTGCGGATCGCGGTTGTCGAACAATCGGCTCAGCGCCACCGGCACGCCGGCAACGACCAGTTCGGCGAGGCCGAGCAACAGGCCGCGAATACCGCCGCCGTTGCCATCGAGCGAGACGCAGACGGAGTCCTTGCCGGCAAGCGTGGCCTTGGCCATGTTCGCGCAAGTACCTTTCGGGCCGAGTTCGGCGAACACGCGCACGCCGGCGGCGTACATCGCTTCGATTTCGGCGACGAACTCGACGCTGTTCAGCAGATGGCCATCGAGGGTTTTCTTGATGCTCGCGACATCGGCCGGATAAGGCTGGGCAGTGGTGTTCGAGTAGACCGTGATACGCGGAACACTGATCGCGCTGGCGGCGATCGCGGCCGACAGGCCGGTCTGCGCCGAGGCAACGAGCTCGGTATGGAAGGCGCCAGACACGGCGAGGCGAGTGACCCGCACGCCGCCGGCTTCGAGCGCCTTCACGGCCTGCTCGACACCGGCTGCCGGACCGGAAATCACCGCTTGTTCCGGCGCGTTGTGGTTGGCGATCTTGACGCCCTTGATGCCGGCGATCGCTGCAGCGACAACTTCGCGCCTGGCCTGGATCGCCGCCATCGCGCCCGGCTTAGAGGTCGCGGAGGCGTCGGCCATGCAGCGGCCACGGACCGCCGACAACTTCAGGAAATCGACCGCCGACAGCGCACCAGCCGCGTGCAGCGCCGAATACTCGCCATAGCTGTGACCGGCAGCGGCGACGGCCGTCAGGCCCAGGCGCTCGGCCAGACGGGTGTAGCCCAGCGACAGCGCGCCGATCGCAGGCTGCACGACACGGGTATTGGTCAACGCTTTGCCTTGAGCGGCTTCGGCTTCGGCATCGAAGGCGGCCGGCGGCATGATCGTCCGCGACAGCAGCGCCGGAAATTCGGGGCGCAGGGTCGCATCGGCAAACTCCAAGGCGCCGCGCAGTTCCTCGACGTACAGCGCCGTCTCGCGGCCCATGTTGACGTACTGCGAGCCCTGGCCAGGAAACAGGAAGCCGAGCTGCGGCGACGTCGTCGGCACGCTCTTGCTGAAGCGGACCGACTGCGGCAGCGGACGGCCATTGCCGGCAAGGCTGGCGACGCTGGCTTCGAGATCGGCGAGCAGGCTGGCAAAGTCCTTGGCAACCAATGCCAGGCACAACGGCGAACCGGCGCGCGCTTCGGCCTGCTTGGTCAGCGAATAGGCGAGATCCCGGAAGCGGAGGTTCGAGCCCAGGCGCAGCGCGGCAACGAAGCGGCCCAGATCGGCTGCCAGCGCGGCTTCATCCTTGGCACGAAAGACGAACAGTTCCTGCGGCCAGCGTGCAGCACCGGCCGGCGAAGCGGATACGAAATTGCCCGCGTATTCCTCGAGCACGGCATGGAAATTGGTGCCGCCGAAACCGAAGGCCGACACGCCGCCACGGCGCGGATGATCCGGATGGGCGATCCACGGCCGCGCATCCTTCAACAGGTAAACCGGGGCGTTCGGATCGGCAATGATGTCGATCGGTTTGTCGACGCCGTAATGGGCCGGCAAGCTGCGGTGATACAGCGACATCGCCACCTTGATCAGGCCGGAAACGCCGGCGCTGGCCTTGGTGTGGCCGAGCAGGGTCTTGACCGAGCTGATCGCGACGGTCTTCGGTGCAGCACCTTCGGCCGCCAGTGATTCGGTGATTGTCCGTGCTTCAGCGCGATCGCCGACCGGCGTGCCGGTGCCATGCGCTTCGGCCATGCCGAGCGTCGCCGGCGAGAAGCCGGCACGGGCGTAGGCACGCTTCAGTGCCAGCTTCTGACCTTCAGGGCGCGGCGCGGTGAGGCCGAGTGCGCGGCCATCGCTGGAACCGGCGACCGACTTGATCACCGCATAGATGCGGTCGCCAGCGGCTTCGGCATCGGCGAGGCGCTTGAGCACGACCACGGCCAGGCCTTCGCTGATGGCGATGCCATCGGCATTGAGGTCGAAAGTTTTCGGCTTGCCGTTCGGCGATAGCGCCTGGGTCTTCGAGAAGCACAGGAAGCCGAACGGGCTCTGCACGGTGTCGATGCCACCGGCGATGGCGACACTGGTGCGGCCGGCTTCAAGCTCGGTGACGGCGATCGAGATCGCGGCCAGCGAGGAGGCGCAGGCGGCGTCGATGGTGAAGTTCAGGCCGCCGAAATCCATGCGGTTGCTGACTCGGCCGGCGGCCACGTTGAGCAGGGTGCCGGCGAAGGATTCCTCGGTCCATTCCGGCAGGCGTTCCCAGACCGTCTTGTCGTCGATGTCGACGAAGCGCGGCAGTTCGGCGCGCACGGCGTACTGGGTGCCGAGGTCGCCGAGGCCACCACCGGCGCCGAGGATGACGCTGGTGTTCTCGCGATCGAAATCACCGTCGCTCATGCCGGCATCGGCGAGGGCGCGACGGGTGACTTCAAGCGTCAGCAGCTGCATCGGGTCGATCGACTTCATCGACTTCGGCGGAATGCCGTAGGAAATCGGGTCGAACACCACTTCGTCGAGGAAGCCGCCCCAGCGCGAATAGACCTTGTCGCGGGCCTTGCGGTCGGCGTCGAAGTACATTTTCCAGTCCCAGCGATCCTTCGGCACTTCGCCGATCACGCAGACCTGATCGACGATGTTTTCCCAGTATTTCTCGCGCGACTGGGCCTTCGGCAGCAGGGTGCCGACGCCGACGATGGCGATGTCGGAAGGCTTGGCTTCCTGCTTGCGCGCGCTCTTTCCGGCAACCGCGGCCTGCAGCATCGCCATGCCGCCTTCGGTGACTTCGCGGTGCAGCGCGTCGAGCGTCACCACGTCATCGCGGAGGGTCGCGACCTGGCCGATCATGAACATGCCGTCCTGGTATTGGTCGGCTTCGGACACGGTGACGATCTGGCCCGTTGCATCGCGATTCAGGCCTTTCGAGGCCACACGCATGCGGCCCATGTTCATGTCTTCGAGGCGGTCGCGCAGTTCGTCGGCACCAACGCCTTCGCGCAGCAGTTCCTTGCGCGCGTCGCGGAATTCGCGGAAGAACGGCGTGTCGACGCAGCGCGTCGAATGTCCCGGACCGGTCTCGAAGTTGACGGTCTTGTCGCAGGAGATCGCGGCGTCGCGGAAGCCCTTGACCACGGCACCACTGTCGACGATTTCCTGGGTGAACAGGTAGGCCGTGCCCATGATGCAGCCGACCTTCATGCCACGCGCCGCGAGCGGGGCGGCGAGGGCAGCGAGCATGGCACCCGAGGCTGCGTTGTGGATGCCGCCGGCAAACAGGATGTGGTAGCCGGCTTCAGCGCCCGGCTTCACGTCGGCGAGCAGCACTTCGATCATCTGCTCCCACAGCGGGAAGCTGGCCAGCGGGCCAATGTGGCCACCGCATTCGCGGCCTTCGAACACGAAGCGCTTGGCACCCTGTTCGATGTACATCCGCAGCAGGGCCGGGGCCGGGGCGTGGATGTAGGTGGGAATGCCGTGCTGCTCGAAGTGCGCAGCCTGATCGGGACGGCCGCCGGCGATCAGCGCGTAGGTCGGCTTGCACTGCCAGACGGCGGCGATCTGCTCTTCGCGAAGGCTGTGCGGCACGAAGCCGAGCAGACCCACGCCCCAGGGCAGTTCACTGCCATCGGCCTGGGTCATGCGCGCTTTGGTCTGCTGGAGCATCTCCAGCACCTGCGGGCCGCGGTACAGCGCCAGCGCCAGGAACGGCAGCGCGCCGTTCTTCGATACTTGATAAGCGAATTCGGGCGAGTCCGAAACGCGGGTCATCGGCCCCTGGGCAATCGGGAACGCGGTGCCGTGCGACCTGGCCAGTGCGCCACCCGGCGCCATGAAGCCGGTTGCGACTGCGGATTCGACATGCTTCAGGCTGGCCTTGCGCACCGCCTGGACGAAGCGGCCGACGCTGCGGTACTGGCTGCGATAAGTCGCTGCGAGGCCGATGCCCTGGCCGATCGGCATGAATTGCGTGCCGCCGTTCCAGCCCAGATTCGCGGTCAGCTTGCTGCGCCAGTCGGCCAGCGACAGATCGCCGGATTCGACTCGATTGTTGTCGTCTTCAGCCGCTTTCAGCGACGGTGTGCCCGGGCGCGAATACATGCGGCAGGGCAGATCAACCAGTTCGCCGAACAGCCGCGTCTCGGCACCGTTCAGACGCACGAGTTCGTTCTGCAAGGTCTCCGGCAACGGCGATTCGGCAAGCAGCAGCAATTGATCTTCGAAGATCACGCCGGCCGCGCCCATCGCGCGCAAGGCCGCGGCGCTGTGTACGCCAATGCCGCCCTGCATGTAGACCGGAAGATTGCCGGTTACGGCGGTGTTGCCGAGCAGCTTCTGAGCGAGGATGTAGCTGGTATCGGCGCCGACCCAGCCGCCCGCTTCGTGGCCCTTGGCAACCACGCCGTGATGAGCGAACGGAAAGTGACCGATGTCAGCCGCATCGGTGATTTCGACCAGCACCCGATGCTGGCCACCGAGTGCGAGCGCGGCGGCAATCCGCGCTTGCTGCGCGGGCGTGCCGGTAAGGATCAAGGTCAGGGCGCGATCGCCGGCTTCGGCGATCAACTCACCCGCGAGGCCAGCGTGAGTGGCGTCGACACGCAGGCCGATACGGCCATCGGTGGCGGACAGCAGACGGGAGAAGGTGGTGGCTGCGCGGGCATCGTCCCCGCCGAATTCGAGATCGAGCAGACCCGTGCCGCCCGCTCGCGCCGTCGCGGCGGCGATTCCGGGATGCGCGACGTCAGCCGGCGCTATGGCGAATACATCGAAACTGTCGTGAAGCACTGCCGCTCTCCCGTTTTCATTGCCGCAGCCACTTGACATTGAACCTTCATGCCGCGCTTCAACTGTGCGCCCGCCGCCACTTGGTCCTGATGCAACGACAAGCGGCTAGCGCTTCTTGCCTTCCAAGAACGGAACTTCCAGCACTTTCTCGTGAACGATCGGGCCGTGACCGAAGTATCCGCCCTCGCCGAAACACTCGCCGTGATCGGCAGTGATGACGAAATGGGTGTTCAGCGGAGCCTTTGCGATCAGATCGTCCAGGACTTCATCGATGTATTCCACGCACTTGATCTGCTGCTTGTGCAGATCGCGCATCTGCTCCTCGTCGAAGAACTTGTCTTCGGTGTCAGCGCCCAGGTTGTCATCCATGCGCTTGAACACGCCATGTACGCCGGAAATGTGCGGCATGTTCTTCGGGTCGAGCATGAACGGGTAATGGGTTTCGCCGAGATTCAGGAAATAAAACTGAGGCTCGGACTTGTCGAACTCGATCTGCTTGACCATGCCGGCGAAATCATTGTGGTTCGCCATCAGCTTGTAGTCATCGAAGTGCTTGTTCAGATGCGAGAACGGATTCAGCACCGGCAAGGACACCTTGGCCGAGGTGCGATAACCGTTCTCCTGCAGTACATGCGGCAACGATAGCTGCGGGATGAAGCTCTTGAACGAAAGGTCCTTCACCGCAAGCCGGTCGACCCACAACGAGAAATCTTTCTTGTAGACCTCGGAGGCAAATACGCCCTGCGGGCTCGTGTGTGGAATCATGCCCATCAAGTAGGTGTAGTGCGAAGGGCTCGTCCATGACGCAAACGAATAGCGCTTCGAACCGACCCCGATCCTGTCCATATTCGGACGTTTGGCGGCGAGATAGCTGTCATAACGACAGCTATCCATGACAATGAAAACGAGGTTGTTGGCGGTCATCGCTGTACTTTAGCTGAATGATTCAATAGAGGGGGAAGTTTACTGGCAGTTTTTTACAGTTATGTATCAATCGCGATTTATTTGGACAAGAGCTGAATCCTGTTTTGTCTGAATTGCGACAATATTTCGAAACTATCACCCACATCCGGTCTGGCTTGTGAAACCGCGACAGGTAGCAATGATGACGATGTTGGCACGCCGTCCATATGAATTTCATGGACGCTGGGTGATCGGGAAAAGTTGAATTGAAGCCGGGCTGAATGCCGGTTAGCAATAAGCGCACCATCCTTCGGATTTTCTGAATCTGCAGGCGCAAAACGGCCTAGCAACGAATCCGAAACTGATCGTGGCGTCATGAAATCAGGCTTTTGAACCCCATCAACAAGAAGGCCGCTCTCTGGCGGCCTTATAAATAATGGTGGAGGTGGCGGGAATCGAACCCGCGTCCAACAATCTTCCGTTCTTCGATCTACATGCTTAGCCAGTCTTTATTTTTCGTTGGTCGCTCCCGGACAGGCACGGAACGCGCTCACTTATTCACTTTGGGTTTTAGCGTATTGGCCAGTGACCTGCCTTTATCGCGAGTTGATGAGAGTCGACGGCTGCTTCCGGGGCATCAACACCACCGGGGCAACCGCTCGCCGGGATTAAGCGGCGAGGGCGTAGTTAGCGTCGTTCGCAACTAGCTTGGTTGCTTTCAAGTTTTACGAGGAAGAAAGCACCTCGGCATGCACGTCGAATTTCCAACCGCTGTCGAAACCATGTCACCCCCAGCGATATGAACAGTATCACAGTTGCCAACTGCTCGAAGCCTGCAAGTGAAATCTACCAGCCACAGGTAGTGTTCTCGATCGAAAACAGGGAAATCGTCGAACATGAAACAGGAATATTCTGCAAGTGCTTTCCTTGTAACGATTTTCAGGAAATTAATTTCGACCTGATTAGGCCGTGTTATTGATTCGGCCTTCAAATAGTTGAACTCACGCTGCATATCTGACGGGCCGATGTTGGAAATACTTTCGGACGCGAGCAGGAGATTTATGGAGTCTTCGCAAGTGACTGATGGCCGCTTTCTTGAGTGCGGCCTTCGAG
>JAUXYM010000033.1 GCA_030694365.1 Nevskia sp. | reverse complement strand
TTCCACAATCGGCCAGTCTTCCCCCAAACCCACCGAAACCCCTTCAACCGACTGCTCGCCTGAAGCCATCGTCGTCCCCTTTCGCCCATGACGATCGAAAGCGTAAAACAAATCGTCCTTCTAAGTTAGCGCACATGGGATTGCATCCGGGCTACTTGCTCAAGGCTGCCCCGCCAGATAATGGTCCCGAAGCTCGGTAGGCCGGGAAAGCGGCTTCATCGCGCATCCCGCCTTCCGTGAATGGCGGGATGCGCCGCAAAAAGATGCGGCTTTCCCGCCCGATCTATTCTTTACGAGCATCAACCACGCGCATCGCCAAAGACACCGTGTCGCGGCTGCCGTGCCAGACGGCCAGGATGTCGATGAATCTGCCGTTGACCATGTAGTAGATGTGGTACGGAAAGCGGACGACGACCGAGCGCCGTATGCCGTCGCTGACCTCGGCCAGCGCGAGCGGCTGGTGCTCGATGAAGCGGAGTCGTTCCTCAAGTGCGTCGAGGAAATCGGACCCGAGCCCTGCTTGTTCCTGATACCAGCGGAAGGCATCGTCGATGTCGGTTTCCGCTTCGTCGGTGATGACGAGCCGAAACGAGCCCATCACTCAGCGCTCAAGCCTGGCCTTGATCTCTACCCATGAACGACCCGTTCCAGGATGAGCATTGGCCTTTGCGGCGCGGCGCAACAGTTCGGCGTGCTGCTGCTCGCTCAGCTCTGGGAAACCGATTTCGGACAGCGGCATGACGCTGTCACGAATGGTTTCGAACACGTCTAGCTTGTCTCGAAGCGACAGCCCATCGATGGCCTGTTTCAGCGACGGACTCAGCATGGCGTTCCCCTCTGGCTCATGGCGCAAGTCTAGCCCGGGCGGATGGCCAAGGGCGGATGTGGTGCCTCACGCAATCCGCCGGCGTCCTCACGGCTGCCGCCAGATGAAGTTGCCGAAGCCGCGCGGTCCATCGGCCGTCTCGACGCTGGCGGCGATCTTCAGCGTCGCCGCATCGATGCGCTGCACGCTGTTCGATTCCCAGTTGACGACGTAGACACTGCGGCCATCGGCCGAGGCTTCGATGCCTTCGGGGTAGTCGCCGACCTCGCTGGTCGCGAGCTTGGCGAGGCTGCCAGTGTCGAACACGCTGACCGTGGCCGCGTACTGGTTGCTGACGAAGGCGCGGCCGTGGCGAGCGCCACGGCGCAGGGACGCTCGCCGACCGCGACTGTCGCGATCACTTTGGCGTTCGGCACGTCGATCACCGTCACGTCGTTGCTGCCGACGTTGGCGGTGTAGGGCCGTAGGTCGGGCCGCGCCCGACGGCGCTGTCGCGGGCTGGCGGAGACGCCGCGTCGGGGGCCGGAAACCAGAACGCCGACTTTCGTCGGCGTTCGCTTTGCTACTCGGCTTTCAGCGCATCGCTCAGGCGACGGCCGACTCGCTACGGCCGCGCTTGCGCTCGTGTTCCTTGAGGAACTTCTTGCGCACGCGGATCGAGGTCGGCGTCAGTTCGACGAGTTCGTCCTCGTTGATGAACTCCAGCGCCTGCTCCAGCGAATGCTTGACCGGCGGGGTCAGCAGCACGTTTTCATCCGAGCCCGAGGCGCGCATGTTGGTCAGCTTCTTGCCCTTCAGCACGTTGACCACGAGGTCGTTGTCGCGCGAATGGATGCCGACCACCTGGCCTTCGTAAACCTCGACGGCGGAGTCGACCATCATCCGGCCGCGCTCCTGCAGGTTGAACAACGCGTACGGCGCGGTCTTGCCCATTTCGTTGGAGATCAGCACGCCGTTGCGACGCTGGCCGATGCCGGCGCTGTCCGACTTCGGACCGAAATGGTCGAAGTTGTGGAACAGCAGACCGGTGCCCGAGGTCATCGACATGAATTCGGTCTGAAAACCAATGAGGCCACGCGACGGAATCGTGTATTCCAGGCGGCAGCGACCCTTGCCGTCCGGGACCATGTTGGTCATCTTGCCGCCGCGTTCGGCGAGGCCCTGAATGGTGCCGCCCTGATGCATTTCCTCGACATCGGCGACCAGGGTTTCGTAAGGCTCGCAAAGCACGCCGTCGATTTCCTTCTGGATCACTTCCGGACGGGCGACGGCGATTTCGTAGCCTTCGCGACGCATGGTTTCCAGAAGAATTCCAAGGTGCAGCAGGCCGCGACCCGAGACCTTGAACTGGTCACCGGCGTTGCCCTGTTCGACACGCAGGGCGACGTTGGTCTTCAGTTCGCGCTGCAGGCGATCGCCGATCTGGCGCGAGGTGACGAACTTGCCTTCCTTGCCCGCGAACGGCGACTTGTTGACCTCGAACATCATGCTCATGGTCGGTTCGTCGACCAGCAGCGTGGCCATCTGTTCCGGGTTCTTCAGATCGCAGATCGTTTCCGAAATGCCGAGATCGGCGATGCCGGTGATGGCGACGATGTCGCCCGCTTCGGCTTCCGGCACTTCGATCTTGTCGAGGCCCATGAAGCCGAGCACCTGCAGCACCTTGCCGGTGCGCACGGCGCCGTCACGGCCGACGATCGACACCTGCTGGTTCGGCTTGACCTTGCCGCGGGTGATGCGGCCGGTGCCGATGACGCCGACATAGCTCGAATAGGCGAGCGAGGTCACCTGCATCTGGAACGGACCGTCCGAGTTGACCTTCGGCGGCGACACCTGGTCGACGATGGTCTGGAACATCGGGTCCATGTCGCCTTCGCGGATGTCTGGGTTATCGCCGGCGTAACCGTGCAGGGCCGATGCGTAGACGATCGGGAAATCGAGCTGCTTGTCGGTGGCGCCGAGGCGGTCGAACAGGTCGAAGATCTGGTCGATGACCCAATGGGCGCGGGCACCCGGACGGTCGATCTTGTTGACCACGACGATCGGGTTCAGACCCATGCCGAAGGCTTTCTGGGTCACGAAGCGGGTCTGCGGCATCGGGCCGTCAGCGGCGTCGACGAGCAGGCAGACGCAGTCGACCATCGACAGCACGCGCTCCACTTCGCCGCCGAAATCGGCATGCCCGGGGGTGTCGACGATGTTGATGCGGTATTCGATGTTGGTGCGCTTGTCGAGCCAGCGGATCGCCGTGTTCTTCGACAGGATGGTGATGCCACGCTCGCGTTCGAGATCGTTCGAGTCCATGACTCGTTCGCCGAGATTTTCACGGGCGTCGAGCGTCTGCGACTGGCGCAGCAGCTTGTCGACGAGGGTGGTCTTGCCATGATCGACGTGGGCGATGATGGCGATGTTGCGGAGATTCTCGAGGCTCACGGGCAGGCTTTCCGATTTACGCTTAGGCGGGCTGGTGCAGCTACTTGCTGCGGCGCAGCAAGAAAAAGATCGCGAATTGTACGCAGGTCGCCATGAAAGCGCATGGACGCTCGCGAAAATCGTGCCGGATTGGCGGTTGGGCGGTTGGGCGGTTGGGCGGTTGCCACGGTGATGTCGCGCGTGGCTGCAAGGGATGGTCTAGGCTGCCGCCGTCCCCGGTGCCGGAGTTCCCCGATGTTCTCGCCATCCACCTGCGCGATGCTGATCGCTGTCGCCTGCCTGCTGGTCGCCGCTCCGTCGAATGCCGGGCCGTTTGGCGATTTCGCCCAGAAAGCCTACGACGCCACCCGGCGTGCCAATGCCGGCGCTGGCCAGCGCCGGTCCGCTGGCGGCAAGCCTCGGCGCGCCGGATCTCGATGCCTGGGTCGCGCAGCGCGCGCTGGACAGCCTGTTCCTGCGGGTGGCCGACGAAGAAAAGGCGATCCGCGAGAATCCTGCGGCGCGCGGCACCGAGTTGCTGAAGAAGGTGTTTGCGAAAGGAAGCTGAGGGCGTTTCCAAGTTGAATAGACTCACAAAAACCCGTCATGCCCGCGCAGGCGGGCATCCAGTTTTGACCGTAGCGCACCGCATCAGAACTGGATTCCCGCCTGCGCGGGAATGACGAGGGCTTGTAACTCCTAGAAGGAAAAGCTCTAGGGTCTGGCCGGAACGGCTTTGCCGGCCGGCGGCTTGAAGCTCCAGCGGAAGGCGATATCGAGCTTGCCGGTGAAGCTGCCCTGCACGCTGTTGTCGCCATCCAGCGCCGAGGTCAGCGGTAGGGTCAGCTTCTCTTCGCCGCTTTCGCGGGCCTGACGCATCTTGGCGCTGGTCCAGTTCAGCGCTTCGAACGGCGGCGGCAGGCCGATCTTTTCGTCGACGGTTTCGGTCGAGGTGTTGATCGTCCGCAGCGTGGTGCCGGGCGGCGCCGGAATGAACAGATTCTCGACGAACAGGGTGCCGGTCTTGACGTCGACGGTGACCACGTACTTCTCGCACAGCGTCTTCTGATCGTCCTCGTTGCCGGGCGAATCGGCCGCGCGGATCAGCTTGAACGGCAGCGGCTTCTCCTTCTTCTTGTCGTAGGCGCGGGTGCCGGTGATCTCCAGCGCGTACTGGATGCTGAGCTTCACCGGGCAGCCGGCATACCCGAAGAAATACAGGAAGCGCGCTTCCGGGCCGCTGCCGTGGGAGTTCAGGAAGGCTTCGAGATCTTCGCGACTGTTGTCCTGCATGGCGTTGATCGCGGCGATCTGTTCGGCGGCCTGCTGGTTGCATTCCAGATTGTCCCGGCAGTGATTGCCCTTCTGGCGGTAGCGCTCGAAGATCGCATTGGCATCGCCCGGCGTGGCCGGCAGCTTGCCGCCGTTGTCGGCCTTGAGGCGCTCCAGGCCCTGGCGCGCGTAGTACATCGGCTTGATCTCCATGCGCGCGGCCGGATCGGTATCGAGCAGGTTGTCGCTGTACAGAAAGCCGTTCGAGCGCAGCCGGGTGCTGACCGTGTAGGTCTGCGTGGTCGTGGCTTCGGTGGCCTGCACGCCGCCTTTCCAGCTCTGCGTGCCGTTCAACACCAGCTGGAACTCGAAGGGCCGCTCGACCTGCGCCGGCCCTGGCGATGCCGCCGACAACACCAGCGGCGCCAACAGCAATGCGACGGCGAAACGGCTGGCAAGCTGGCTGGCGATCATGGCTTTGGCACCGGGAGGGGTGGAGCAGCGGCCGGCGGCGGCGCAGCAACGCTCAGCGCCACCCGGAAGCCGAGACCGTTGCTGTGCTTGCTCGGCGCATCGGCATCGCGGTTCGACAAGCGCAGCGCCGAAGCACCATTGCCCCAGCCGCCGCCACGATTGACGCGCTTGCTGCAGTTCGCGCCGGCACCGCTGTCAAGCCAGGCGCGGCCATCGGCCGGAGCGCCGGTGAAATTCGGATGCCAGCAATCCTCGACCCACTCCCAGACATTGCCGACCATGTCGTGCACCCTCCCCAGAGGTTCGGCGCGAAGCTGCCGACCGGGGCGGTCTCGGAAAAGCCGTCATCGCACTGGATGAACCAGGTCAGCTCGGGATGCCGTTCGCCGGCGGATTGATCGAGAGCGTTGGCGTGCAGGCAGGTCACCGCTTCCATCTGCGACAGCCCCTAGGTGTAGTGCCCCTCGCTGCCGGCGCGCGCTGCGAACTCCCATTCGGCCTCGGTCGGCAGCCGATACGGGCGGCCGCTGCGCTGCGCCAGCCAGGCGACGTAGTCCTTGGCCTGCATCCAGCTGATGTCGGCCACCGGATGCCGAGCGCCGGCTTCACTGGCTTCCGGCGGCGACGCAGGCCTGCCACTCGCCACGGGTCACTTCATAGCGGCCGATCGCGAACGGCTTGACGGTCACATCGTGCGCCGGTCGTTCGTAGCTCTGGCCATTGCCGATGGCATCGCCCATCCGGCAGCTGCCGCTGCGGAACGAGACCATGTCCGGGCTGTCGGGGCAGTTGCGGAAGTAGCCGATGCGGCCATCGGCCGAGCGGCTGCGTGTGGTCGTGCAGGCCGGATCGAGGCTGACTGCCGGTGCCGAAGCGGGCGCGCTGACTTCCGGCTTGGCAGCCTTGCCCTGAGCCTTGCTCTGAGCCTGGGCGACAGACAGCGGACCGGCCAGCAGCAGCGCGGCGATGAGGGCAACTTCGGGCAGCAGGCGATGGCGGATCACGGGGTGAACTCGAACTCGATCGACCCGGCCGCCGTCTTGGCTGCAACCAGGGGCAGCGGCTGGGATTTCAGGATGGCCTTGCGCACCGAGCGGTCGAGTTCATAGTCGCCTCAGCTGCGCAGGAAGGTGATTTCGGAGATCAAACCTCCGGCAAGGTAATCGACCTTGATCAGGCAGCGGAAGTTCGGCGGCATCCGCGCCGGTTCCAGCCAGTTATCGTGGACGCGGCCGATCACCGACTCCTCCGGCGTTTCTTCCGGCACCACCGGCGCTGCCTGGGTCGGCGTCTGCGTCGAAGCGCCCGCGGGTTTTGCCGGCGACGGCGACGGCTTCGCTATCGGCTTGGGCACCGGGACCGGCGTCGGTGTCGGCTCCGGCTTCGGTATTTCCTTAGGCGGCGGGATTGGCGTCGGCGGTGGCGGCTTCACCACCGGCGGCGCGGGCGGGGCCGGTGGTACCAGGGTGATCTGGATCGCCTTCGGCAGATTGGTGGCCGGCGCGCCGCGCTGGGTCGCACGCAGGGTGGTGATCGCCAGCACGATCAGCAGCGCGTGCAGCAGCAGCGAACCGCCCGCTGCCCAGCGGCGCGGCTGGGCGTCGATGTCCTGTCTGTGGCGCAAGCGCTTCAGTCGGTCTGCGTGGTGGGCACGGGCACCGATCAGGCCTCGAAGGCGAGGCCGTGTTTCAACAAGTCACGAGGCGACATGAACGGATCTCGGGCAGGGTTCGTGATGAGCGCGACCGCGAGCCTACAACAGAAGCCGAGCCGTTTTCGCCCGCACGGGCTTGCCCGCGCCGGTCGGCACTGCCGAGCCGACCGGTACGCAAACAGGCAAATTGTCGCCGCTAGCGCGGCCGCTCAGCGCAGCGCTTCCAGCTGCTCCCAGCGCGCATAGGCCTTGACCAGCTCCTGATCGATGATCGCCAGCCGCGCCTGGGTCGCCAGCGCCTGCTCGCGCTGGGTCTGGAAGTACTTTGGATCGCTGAGTTTCAGGCCCAGTTCGCGCTGTTCGATCTCCAGCTTTTCGATCTGCTTCGGCAGCTGGTCCAGCTCGCGCTTTTCCTTCGAGTTCAGCGTTGCTACTGGCGCAGCGGCCACCGGCTTCGGCGCTTCGAGCTTCACCGCTTCGACCTTCTTCGGCTCCGGCCGCACGGCAGTGAACGACACCTCCTTGCGCTGGCGCAGCCAGTCTTCATAGCCGCCCACGTATTCGCCGATCCGGCCGCCGCCTTCGTAGACAAAGGTGCGGGTGACGACGTTGTTCAGGAAGGCGCGGTCATGGCTGACCATCAGCACGGTGCCCTGATAGTCGATCAGCAGTTCTTCGAGCAGATCGAGCGTTTCAACGTCGAGATCGTTGGTCGGCTCATCGAGCACCAGCAGGTTCGACGGCTCGGCGAACAGCCGCGCCAGCAGCAGACGCGCACGCTCACCGCCGCTCAGCGCCTTGACCGGCGAACGAGCGCGGTCCGGCGTGAACAGGAAGTTCTGCAGATAGCTCATGACGTGCATCGGCTTGCCGTCGATGACCACGAAATCCTTGCCGCCGCCGATGTTCTCGAACACCGGCTTGCTGTCATCGAGCTGCGCGCGCAGCTGATCGAAATAGGCCACTTCGAGCTTGGAGGCGTTGCGCACCGTGCCGCTGTCCGGTTCCAGCTTGGCCAGCAGCAGGTTCAGCAAGGTGGTCTTGC
>JAUXYM010000028.1 GCA_030694365.1 Nevskia sp. | reverse complement strand
GAGGCGAAGAACATCTCGAATCTTGCGCACGGATAACCTCAATTGCGCCACCGAATACCCCTTCACAAAAAGGAGCCACGGTAGCGGGGTTATCCCGCCTCACCTACTGGACCGACATCACGCGGAATCGTGGACCGACATGCGGCGGAATGCTGGACCGACATGCCGCGGAATCGCGGACCGACATCGCGCGGAATACGCACGGGGGGCAGCCTGGTCAAGGCCGAACGTCTTTGGGTCAAGGTGACGGTTGTTGATCAGGATCAGCGCCGCAAGGCTTTCCATCGTCTGATCTTCGATCGGGATCGGCAGGTTGGTCAGCTTTGCAGGCATGGCTTCCATCTAGCGCCTCGCGATCTGTCGAACCGCCTTGAGGAGGGCATTGATCGACTCCGCCTGCTCCTGAGTGCCATCCCAGGTGTCCAGCACGGCACGGCTCAAATCACCGGCGGTGATGGAAGCCGAAGATACCGTCGGCATCAGATTTTCTGCATATTTGCATAGCAGAACGACATTCTTCGACTGCCGTTTTGACCGGCCAGCAAGTATTCGACTTACCTGACTTTGATGAACTCCTGTGGCCTTCGAGATTTCTTTTTGATTGATTTTATTGCAAATAATCTGTTCGCGAAGGAATCGCAGAACTTCGTCAGTTTCAAGGCTCGTCAGCATGGCTATCATTTTGCAAAATTTGCATTTTTTATGCAAACACCTTCATGCAAAAAGCCAAACTGCTGAATACAGAGCTTCCGGCCAACCAATGCAACGGATTTCGGCCATCCCAAACATGCCAAGGCGGCCGACGCCCTTGATGACCAACAGAGCATGACCTAAAGTCGGTCCGAATAAAGGTCGCCTTGGAAGTACCCATGAAGCTCGCAACCCACATTCGCCCGATCAGCTACCTCAAGGCACATGCAGCTGAGATCGTTCGCGACCTCGGTGCGGGCGGCTCCTCGATGGTCATCACTCAGAATGGCGAAGCCAAGGCCGTGCTGCAGGATATCCACGCTTACGAGCAGACCCAGGAAACAATGGCGCTGCTCAAGATTTTGGCGCTCGGGCAGCAGCAGCTTGCTGATGGCAGGGTGACGCCTCTGAAGGAAGCAATGGCGCAGGTGAAGTCGCGGCGGAGAACTGCGAGGTGAGTCTGACGGTACAACTCACCGACGACGCCCTGCGTGACCTAGACGACATCCATGCTTTCGTCGCTGCTGCAGACGGGCTGGCGAGGGCCAACCAACTCGTAGATGGCATCGGCGCCGCGCTGGCCAGGCTTTCGACGCTCCCCGAGCGGGGGGAATATCCCAAGGAGTTGGAAAGCCTAGGCATGCGGCAGTTTCGCCAGGTTCATCACAAGCCGTACCGAATGATTTACCAGGTCGGACATGAAGCGATCACGGTACTCCTGATTGCGGATGGTCGACGCGACATGCAAGCCCTGTTACAGCGGCGCCTGCTGAACGGCTAAGGGGCGTCGTTGGCCGACGACAAACGAGGCCGCAATTCGTTGTACTGGCTGGCTTCAAATCGTTGTTGCCTACACCAAACAAACGCACGTATCGACTTCCAAACTTTATTGTTACCCGACGATCCTGACTTCCAAAGTTTGTTGTTTCTTCCGAACTTTGTTCTCCGAGACCACTGGCCCGGGCCGCCGGTCGAACGGTCCGACTCGTGTCTATCCTTTTATCCGCATAGGCGAATACAATGTCGGCCACGACTCCCGAGGGGCGCTGCGACCGTCGCCACGCGATGACGGCCAGGCTCGGGGGCAGGCTTGCAGCAACGGCGCCCGTTCCAACCGATTTTCTACACTGGAGCGATGCTCATGAACGCTGTCCTGAAACCCGCAGCCCCCCAAGAAAACAAATTCACTGATTTCAAGGTGCGCGACCTGTCGCTGGCCGAATTCGGCCGCAAGCGCATCCGCATGGCCGAAGAAGAAATGCCCGGCCTGATGTCGATCCGCGCCAAGTACGCGCCGCTGCAACCGCTGAAGGGCGTGCGTCTGACCGGTTCGCTGCACATGACCAAGGAAACGGCCGTGCTGCTGGAAACTCTCGGCCACCTCGGTGCCTCGGTGCGCTGGGCCAGCTGCAATATCTTCTCGACCTCGGACGACTCCGCCGCTGCAGTCGCGGCCGCCGGTACGCCGGTGTTCGCCTGGAAGGGCGAAACGCTGGAGGAATACTGGGATCTGGCGCTCGACTCGATCACCCACACCCTGCCCGACGGCACGCTGACCGGCCCCGAGCTGGTCGTCGATGACGGCGGCGACGTCACCCTGCTGATCCACAAGGGTTACGAGCTGGAAAATGGTTCGGACTGGGTCAACACACCGTCCGACAACCATGAAATCAAGGTCATCAAGGACCTGCTGAAGAAGGTCGCCAAGGAACGCCCCGGCTTCTGGGCCCGCGTGGTCAAGGACTGGCGCGGCGTCTCGGAAGAGACCACCACTGGCGTGCACCGCCTCTATCAGATGGTCGAGGCCGGCAAGCTGCTGGTGCCGGCGATCAACGTCAACGACTCGGTCACCAAGTCGAAGTTCGACAACCTCTACGGCTGCCGCGAATCGCTGGCCGACGGCATCAAGCGCGCCACCGATCTGATGATCGCCGGCAAGGTTGCCGTGGTCTGCGGTTATGGCGATGTCGGCAAGGGCAGCGCGCATAGCTTGCGCGGCCTCGGTGCGCGCGTGATCGTCACCGAGATCGACCCCATCAATGCGCTGCAGGCGGCGATGGAAGGCTTCCAGGTCGATACCGTCGAAGACACGCTGGGCCTGGCCGACATCTATGTCACCACCACCGGCAACAAGGACATCATCACCCTCGAGCACATGAAGGCGATGAAGCACAACGCGCTGGTCTGCAACATCGGCCACTTCGACAACGAGATCCAGATGGATCGTCTGAACGGTGCCGACGGCGTGGTGAAGATGAACATCAAGCCGCAGGTTGATCACTACACCTTCCCGGGCGGCAAGAGCATCTACATTCTTGCCGAAGGCCGCCTCGTGAACCTCGGTTGCGCCAATGGCCACCCGGCGTTCGTGATGAGCAACTCCTTCTCCAACCAGACGCTGGCGCAGATCGATCTCTGGAAGAACAAGGACGCCTACGAGAAGACCGTGTATCGCCTGCCGAAGAAGCTCGACGAAGAAGTGGCCGCGCTGCACCTGGAGCAGATCGGCGTCAAGCTGACCAAGCTCACCGCCGCGCAGGCCGAATACCTCGGCGTGCCGGTGGAAGGTCCGTACAAGCCGGATCACTATCGTTATTGATTGGCGCTACTGAGTGGCTGACGCGGCGAGCCATGTGCCCGCGGCTGTCCAGCGCAACGAGGGGCGGGCAACCGCCCTTTTTTGTTGTCGATCCACGATACAAGCCAGCACCCTGAATACGACATGGCCAGCCAGACCGCCCAGTTTTCGTTTGAACTGTTTCCCCCGCGCACGCCGGAAGGCGTCGCAAAACTGCCGAACATCGCCGCCCAGCTCGCGGCGGTGCAGCCGAAGTATTTCTCGGTGACCTACGGCGCCGGCGGCTCGGACCAGGACGGCACCTACGACACCGTGGTCAAGGTGGTCGAGAAGACTGGCATCGAAGCAGCCCCGCATCTGACCTGTGTTGGCTCATCGAGAGCCAGGATTGCCAGCCTGCTTGATCGCTACAAGGCGGCCGGCGTACGCCGCATCGTCGCTCTCCGAGGCGATCTGCCGGCGACGGCCATGGGCACCGGAGCACCCGGTGACTTCCATTACGCGAACGAACTGGTGTCGTTCATTCGCGACACCCATGGCGACACTTTCCAGCTGGAAGTGGCCGCCTATCCTGAAATGCACCCGCAGGCGCTCAATCCGGCCGCCGATTTCGATGCTTTCCGGCGCAAGGTCGACGCCGGTGCGCATGCCGCGATCACCCAGTACTTCTATGTGGCCGACGCCTACTTCGATTTTCTCGAACGCTGTGCCAAGGCCAACATCACCATTCCAGTGATCGCCGGCATCATGCCGATCACCAACCACGCCCAGCTGAGCCGTTTCTCGGCCGCCTGCGGCGCTGATATCCCGCGCTACGTCCGCCTGCGCCTGGAACAGTTGCAGGACGACAAGCCGGCACTGCTCGACTTCGGGCTCGATGTCGTCACTCGGGTCTGCGAAGCCGCGCTGAATGGTGGCGCGCCGGGCATCCACTTCTACACGCTCAATCAGGCCGACCCGACCTTGCGGCTGTGGAAGAACCTCGGGCTGCCAGTCCCGCACTGAGCCCCGCAGCCGCGTCGCAATGACAGCACGCCAGCCCGGCCGTAAGCTGCGCGGCGCATGAAGATCCTGCATCTACTCGACTATTGCGGCGTGGCCGTGTTCGCGGTCAGCGGCGCGCTGGCGGCCGGGCGCAAGTCGCTGGATGTGCTCGGCGTCGTGGTCATCGCGCTGGTTACCGCGACCGGCGGCGGCACCATCCGCGATCTGCTGCTCGATCGCCACCCGGTGTTCTGGATCGCCGATCCGCTCTATGTCGTGGTGATCATCGCGGCCGCCCTGCTGACCATTCCGTACACCCGCTGGGCGCGGCCACCAACGCAGATCCTGCAAGTCGCCGACGCTTTCGGGCTGGCGTTCTTCTCGATCGCCGGTGCCCAGGTGGCGCTTAGCTCCGGCCATTCCGGCGTCATCGCGGTGATGATGGCGACGATCACGGCTTCGTTTGGCGGCCTGCTACGCGACGTGCTCTGCAACGACATCCCGATGATCCTGCGCAAGGGCAACATCTACGCCACGGCAGTGATCATTGGTGCCAGCCTCTATGTCGCCGCCCTTGAGCTGGGCATGCCGCGTCTGCCGGCGACCTTGCTCGGCATGATCACGATCGCCGGCTTTCGGCTCGGTGCGATCGTCTGGAACTGGTCGCTGCCGGTCTACACCCTGGCTGATGACGAGCCGCCCGCACGTGACCGGAGCGACGCGCCGTGAAGCGCTACCAGCGCCCTCGCTTGCGCGTCTGGCAGTGGCTGCTGCTGGCACCGCTTGCATTCGCCGTGTTGGCGGTGCTGCAGGTGCTGATCTTGCGGGTCGTGCCGCCGTTCACCAGCGCGTTCATGATCGCTGCCGATGCGCCGACCGTTCGCTATGACTGGGTGCCGTGGCAGCGCATCGCACCGGTCGCCGGGCTGGCGATGGTCGCCGCCGAAGACCAGAAATTTCCCGAGCACTGGGGCTTCGATTTCGAAGCGATCGACAAGGCGCTGGATCACAACCGGCACTCGCGGCGCGTCCGTGGCGCGTCGACGATCAGCCAGCAGACCGCCAAGAACCTGTTCCTGTGGTCCGGGCGCTCCTATGTCCGCAAGGGACTGGAAGTCGGCTACACCTTGTTGATCGAAACCCTGTGGCCGAAGCGGCGGGTACTGGAGATGTATCTGAACATCGCCCAGTTCGGGCCGGGCGTCTACGGTGTCGACGCCGCCGCCCAGACTTACTTCCGCAAGCCGGCCGCCCGGCTCACGCGCCACGAAGCAGCACTGCTCGCCGCCGTGCTGCCGAATCCGGTACGGCTCCGGGTCGATCGGCCGTCCGCCTACGTACTCGGACGAGCGAATCAGATTGAGCGTCAGATGCAAGCCCTCGGCGGCGACTACCTGGCCAATCTGCGTTGATCTGCAGTGATCTGGGGTGATCTGCACCGATTGGGGGCAGATCTCCGCTTTACTTGAAGAAACCCGGCTTAACTACTGAAAACTATGGAAAAGCCCGGTTCGCACACAGGGTCTGTGGATAAGCCTGTGAACAAGGTCGGGGCAGGGATGCTAAGTAGCGGTCCCCACATGGGTTTTTGGCTCTGCGCCTAATTTGTGACCACTCGGCTTTATTAATATAAATCAATATCTTGATTGATTTTTCAGGCTTTTTTACAGATTTGTGTCGCCGCCACAAGGCTTTGCGGGGATTCGCCGTCGACGATGTGCATAAGTGCCGCCCGCAGGGAGAAAGCAGCGGGGCTGTCAAGCTTTTTATTGCAGCGCTTCGTCGATTGTCTGTGCGATCACCGTGCAAGGACCGGGCTCGATGCCCAGAACCGGAAAATGTTGCGCAGCACAAGATGAGAAAACGCGAATAAATCGCCAACCTGCAGTGATCTGCACTCATTGACTGCGGATCTCCACGAATTTTGAAAAAGGCTGCCTAGTCCCCTGAAATCACAGGAAAAGCTCGGTTCGCACACAGCCTCTGTGGACAAGCTTGTTAACAAGGCCGGGGTCGGGATGCTAAGTGGTAGTCAGCACAGGGTTTTCTGGCATTGCGGCGATTTTTTGACCAAAGTGTTTTATTCATCGATATCAATTGCTTGACCTGTTTTTCTAGCTTTCTTGCAGATTTGTGTCGCTGCCAAAAGGCTTTGCGGCGATTCCCCGGATCCGGTGTGCATAAGTGGTTCTGCGGAGCGTGCTGAAGCAGGCGCTGTCAAGCCTTTTTTGTTCGTCACTAATAGACTGCCGCCATGCTCTTGTCCCCGCCCCGCGTGCTCTGCCTGTCTGGTCTTGATCCCATGGGTGGTGCCGGCCTGCAGGCCGACATCGAAACCCTGGCCGCCCACCGCATTCACACCCTGAGTCTGGTCACCGCCCTCACCGTGCAGGACTCGCGCAATGTCCGCCGCGTAGTCGCCACCGACCCGGCCCTGCTCGACGAACAACTGAGCGTGCTGCTGGCGGACGCGCAGCCCGACGCGGTCAAGCTCGGCTTGCTCGGCAGCGCCGCGCAACTGCCGGTGATCGCCGCTCATCTCGCTCGGCTGTCCGTGCCGGTGGTCTGCGATCCGGTACTCCGGGCAGGCGGCGGCGCAGCCTTGGTCGCCGATGGCTTTCCAGACGCACTACGGGGGCAATTGCTGCCGCTGGTGACGGTGCTGACGCCGAACGCCGCCGAAGCGCGGCGGCTGGTGCCGGATGGCGTCGATCTCGCCGGCTGCGGCGCGGCGCTGTTGGCCGATGGCTGCGCGCGGGTGCTGATCACCGGCGGCGATGAGCCCGGGGCATCGGTCGTCAACCACAGTTATGGACGAGATATGACAACGCGGCGCTGGCTCTGGCCGCGCCTGCCGGAAACTTTCCACGGTGCTGGCTGCACCTTGGCCAGCGCGATCGCCGCGCGCTTGGCGCTCGGCGATTCCGTCGATGACGCGATCGACGCCGGCCAGCGCTGGACGCAGGCCGCACTCGCCCGGGCGATCGCCGTGGGCGGCGGGCGCCGCATCCCCGGCAGGATGCCGGCATGAACGCGCCCTCAAGCGCGCTGCGCGGCCTGTACGCGGTCACGCCGGATGCGCTGGCCGCTGACCCTTCCCGCCTGCTCGCCGCCTGCGCAGCCGCGCTCGTGGGCGGCGCAGTGCTGCTGCAGTACCGCGACAAGCGCAGCGCACCCGCCCGGCGCGAACAGAACGCTATCGCCCTGCTGGCGCTATGCCGCACACACAACGGACGGCTGATCATCAATGACGATGCCGCCCTCGCAGCCGGGATCGGTGCCGACGGCGTCCATCTCGGCGCCTCCGATGGCTCGCTGACTGAAGCCCGCGCACGGCTTGGTCCGGATACGCTGATCGGTGCCAGTTGCGGCGACTCGCTGGCCCGCGCCGAAGCCGCCATTGCTGCAGGGGCCAGCTATGTCGCCTTCGGCCGCTACTTCGCGTCAAACACCAAACCCGACGCGCCGCCGGCCTCGCTGGCCACGCTGAGCCAGGCCCGGAGCCGTCTGGTCGTGACGCTGTGCGCAATCGGCGGCATTACCCCGGATAATGGCGCACCGCTGATCGCCGCTGGTGCCGACTGGCTGGCCGCCGTCGACGGCCTGTTCGGCGATGGCGAACCGGCGGGCATCGAAGCCCGCGCCCGCGGCTACCGCGCGCTGTTCGTCGCCCCCTGATTCGAAGAACCCTGGAAACCGTCGTCTCATGTCCTTAGCCCCCCCCGAGCCTGACTCCCGATCCGACCAGTTGTTCTGCCGCGCCCAGGCCTCGATTCCCGGCGGCGTCAATTCCCCGGTGCGCGCCTTCCGCGCCGTCGGTGGCACGCCGCGCTTCATCGCTTCGGCCAACGGCGCGACGATCACCGATGCCGACGGCAAGACCTACGTCGATTACATCGGCAGCTGGGGCCCGATGATCCTCGGCCACCAGCACCCGGCGGTCCGCGACGCGATCATCAAACAGGCGCAGATCGGCGTGTCCTACGGCGCGCCGACCGAAGCCGAGATCACCATGGCCGAACTGCTCTGTGCCCGCGTGCCGGGGCTCGAACAGGTCCGCCTGTGTTCAAGCGGCACCGAAGCGACGATGAGCGCGCTGCGTCTGGCCCGCGGCTACACCGGCCGCGACATGATCCTGAAGTTCGAAGGCTGCTACCACGGTCATTCGGACTCGCTGCTGGTCAAGGCCGGTTCCGGTGCACTCACTTTCGGTGTGCCCACCTCGCCCGGCGTGCCGGCCGATTTCGCCAAGTACACCTTGACCGCCGATTACAACTATCTCGCCTCCGTTGAGGCTCTGTTCAAGGCCAATGCCGGCAAGATCGCGTGCGTGATCGTCGAGCCGGTGGCCGGCAACATGAACTGCATCCTGCCGAAGCCGGGCTTCCTCCAAGGCTTAGCACGGCTGTGCAAGGCCGACGGCGCGCTGCTGATCTTCGACGAAGTGATGACTGGCTTCCGCGTCGGCCCGAAGGGCGCGGCCGGCGTCTACGGCATCACGCCGGACATGGTCACCCTGGGCAAGATCATCGGTGGCGGCCTGCCGGTTGGTGCCTTCGGCGGGCGACGCGACATCATGCAGAAGCTTTCCCCGGCCGGGCCGGTCTATCAGGCTGGCACTTTGTCGGGAAATCCGCTGGCGATGGCTGCTGGCATCGCGCTGCTGACCGCGCTCGATGATGCCGCGATCTACGCCCAGCTCGAAGCAACCACCGCCGCCATCCTTGCCGGCCTGAACCAGGAGGCGAAAGCCGCAGGCATCCCGTTCACGACCGTGCAAATCGGCTCGATGTTCGGCCTGTTCTTCACCGACAAGCCGGCGATCACCAGCTTCGCGGAAGTTACCCATTGCAATCTCGAACACTTCAAGCGCTTCTTTCACGCGATGCTCGAGCGCGGCATCTATCTGGCACCCTCGGCCTATGAAGCCGGCTTCGTTTCAGCCGCGCACGGCCCGCGCGAGGTCGAACTGACGATTGCCGCGGCGCGGGAAGCCTTTGCGGAGCTGAAAGCGGCATGAGCGACAACGCCGGCTTCGTCGCCAAGCTACGGAAGAAGATCAACAAGGGCGATTCCTGGCTGACCTACGACCTCGGCCGCCTGTTCACCGACGAAAAGCTCAATGACGATGCCATCGAGATCATCGAAGAACGTCTGCTGATCGCCGACGCCGGTGTCGAAGCCACCACCCAGCTCTGCGATGCGCTGCGCAACGAAGTGATGGCCGGCCGGATCAAGACCGAGGCGCAGTTGCGCAAGGAACTGAAGAAAGCGCTGCTGGCGATCATCGGCCCCTGCGCCAAGCCGCTGAACATCCCGCCGTTCATCAAGCCTTACGTGATCTTTGTCGCCGGCATCAACGGCGCCGGCAAGACCACGACGATCGGCAAGATGGCCGCGAAGATGAAGCGCGAAGGCAAGAGCGTGCTGCTGGCTGCGGGCGATACCTTCCGCGCGGCGGCGGTCGAGCAACTGAGCACCTGGGCCGAACGCGCCGGCGTGCCG
This sequence comes from Nevskia sp., assembly GCA_030694365.1. Classification (GTDB taxonomy): domain Bacteria; phylum Pseudomonadota; class Gammaproteobacteria; order Nevskiales; family Nevskiaceae; genus Nevskia. Next base: position 3,341 of record JAUXYM010000028.1, on the reverse strand, counting down.
ATCCTTTCTCAAGGCGCCGGCGCCGACTCCGCCTCGGTGATCTTCGACGCCGTGCAGGCCGCGAAAGCGCGCGGCATCGACGTGGTGATCGCCGATACCGCTGGCCGTCTGCATACCCAGAGTCATCTGATGGACGAGCTGCGCAAGATTCGCCGCGTCGTTCAGAAGCTCGATGCCTACGCGCCGCACGAAGTGATGCTGGTGGTCGACGGCACCGCCGGCGGCAATGCGCTGAATCAGGCCGTGCAGTTTCACGAAGCGATCGGCCTGACCGGCCTGACCATCACCAAACTCGATGGCACCGCGAAAGGCGGCGTGCTGCTGGCGATCGCCAAGCGGCTGGCGCTGCCGGTGCGCTATGTCGGCCTTGGCGAGGCGATCGATGATCTCGAAGTGTTCGACGCCGAGGCCTACGCCGAAGCGCTGGTTGGCGGCGCAGCACTCGGAGAAGCCCGATGAGCAACGACGCCTTGATCCGCTTCACCGGCGTCAGCCATCGCTATGACGATGGCAGCCGGGAAATTCTCAGCAACGCCGACTTCGCGCTGGCCCGTGGCGAAATGGCTTTCCTGACCGGTCCGAGCGGTGCCGGCAAGTCGACGATGCTGAAGCTGATCGCCCGCCTCGCCCGGCCGACGCTCGGCGAGATCATCGTCGGCGGCCAGCGGCTGTCGGCCCTGCGCCCGCGCCAGGTGCCAGCCTATCGGCGGCAGTTCGGGATGATCTTCCAGAACTTCAATCTGCTGACCGATCGCACCGTGTTCGACAACGTCGCGATGCCGCTGATCATCCGCGGCCACAGCGGCGACGACATTGCCCGCCGCGTGCGCGCCGCACTCGATGCCGTCAGCCTGCGCGGCAAGGAACGCCACTGGCCGCAGACCTTGTCCGGCGGCGAGCAGCAGCGAGTCGGCATCGCCCGCGCGGTGGTCGCCAAGCCGCGACTGCTGATCGCCGACGAACCCACCGGCAACCTCGATCCGGAGATGGCGCAGGAAGTGATGCAGTTGTTCAATCGCTTCAACGAAGTCGGCGTCAGCGTGCTGGTCGCCACCCATGGCTTGAGCCTGATCGCGCGGCTGCCCCATCGCATCCTGCGTCTGGAGAACGGTCTGCTGACCCAGATCAAGGCCAGCGAATTCGATTACAGCGACGACGCCGGAGCGCCGAACGCATGAGCAGCGCACGGCGAGTCGGCAGCACCCCGAGCGGTTTCTCGCGCTGGCTGCTCGATCACACGCGGGCGATTACCGCGACCCTGGATCAACTGAAACGGCGGCCGTTCGGCTCCTTGCTGACGGCGTTCGTGATCGGCGTGACCCTGGCCCTGCCCGCCGGCCTGTATTCGGTGCTCGGCAGCCTCGATGCGGCGTCGAGTGGCCTGAAGGGCTCGCTGCGCGCCTCGCTGTTCCTGCGCGACAGTCTCGATGACGCGGCTGGCCAAGCCCTGGCTACCAAGCTGGCGAAACGCCCAGGGGTGGCCGAAGCGCGTTACATCTCGCGCGACCAGGCACTGGCCGAGTTCAAGGCCCATTCCGGCTTCGGCGAAGCGCTGGACATCCTCGACAGCAATCCGCTGCCGGCGGTGATCGTCGTCACTCCAGACCGCAAGGCACCGAAAGCCCAGGCCTCGACGATGCTCGACGAGATGACCAAGCTGCCGGAAGTCGAAAGCGCGCGGCTCGATCGCGAGTGGCTGGAGCGGCTGTACGCGATTCTGGCCATCGTCGAACGCCTGGTGCTGTTGATCGCCAGCGCGCTGGCCATCGCCGTGCTGGCGGTGGTTGCCAATACCATCCGGCTCGACATTTCGGCCCGACGCGAGGAAATCGTCGTGCTGAAGGTGATCGGCGCTTCGAATGGCTTCATTCGCCGGCCGTTCCTCTATACCGGCCTGTGGTACGGGCTGAGCGGCGCGCTGCTGGCCTGTCTGATGGTGATCGGCGCGCAGCTTGCCCTGTCAGAACCGGCCGCGAATCTGGCCGGCCTGTATGGCGTCGGCGCTGGTTTCGGTGCGCTGGCGGCTGACACGGTGTTCGCCGTGTTCGCCACCGGTGCTGCCTTGGGCTGGCTGGCGGCGTTCTGGACCGTCGGCCGCCACCTCGACGGCATCGAGCCGGATTGAACTCCGCACAGCCCGGCATGTCCATGCTCTGTGGCTATCGAACTACGAATTTTGCAGTGAACTTCTTTTGGTCTTAGCACTCCAATTTCCCGAGTGCTAATATTTCTAGAAACACGGGGACCATGATGACTGCTCTCGCACTATCACCACGGGCTGCTTCGTTTCCGGTGCCGCTGGCCGGCAGCCTTGATACCTACATCCGTTCGGTCAGCCAGATTCCGCTGCTGACGCCGGAAGAAGAACAGAAGCTCGCGCACGAACTGCACGACGACGGCAATCTCGCGTCGGCGCAGAAACTGGTGCTGTCGAACCTGCGCTTCGTCGTTCATATCGCCCGTGGCTATCAGGGCTACGGCCTGCCGCTGTCGGATCTGATCCAGGAAGGCAACATCGGCCTGATGAAGGCGGTGAAGCGCTTCGATCCGGGTGTCGGCGTGCGTCTGATCAGCTTTGCCGTGCACTGGATCAAGGCCGAGATCCACGAGTACATCCTGAAGAACTGGCGCATCGTCAAGATCGCCACCACCAAGGCGCAGCGCAAGCTGTTCTTCAATCTGCGCAAGTCCAAGACCCATCTCGGCTGGATGACCCAGTCGGAAGTCGAGGCGGTGGCCAAGGATCTGAAGGTCAAGCCGGAAGAGGTGCTGCAGATGGAATCGCGCCTCGGCGGTGCCGATGTCTCGTTCAGCGCCTCCCCGGACGATGGCGAGGAATCCTCGTTCGTCCCCGAGGACTATCTGGCCGATCGTCACGACGCCTACTCGGCGATCGAGGAAGCGGAATGGCAGGATGCCCGCGAAGCCCGGATGAGCACCGCGATGGCGGCACTGGACAACCGCTCGCGCGACATCCTGAAGCGCCGCTGGCTGGCCGATGAATCGAAAGCCGGCCTGCAGGAACTCGGCGACGAGTACGGCGTGTCGGCCGAGCGCATCCGCCAGATCGAGGTCGCGGCGATGAAGAAGCTGCGCAAGGCGATCGAAGTCGAAGCGGAACCGGCCTGATCGTCGGTTCCGATCCGCAAAAAGCCCGGCACTGCCGGGCTTTTTTGTTGCCACTGCCGGTTCCACCAAGTGTAAGCGTCCGCCCACGCCACCTTGACGCCGCTGTGATCTGATCAGCCGGCGGTGTCCGGAGTCCAGCGATGCGGGAGCAGTTGCCCGATATCGCGATTGAGCGTGGTGGGCAAGCGGGTGAGTACGTCGAGCAGCCAGGC
>JAUXYM010000027.1 GCA_030694365.1 Nevskia sp. | reverse complement strand
GCGCCGACGCTCCCGCGTCCCCGACGGACCCTGCGCTTCCACACGCTTGCAGATGTTGAAGACCGACGTCTTGCTCAACCCCGTCTGGTCAGCAATTTCCAAATACGTCGCCCCGCGGCGTCGCAGGCGAATCACCTGCTTGCGCTTCTCTTCCCGCGCCGCTTCGGGAAGGCTTCTCGTGTCTTCTCTGTCCATGAAACTTCGACAAGCTCTGCATCAATAAGTTCGTATATTTTAATGCCGAGTCAATAAATGAACACATAAAGGCCCGTCATGCCCGCGCAGGCGGGCATCCAGTTTGGGCCGTAGCGCGCCGCATCAGAACTGGATTCCCGCCTGCGCGGGAATGACGAGTGCTTTGCAGGGATTTGAAGGAAAAATGCTCTAGCCGAGCAGCCCAGCGGCTCCGCGATCGCTCAGTCGCAGGCGATGCCGCTGGCTTCGAATAGCTGCCGCGCCGGTGCCAGCGCGTCTGCATGGGCCCGCCAGCGGCCGACCGCTGCGGTGTTCAGCGGCTGCCGCACCTGCACGCTGCTGGCGGTCGCGACCGGGCTCGGGTTGTTTTCGAAGGCGAGACAGCGCGGGTCCCAGGGCAGCCGGCAGTGGACTAGCAGCGCACGGATCGTCGCTTCCGGCGCGGCGATCAGCGTTTCGTAGTCGAGCACCATGAACGCCGACCCCAGGCGGCGCTGCCAGAGCGCGACCAGACGCCGGAAGCCGAGCACGTAGCGTGTGCAGTCGAGCAGGTCGTCGGCGTAGTTGTAGGTCGGGTTGTCGATCGAAAACAGCTGGCGGAAGTTCGACAGCACGGTGTCCAGCGGATGGCGCAGCAGGCAGACGATGCGCGCCTCGGGCAGCGCCCGCTGCAGATGGCCGGCGTACCAGATGTTCAGCGGCATCTTGTCGACGAAATGCGCGCGTTGACCAGTGCCCGGGCGCGTCGAGGCGACATAGGCCTCGCCTAGCGTCTTCGGATCGGCGGCGAGGCTGGCCCTCAAGGTCTCGACATCCAGCGTGCTGCGGCCCGGAGTGCCGGCGGCGCGCTTCAGCAGGTAGGCGGCGTTCTGCAATTCGCCGGCCGAGCTCACTTGCGGATGGCTGGACAGGATGCGGTCGATCAGGGTGGTGCCGGTGCGCGGCATGCCGACGACAAAGATCGGCTCGCGGCTCGGGCAGCCTGGTGCCGGTGGCAGCGGTGTTGCGAACAGGCTTTCGACGGCGTCGAAGCAGGCGGCATCGCCGCGCGGATCGTAAGGCTGCAACTGACGGCGCGCCGCCTTGGCCAGGATCAGATGCTGCAGCGCTTCACTGCTGCGACCCAGGTCTTCGCATTCCTTGGCCAGCGCCTGGCGCAGGTGGATCACCGCCTGCGGCTCGGCCGCTGGCTGGCTGCTCAGTGCCGTCAGCCGTGGCAGGTGGTTGCGCGCAGCCGTTGCCGTGCGCAGTTGGGCGAGCCCGGAATGGGCTTTCCAGAACCGTGGATCGCTGCCGATGCAGGCTTCGTAAGCGGCCTCGGCGGCATCGAAGCGGCCGGCAAATTTCAGCGACGAGGCGAGGTTGAACTGCAGGCTGGCTCGGCCCGGTGCCTTGCAGACTGCGATCTCGAACAGCGTGCAAGCCTGCTCGTGGCGATGGCCTCGGCTGAGCACCACGCCGAGGGTATCGAGGCTTTCGGGGTCCAGCGCAGCGGGCGTCGGCACGACAGCCAGCGCCGCTTCGACCGCAGCCAGCGCTTCCGGAATACGCCCGATCAGCGACAGGACGCGTGCCCGCTGTGCGTGCAGATCGGCCCGGTGCGGTGCCAGTCGCAGCGCATGCTGCAGACGCGACAGCGCATCGCCAGCCCGGCCCTGAGCAAGCGCCGCGAGCGCGGCCAGACGCAAGGCCTCGGCGTCGTCCGGCTGCCGGGCCAGCCAGGCGGCGCAGAGCCTTTCTGTATTGGCGGCATCGCCCGCCGCCAGGCTGCGTTCGGCAGCCGCGCGCAGGGCCGCCAATGTCGGTGGCGCGTGGTCGGCGCTCACCACTGCTGGCGGCAGCGTCTGGGCTCAGAAGGTGAAGTCATAGCTGAAGGTGGCACCGAAGATTCGCGGCGGCAACACGTCCTTGTAGTAGCGCCGCGAGGTGAAGTTGTTCGGGCCGATGGTACCGATACCTGCTTTCGAAGCGCGCACGCCGGTTTCCGCGTACTTGTCGAACAGATTGTTGCCGTAGAGGCGAAAGCGCCAGCGGCCGTCGGTGATCGACAGGTCGGCACGGTGCAAGGTGTAGCCGCCCAGCCGCTCGCCATTGTCACGGCCGCCGACGCGGGTCAGTACGCCGTCGAGGGCATTGATGCCGTAGCTGGTCTCGATCCTCCAGCCGTTGCTCAAGCGGTCGGCGCGGGTGACGCGCAGGCTGCCCTGGTTGATCGGCGAGCCCGGCAGGCGATCGCCTTCCAGCGAGGCTTCGCCGACCAGGATGTTCGGCGAATCGCGGCTCAGGCGGGCGTCGTTGTAGCTGTAGTTCGCAGCCAGCGACCAATGCTGGTCGATCCGCCCGAGCACCGCCAGTTCGAAGCCCTGGCTGGTGGCGCGGGCACCGTTGACAGTGATCGGCACCTCGCCGTTGACGGTGCGTCCGCCGACCTGCACGTCTTTCCAGTCGATGTAGTAGACATCGCCATTGATGGTCAGCCGGCCGCCGAACCATGCCGTTTTCAGGCCGAGTTCGTGGTTCAGTGTCTTGTCCGGCTTGATCAGCACTTCGTTGGGGAGGGCGCAGACGTTCTGCCCTTCCGGCAGCGGATCGAGGCAGGGCGGCACCGAATTGACGCCGCCGCTGCGATAGCCCTGGCTCAGGGTCGCGTAGCCGAGCACGTCTGGCCGGAACTGGTAGGAGGTATTGAACTTGAAGATGAAGCCGGAATCGGCGACGCCGTTGGCCTGTTCGGTGACCGCCACTTCGTCCGGTGCCGAGCCATCGATCAGCGGCAGCGCGAAACCGCTGTTGCTCAGTTGCCGGAAGCGGAAATAGCGGCCACCGGCGGTGAGCTGCCAGGCCGGCGTCAGCTGGTAGCCGAGTTCGCCGAAGATTGCCTTGTCGGTGAAGCGGGTGTCGTCGGACGAAAAGTATTCGAGGTTGTCCGGGCGATCGATCTCCGCGTACTCCGGGAAGCCCGGCACCAATTCGCTGCTTTCGAACTGACTCTTGGCGGTGTTGTAGAACAGGCCGCCGATCCAGGTGAACGGGCCATCGCCGGTCGATACCAGGCGCAGCTCCTGGCTCAGGCGTTCCTCGCGGCCTTTCTCCAGCGTGAAGGCCGAGAATGCCGGGAAATCCTCGTAGCCATATTCGAACGACAGCAGCAGATCGGTCTGGTCACGCTGGCCCCGCTCGTCGTAGCGCGACAGGCCGGTTGCCGAGGTCAAGGTCGCGAAGCCGAGATCGCCGATCAGTTCCAGGCTGAGCAACTGGTTGCGACGCCGGTTCGGTTCGTCGTAGCGCTGGCCGGATTCGTAATGGCCGGTATCGAAGGCTGCCGTGTTGTTGATGGTGCGCGCACCGACCGCCTGGCGCTGATAGAAGTAGGTCAGGTTCGCGGTCAGCACCTCGCCAAACTTGTACAGGCCGCCGATGCGGCCGGCGAGGGTGTTTTCGGAATCGGCATCCTTGTTGCGCTTCAGGTTGGCGGCGACGGCGGCGGGGTCGTTGCGATCCGGCTCGGGATCGCTGACGCCGGGCTCGCGCAGCACGAAGGGATAGTCGATGAAGCCGGGCCCGTGGAAGAAGCCCAGCGAAGCGCGCAACGCGGCATTGCTGGCCAGCGGCAGATTGATCACCGCCGTGCTTTCAGAACCGATGCCGGCACTTTGGCTCTGGCCGTAGAGGTTCTGGCTGACCGACAGGGTCGCCTGCGAGGGATCGGGCCGGTTCGGCAGGTAGCGGATCGCACCGCCCAGCGTGCCGGCACCGTAGAGCGTGCCTTGTGGGCCGAGCAGGGTTTCGACTCGGTCGATATCGAGCAGCTTCAGGTCCAGGTACAAGGGGATGTCGCCGATGTAGGTCGACACCACGTCGCCGCTGCCGTTGCCGACCGCTTCGCTGGCCGCCACCGAAGTGACGTTCAGGCCTCGGACCGAAATCTGGTTGGCGGCGCGGGCACCCTGATCAACCAGGAACAGGCCAGGCACCTGCTTGGTGTAGTCGGACAGATCGGTCAGGCCCTGGGCGCGAATCTGTTCGCCGCTCAGCGAAAAGATGTTGATCGGCACCTTCTGCACGGTCTCGTTGCGGCGGGTGCCGGTGACGAGCACCTCGGACAGTTTTTTCACCTCGCTGTCGGTGGCTTCAGCCGTGCTGTCCGCTGCCGTGGCCGGCGTTTCGGGCACCGACGGTTCGGCGGCTCTCAATGCCGTCGGCACCGCGAAGAACAGGCCGATGGCCACGGCGAGGCGAATCGGTTGCAGTGCTGGCCATCGATCGGCGGCGTGCGTGCTTGATGGCATGGCGAGGTGTCCATTGAGGGCGGCGCGGCGGTGCCGTATGCAGGCTGGGACCGCAAACTTCATGCCGCGAGGGCAGGGAAGCGCCTCGTGCTCCCGGCCATTCAATATCCGCAGCAGGCCCGGCCGCTATACTCCGCCGATCTTTTTTGCCGCCCCGACCATGTCGCAGCCCGCTCCCCGCGTTCCGCAAGCCCAGATCCGCAACTTTTCGATCATTGCCCACATTGACCACGGCAAGTCGACTCTGGCCGATCGCATCATCCAGATCTGCGGCGGGCTCGAAGAACGCGAGATGCAGGCGCAGGTGCTCGACAACAATCCGATCGAGCGCGAGCGCGGCATCACCATCAAGGCGCAGGCGGTTTCGCTGAACTACAAGGCGCAGGATGGCCTGGTCTACCAGCTCAACTTCATCGACACGCCCGGCCACGTCGACTTCTCCTACGAAGTCAGCCGTTCGCTGGCCGCCTGCGAAGGTGCGCTGCTGGTGGTCGACGCTTCGCAGGGCGTTGAAGCGCAGAGCGTGGCCAATTGCTACACCGCGCTCGAGCAGAAGCTCGAAGTGATGCCGGTGCTGAACAAGATCGATCTGCAGAACGCCGAGCCGGAACGCGTCTGCCAGGAGATCGAGGACATCATCGGCATCGAAGCCACCGACGCGCTGCGCATTTCGGCGAAGACCGGCCTCGGCGTGGTCGATGTGCTCGAAGCCCTGGTGCTGCGCCTGCCGGCACCTAAAGGCATCGTCGATGCGCCGCTGCAGGCGCTGATCGTCGACTCCTGGTTCGACAACTATCTCGGTGTCGTGTCGCTGGTTCGCGTCGTCAACGGCCGGATCCAGAAAGGCCAGAAGATCCGCGTCATCTCGACCGGCAAGGATTACGAAGTCGGCATGCTCGGTGTCCATTCGCCGAAGCGGGTGCTGCGCGATTCGCTGGAGACCGGCGAAGTCGGCTTCATCGTCGCCGGCATCAAGGACATCTTCGGCGCGCCGGTCGGCGATACCCTGACCGAAGCCAGCCGTGCCTCGGTCGACCAGTTGCCCGGTTTCCGCCAGGTCCAGCCGCGGGTGTTCGCCGGCATGTTCCCGATCGACGCCGAGGATTTCGAAGACTTCCGCGAAAGCCTGCAGAAGCTGCGCCTCAACGATTCGGCGCTGCAGTTCGAGCCGGAGAATTCCGGCGCGCTCGGCTTCGGCTTCCGCATCGGCTTCCTCGGCATGCTGCACATGGAGATCGTGCAGGAGCGCCTGGAGCGCGAGTACGACCTGGATCTGATCACCACCGCCCCGAGTGTGGTCTACGAGATCGAGACCGCGACTGGCGAGATCAAGAAGATCGACAACCCCAGCGATCTGCCCGAGGCCGGTGCCTACAAGGACGTGCGCGAGCCGATCATCCTGTGCCGCATGCTGATGCCGCAGATCTATGTCGGCGGCGTCATGCAGTTGTGCATGGACAAGCGCGGCGTGCAGAAGAATCTTCGCTATCACGGCAACCAGGTGCAGCTCGAAGTGGAGATGCCGCTGGCCGAAGTGGTGCTCGATTTCTTCGATCGCCTGAAGTCGGTCAGCCGTGGTTTCGCCAGTTTCGAATACGAGTTCGTGCGCTTCCAGACCGCACCCCTGGTCAAGCTCGACGTGCTGGTCAACGGCGACAAGATCGACGCGCTGGCGACCATCGTCCACCGCAACGACGCCGAAGCGCGCGGTCGCGATCTTTGCGACCGGATGAAGGAAGTCATTCACCGGCAGATGTTCGATGTCGCCATCCAGGCGGCGATCGGTGCCAAGATCATCTCCCGTTCGACGGTCAAGGCGCTGACCAAGAACGTGCTCGCCAAGTGCTACGGCGGCGACATCAGCCGCAAGAAAAAGCTGCTGGAAAAGCAGAAGAAGGGCAAGAAGCGCATGAAGCAGGTTGGCTCGGTGGAGATTCCGCAGGAAGCCTTCCTCGCCGTGCTCGGCGTCGATCGCCGCAGCTGATCGTTCCTGCAAACGTTGCCGCCGGCTGCTGTATCCAACCTCTCTATCGTTCCTTTCCGGACCTGTCCTCCATGAGCTTCACCGTGATGTTCAATCTGATCCTGACGGTGCTGACCGTTCTCACCGGCATCATCTGGGCCTGGGACAAGTTCCGCAGCGCGCCGAGGCGCGAGCAGAAAGCGCGGGCCACCGGCATTTCACAGAAGCCGGGGGCGATCGTCGAATTCTTCGGCGGCCTGTTCCCGGTGATCGCTGCGGTATTCGTGGTCCGCTCGTTCATCTACGAGCCGTTCCGGATTCCCAGCGGCTCGATGATCCCGACCCTGCACATCGGCGATTTCATCCTGGTCAACAAGTTCAGCTATGGCCTGCGCTGCCCGGTGGGCAGCTGCAAGCTCGTCGACTTCGGCGGCCCGGCGCGCGGCGATGTCGTGGTGTTCATCTATCCGGCCACCAACAGCCGCGATCCGAACTACGGCAACGATTTCATCAAGCGCCTGATCGGCATGCCTGGCGATCGCGTGCGGTACGCCAACAAGCGCCTGACCGTCAACGGCATCGAAGCGCCGCTGCACGAAGCCAAGACCCAGGACGACGCGCGAGTCGGCGAAGTACGCGCCCACGAAACCTTCGGAGCGATCGAGCACGACGTCCTGATCCGCCCCGATAGAGTCGCGGATCCGTACAGCTGCCCGTTCGTGCAGCCCAACGCCGACGACTTCACCTTCACCGTGCCGGCGGGCCAATATTTCATGATGGGTGACAATCGCGATGGCTCCAACGACAGCCGCTGCTGGGGCACGGTGCCGGAAGCGAACCTGAAGGGCCGCGCCGATCTGATCTGGATGAGCTGGGATCACGAGCGCACCCGGCCGGTGTTGTCGCGTATCGGCACTGTGATTCGCTGAGGCACACAGGGAACGGAGGGCCGGATATGAATCTGCGCAAGTCGCAACGTGGACTGACTTTGTGGAGCGGCCTGTACCTGTTCGGCAGCCTCGCCTTCATCGCGCTCTGCGTGATCAAGATCGGCCCGCTGTACCTGAACGAATTTCAGATCAATCGCGCCGTGCGTGATGTTGCCGCGCAGGCTGCGGTGGTCGGCAGCGAGGTCGATGTCACGGCCGTGCGCTCGTCGCTACAGCGACGCTGGGATATCGACTACCTGCGCCAGCTCGAACCTCGCGACATCAAGGTGATCCGCACCAGCGGCGGCCTGTTCCTGAGCTACGACTACGACGCCGAAGTGCCGCTGTTCGCGAACATCACCCTCGTCGCCCGGTTCAAGGACGACATTCCCCTGCGCGCGGTGCCGGGCGGTTGAGCGCCAAGAATCTCGAGCAGATCGGCCGGGTTCGCCTGTGCGCCGCACTCGGCTACCAGTTCCTTGATGCCGCGCTGCTTCAGCGTGCGCTGACCCATCGCAGCTTCGGCGTCGATCACAACGAACGCCTGGAATTTCTCGGCGATGCGCTGCTGAACTTCGCGATCGCCGCCGAAATCTTTCGCCTGCGTCCGAAGGCGCCGGAAGGCGATCTGTCTCGGCTGCGTGCCAGCATCGTCCGCGAAGAAACCCTGGCCGCGGCGGCGCGGCGGCTGCCGCTGTCGGATGTCATCCGGCTCGGCAGCGGCGAACTGCGCACCGGTGGCTTCCGCCGCGATTCAACGCTCGCCGATGTCCTCGAAGCGCTGATCGGCGCGGTCTATCTCGATGGCGGCACCGAGCCGGCGCATGCCCTGTGCCTCAAGCTGCTGGCACCGGAGCTTGAAGCGCTGCCGGAAGCCGGCTCGCTGAAAGACTACAAGACGCGCCTGCAGGAAGTGCTGCAGGCGGAATCCCGGCCGCTGCCGGAATACACCGTGCTCAGCGAAGACGGGCCAGCGCATCGCCGGAACTTCGCGGTACGTTGCCTGCTGCCGGACAGCGGGCAGATCATGGAAGCAGAAGCACACTCTCGGCGCATTGCCGAACAACGGGCGGCCAGCGCAATGCTGGACGCGATCACCTTGAAGGAAACCAAACATGCGTAGTGGAATCGTGGCCATCGTCGGCCGACCCAACGTCGGCAAATCTTCTCTGCTCAATGCCCTGGTCGGCCAGAAAGTGTCGATCACCGCACCGAAGCCGCAGACCACGCGCCATCGCATCCAGGGCGTGCTGCACGGCGACAACGCGCAGATCGTTTTCGTCGACACGCCGGGCATGCACCGCGCCGCGAAGAAAGCGCTGAACAAGGCGATGAACGACGCCGCCAGCAACAGCCTGCACGACGTCGATCTGGCGCTGTTCGTCATCGAAGCCGGCCGCTGGACCGACGAAGATGAAGCGGTGCTCGAACGGCTGAAATCGGTGAAGTCGCCGGTGGCGCTGGTGATCAACAAGGTCGACAAGTTCAGCGACAAGAACGATCTGCTGCCGCTGATGGAAAAACTTGGCGGCTTGCGCGAATGGGCTTTCGTGATGCCGCTGTCGGCGTTGAAGGGTGCCAACGTCAAGGTGCTGGCCGCACAGCTGATGGAGCGGATGCCGGAAGGCCCGCCGCTGTATCCGGAAGGCCAGGTGGTCGGCCACGATCTAAGCTTCACGATCTCCGAGATGGTTCGCGAAAAGCTGATGCGCTCGCTGGCTCAGGAGCTGCCCTATGCGCTGACCGTCGAGACCGAAGCAGTCGAGCGTGAAGGCGGCTTGCTGAAGGCCTCGGCGATCATCTGGGTCGAGCGCGATGGCCAGAAGAAGATCGTCATCGGCGAGGATGGCGCGATGCTCAAGCGAGTCGGCACCGCTGCCCGCCGCGAGCTCGAGGAAATGACCGGCGGCAAGGTCTTCCTCAAGCTCTGGGTGCGGGTCAAGGAAGGCTGGACCGATGATCCGAAGGCGCTCAGCCGCTTCGGTTATGAGGGCGGCTAGTGTTGCGGGTCTCCCTCCCCCGTAAACGGGGGAGGGGGTTGTGACCAGCCCCCGCATCGAACTGCAGCCGGCCTGGCTGCTGTCGCAGAAACCCTATCGTGAAACCAGCGAACTGCTGGAAGTGCTGACGCCGGAGCACGGCCGAGTCGGCCTGGTTGCCCGCGGCCTGCGCGGGCCGCGGGCCAAGCAACGCGGCGTGGTCAGCCTGTTCCGGCCGCTGCTGCTGTCCTGGCTGGACCGGGGCGAGCTCGGCACGGTCACCGCCGTCGAGGCCGACGGACCGGAAGTGCAGCTGGTCGGCGAGCGTCTGTTCCACGGCTGGTATCTGAACGAGCTGCTGCTGAAACTGCTGATCCGCCACGATCCGCATCCAGGCCTGTGGGCCGACTACAGGCATGCGCTGACCGGTCTGGGCGGCGATGCAGTTGAGGCAGAAGCGGCGCTCCGGGTGTTCGAGAAGCGCTTGCTCGATCTGCTTGGTTACGGCCTGCCGCTCGAGGATACGATCGACCCCCAGGCGCATTTCCGATTTCGGGTCGGCAGCGGTTTCCTGCGCTGCGAAAGCGGCACCGATGGCGCGCTGGCCGGTAGCAGCTTGCTTGCGCTGCACCGCGAGGCCTTGTCCACGCCCGCCGAGCTCGACGATGCGCGCCGACTGATGCGGGCTGCACTGGAGCCGCACGTGCCGCGAGCCTCGTTGCGAACGCCAGGATTACTGCGGCAGCTCCGAGCATTGCGCACGCAAGCCTGATATCGCGCCGCCACTACCGTCTGTAGCCGTCTACTGACAATTGTTACACGGGCGCTTCATCATCCGGTATGTTCAAGTTCCTTCGACAAAAGAGGTTGAAAATGTTCAAAGCCCTCCCGCCAGCTTCAAAGCGCCGCAAGCGGCCATGTGCCGGAATTTCGAGTTGCCGCCGTTCTGCGATGACTCTGGCGGTGGCAGCCGTCGGGCTGCTGGTATCGGTTGCCAGTCAAGCGGATTTTTTGACGCCGATCCCGGCTTATGGTGACAACGGCACTGCGATCTTTTCGGTTGGCTCCGGATTCACTCTCAGCGACAGCGAGTCTGGCGGCATCGTCGCGGCAGCTACCGCTGACAGCGATGGCAGGCTTTACGTGCTTTATCGGGCGGTGCCGTCAACGGACAGCAACAGCCATCTCTATCTGATCCGTCTCGGCAGTAGCGGCGTTCTCGACAACGGTTTTGGCCCCCTGGATTTTGGCCTCAGCGCTGCGGTCGACAATAATGTCGCGCTCGGCCTCGACCAGAGTCGCCAGCGGTTCTATCTGGTGACGTTGCCACCGACTCCATCCGCCGACTTCATCACCGTGTCGGCGCGCCGCTTCGATAACAGCCTTGATCCTGCGTTCAACGGCGGTGCCGATTTGGTCATCAATTCCGCCCGGATCGTCGACAACCGTTACAGTCTCGCGGCGACAGTCGATCAGGTCTCCGGACGGCTGCTGCTGTCCGGCGCCTTCATTGTTGGCACCGTCAGTGAAGACACGCTGAGCAATCTCGAAGCAGTGACCTACGCAGTGACACCGGATGGTCAGCTCGATCCCGGATTCAACAGCAATGGCCTGCGCATCGAGAGTCCGCCGTCGTCGTTTGGTATCACCTCGGCGCTGGGCTTCGGGATTGCTACCTCCAGCACGACGGGTCGGATTCTCAATTTCGGCAGCGGCCGTGTTTCGCCGTCGCGCTTCGTCGGCACCATCTTCAGCGACAACGCTGATGGCACTGTCGACGCGACGTTCGGCAGTGGTGGCTTGGGCGTGATCGACATCACGTCGACGACTCCGCCATCGGAGGGCCAGGCGAATCTGACCCAATTGCTGTTTGGGCGCATCCTGCCCAGCGGCGTCACTCAGCTGATCGGCGTGAACGGTGTGTTGCAATTGTCTAATCGAACCTACGTCACCGGCACGACATCGGTGGCGGGTGTGCAGCTGACGCCTGCCGGCGTGCCCGATACCCGTTTCAAGAGCACTGGAATCTTCACCACACCGTTCGCCATCGGCCGGGCTCCGCCAACGGTGCTGTTTGCCAATGGCAGCTTCGCCTCGGTGTTCAAGTCCGGCCCCACCGACATCTCGGTGCTCGCTGTTGAAGGCTTCAGCGTCTTTGCCGAGGACGGGACGACCGGCGGCACCACCACTGGTGGAACCACGACTGGCGGGGCGACAACCGGCGGTACCACCGGCGGGACTACGACCGGCGGCACCACCACCGGTGGCACCACGACGGGTGGCACGACGACCGGCAGCACCACCGGCACCACCAGCTCGGGTGGCGGCTCTTTCGGCCTGTTCGGTCTGGTCGGCCTGGTGATCGGCGCGCTGCTGCGGCGTCGGCGCGGCCTTGGTGAAATCAGCGGCGGCTGATCGGTGGCCGGCATCGCGTCTGTCACGTTGCGACAGACGCGATGCCGGTAAGCTGCGCATCGATACAGACCGCAGCGCTTGCCCGTGACTTCCTTCTCCGAACTGCTGCAACAGGGTTCCAGCAATCTCTGGCTGTTCATCCCCAGCGCGCTGCTGCTCGGCGCGCTGCACGGTCTGGAGCCGGGCCATTCGAAGACCATGATGGCGGCGTTCATCGTCGCCATTCGCGGCACAGTGGCGCAGGCGGTGCTGCTCGGCGTCTAGGCAGCGGCTTCGCACACGCTGGTGGTCTAGGTGGTGGCGCTGGTCGGCATGCACTACGGCGCCCGGATCGATGGCGAGCGCACCGAAGCTTGGTTTCAACTGGCGTCCGGCCTGCTGATCGTCAGCATCGCGGTCTGGATGCTGCTGCGTATCCACGGTCAGCAACGTAAGCGAGCGGCCACGACACCTTGACGCCGCGCTGGTTGATCAGCGTGCGGCAGGCGGCAGCCAGCGATGCGGGAGCAGTTGCCCGATATCGCGATTGAGCGTGGTCGGCAGTCGGGTGAGCACATCGAGCAGCCAGGC
>JAUXYM010000016.1 GCA_030694365.1 Nevskia sp. | reverse complement strand
TTCAACTATTTGGTGGCCGAATCAATAATGCCGACTCAATAACCGGAAAATCCGTATCGGCTGCGCCTCCGCGTTCTGGGGTGACACGAACACTGCAGCAGCGCAATTGCTCAGCAAAGGTACGCTCGATTACCTGGTTTTCGACTACCTCGCCGAGATCACCATGTCGATCCTCGCCGCCAAGCGGATGAAGGATGCCAACGACGGTTACGTGACCGATTTCGTCGAGCACGTGATGGTGCCGCTGATGCCGGAGATCAAGCGGCAGGGCGTCAAGGTCGTCGCCAATGCCGGTGGCGTTATTGAGGCGGCCTACAAAATGTTGAATCTGCCGGGCACATCCAGCCTGAATTTCCTGCTTCATCACGCGCTGGGCAGTGGCGGCGCGGCGAGCCTGCGCAGCGATCCGCAGGGCAAATGCTTTGCCCAGATGCTGCTCGAATTCCCGGTCTCGGTGCCCGTAGCCTTGTTGCAGGAATCAGCCTGAGTTTCAAGGATCTGGCAACGGCCTGGCGCTGTGCTGCCAAGCCGGAAGGAAGCAGGGGCCGGGTCGAGATGCACAGTTTGTCAACCAGATAGCGTGATTGCATACCCCTCTCTGGCCGATTTGTATGTTGCGGCGCGGCATGCACGGTACAATTGCCGACCTAATTTCATCCAGCCACGGTTTTTCGAGCCAAACATGACTGTTGAACGCGATGTGATGGAGTACGACGTTGTCATCGTCGGTGCCGGCCCTGCCGGTCTTGCCGCTGCCTGCCGCCTGAAGCAGAAAGCCGCCGAAGCCGGTGGCGAGATTTCCGTCTGCGTGGTCGAGAAAGGCTCGGAAGTGGGCGCTCACATCCTGTCCGGCGCGGTGTTCGAGCCGCGTGCGCTGAACGAACTGTTTCCGAACTGGAAGGAACTCGGCGCGCCGCTGGAAACGCCGGTCAAGCGCGACGACATCTATCTGTTCACCAGCGAATCGGCGTCGGTCAAGCTGCCGGGCTTCTTCGTGCCGAAGACCATGCACAACGAAGGGAACTACATCATTTCCCTCGGCAACCTGGTGCGCTGGCTGGCGACCCAGGCTGAAGGCTTGGGCGTCGACATCATTCCGGAGTTCGCCGCTCAGGACGTGATCATTGAAGACGGCATCGTTCGCGGCATCACCATCGGCGACAAGGGCGTTGATCGTCATGGCAAGCAGACTGCCGATTTCGCGCCGGGCCCGGAACTGCGCGCCAAGTACACCTTCTTTGCCGAAGGCTGCCGCGGCCATATCGGCAAGCGTCTGCTCAAGGATTTCGCGCTCGACAAGGACGCCGATCCGCAGCACTACGGCATCGGCCTCAAGGAACTCTGGAAGATCGACAGCGCCAAGCATCAGCCTGGTCTGGTCGTCCACGGCGCTGGCTGGCCGCTGGGCCTCGGCTCGGAATCGACTGGCGGCTCGTTCCTGTACCACCTCGAAGACAATCTGATCGCGGTGGGTTTGATCGTCGATCTGTCCTACTCGAACCCGTATCTGTCGCCGTTCGACGAGTTCCAGCGCTTCAAGCAGCACCCGGTGATTGCCCAGCATTTGGCCGGCGGTGAGCGTCTTTCGTATGGCGCGCGCGCCATCGCCAAGGGCGGCTACAACTCGCTGCCGAAGATGGCGTTCCCGGGCGGCGTGCTGGTCGGCTGCGATCTCGGCACGATGAATTTCTCGAAGATCAAGGGCAGCCACACGGCGATGAAGTGCGGCATGCTCGCCGCCGAAGCTGCGGCCACCGCACTGCTTGGTGGCACCGAAGGCGGCGATGCGCTGGACGGCTACCCGGCCGCGTTCAAGGCCAGCTGGCTGCATGAAGAGCTGTACTGCAGCCGCAACTTCGGCCCGGCGCTGCACAAGTTCGGCATCCTGTTCGGCGGCGCTTTCAACTGGGTCGATCAGAACATCTTCGGCGGCAAGATTCCGCTGACCCTGCACGACACCACGCCGGATCACACGACGCTGAAGCTGGCGTCGGAAAGCACCAAGATCGATTACCCGAAGCCGGACGGCAAGATCAGCTTCGACAAGCTGTCCTCGGTGTTCCTGTCCTCGACCAACCACGAGGAAGAGCAGCCGGTGCATCTGAAGCTCGCAGACGCTTCGATTCCGATCAGCCAGAACCTGCCGATGTACGACGAACCGGCGCAGCGCTACTGCCCGGCCGGCGTCTACGAAGTGATCGGCGAGGGTGATGCCAGGCGCTTCCAGATCAACGCCCAGAATTGCGTGCACTGCAAGACTTGCGACATCAAGGACCCGGCGCAGAACATCACCTGGATCGCCCCGGAAGGTTCGGGCGGCCCCAACTACGCGGCGATGTAAGTAGTCCACCGAACCCATGAGATTCCACCCCCTGCTGGACGCACGCCTTGGGCGCGCTGCGGCGTCAGAAATGCTCGCAATAGAACAACTATTGCTGTGCTTTCTTCCTTGCATCGCATCCCAATTTGCACGCCCTTCAGGGGGCGAACTCACCGGTTCGGTGGACTAGGCGCTTTCGATGTCCGATATCCAGCATCTGCTCGACAACAACCGCCGCTGGGCGGCTGAGATCGATCGCACCCGCCCCGGCTTCTTCGCGGCACTCGCCAAGCAGCAGGTGCCGCAGTACCTGTGGATCGGCTGCGCCGACAGCCGGGTGCCGGCCAACGAAATCATCGGCCTCGATCCGGGCGGCGTGTTCGTTCATCGCAACATCGCCAACGTCGTGGTGCCGACCGACCTCAACTGCCTGTCGGTGCTGCAGTACGCGGTCGACGTGCTCGAAGTGAAGCATGTGCTGATCGTTGGCCATTACGGCTGCGGTGGCGTCCGTGCGGCACTGGATGGCACCCGTGTCGGCCTCGCCGACAACTGGCTGCAGCATGTCCGCGACATCGCCCACCGGCATCGCTCGCGGCTGACTGCCGAGCCCGATGATGAACGCCGCGCCGACCTGCTCTGCGAACTGAACGCGGTCGAACAAGCGACCCACGTCTGCGAAACGACGATCGTTCGCGATGCCTGGGAACGCGGCCAGGACGTGCGTGTCCATGCCTGGGTTTATCGGCTCAACAATGGCCTCGCTCGCGAGACCGGCTTCAGCGCCGGCAGCGCCGCAGAATTCGCACGTCTTCGGCAACATGGCGTCCCCGGGCTGACTGCCTGAGCCGCACTGCCAATCCTTCGTAACTTTTATTACCTCCCCGTTGCCCGTTAGAGAGAAAAGATGAAAGCACTGGTCAGCGTCAAAAGAGTGATCGACTACAACGTTCGCATCCAGGTCAAGCCGGACGGCTCGGGCGTGGTCACGGACGGCGTCAAGCACAGCGTCAATCCGTTTGACGAAATCGCGATGGAAGAAGCGGTTCGTCTGAAAGAGAAAGGCAAGGTCACGGAAATCATCGCCGTCACCGTTGGTGGCGCGAAGTGCGAAGAAACCCTGCGCACCGCGCTGGCTTTCGGCGCCGACCGCGCCGTGCACGTGAAGGTGGACGAGGAAATCCAGTCGCTGACCGCAGCCAGCGCGCTCGCCGCCGTGTTCAAGAAGGAAGGCGCGGAAATCTTCTTTCTCGGCAAGCAGGCGATCGATGACGACGCCGCCCAGACCGGCCAGATGGTTGCCGCGCTGCTCGATCTGCCGCAGGCGACGTTCGCATCGAAAGTCGAGATCGACGGCGGCAAGGCCACGGTCACCCGTGAAGTCGACGCCGGCCTGGAAACGCTGGAAGTCGATCTGCCGGCGATCATCACCACCGATCTTCGCCTCAACGAGCCGCGATATCTGAAGCTGCCGGACATCATGAAGGCGAAGAAGAAGCCGATCGAAACGGTCAGCCTCGCCGATCTCGGCATCACCGCCGCCGCCAGCCTCAAGCGCGTCAAGGTCACCAATCCGCCGAAGCGCTCGAAGGGCGTGATGGTGAAGACGGTCGACGAACTGGTCGCCGCGCTGAAGGCCAAGGGCCTGATCTGAACCGTCTTCAACCTTAGGAGTTAGTCATGAGCAAGATTCTGATCATCGGCCAGCAGGCCGAAGGCAAGCTGAACAGCGGTATCGCCAAGGTCGTCAGCGCGGCTAAGGCCATTATTGGTGGCGAAATTCATGTCGTCGTCTTCGCAGCCGATGGCAGCGCTGCTGCCGCCCAGGCCGCCGCCATTGACGGCGTCACCAAGGTCATCCAGATCGACCGCGCCGAGAACGACCACGGCCTCGCCGTGATCATCGCGCCGCAGATCGTCGCCCTCGCGCTGACCGGTTACAGCCACGTGTTCGCCGCCGGCACCACCTTCGGCAAGGACTTGTTGCCGCGGGTTGCCGCCAAGCTCGGCGTGCAGCAGGTGTCGGACATCATGGCCGTACACGGTGCCACCAGCTTCGATCGCCCGATCTACGCCGGCAACGCGATCCTGACTGTCGAAGCCCCGGCCTCGCCTTGCGTCGTCGCGACCATCCGTCTGGCCTCGTTCCAGGCCGCCGGCGATGCCGCCGCTGCTGCGCCGATCGAAAAGCAGAGCCTCGACGTGAGCTTGCCGACCCACACCCGCTTCGTGTCGCTGGCCGCGCAGAAGAGCGAGCGTCCGGAACTGCAGAGCGCCACCCGCGTCGTCTCCGGCGGCCGTGCGCTGGCATCGAGCGAGAACTTCTCGATCATCTACTCGCTGGCCGACAAGCTGAAGGCCGGCGTCGGCGCCTCGCGCGCTGCTGTCGACTCGGGTTACGTGCCGAACGACATGCAGGTTGGTCAGACCGGCAAGATCATCGCGCCGGAGCTGTACTTGGCGATCGGCATCTCGGGCGCTATCCAGCATCTCGCCGGCATCAAGGATGCGCGCACCATCGTCGCCATCAACAAGGATCCGGAAGCGCCGATCTTCGAAGTGGCGGACTACGGTCTGGTCGGCGATCTGTTCACGCTGGTGCCGGAACTCGAATCGAAGGTCTGATTCGCGGCAACATCGCAAGCTGAACCCACGAAGGCCGGGAAACCGGCCTTCGTCTTTTCCGTCACAGGGAAGAGCCATGTCTTACCAGTCCGTGTTCGCGAAGGACCTGTTCAAAGGCCAGACCATCGTCATCACCGGCGGTGGCTCCGGCATCGGCCGTTGCACGGCGCATGAACTGGCGGCGCTTGGTGCCAAGCTGATCCTTGCCGGCCGCAAGCAGGAGAAGCTCGATGCGGTATGCGCCGAGATACACGAGGACGGTGGCGAGGCGGTGTCGTACAGCTTCGACATTCGCGACGAGGACGCGGTGAAGGCGGCAGTCGCCCGCATGCTCGCCGAACACGGCGCAATCGACGGACTGGTCAACAACGCCGGTGGCCAGTACCCGATGCCGCTGGCGCAGATCGGCAAGAACGGCTGGGATGTGGTGGTCGCCAACAATCTCACCAGCGGCTTCCTGATGAGCCGCGAGGTCTACGTGCAGCACATGCAGCAGCACGGGTGGGGTGATCGTCAACATGATCGCCGACGTCTGGGGCGGCATGCCGCTGATGGGCCACGCGGGTGCTGCGCGCGCCGGCATGATGAATCTCACCGAGACCGCTGCCGTCGAATGGGCTTCTTCAGGCGTGCGGGTGAATGCCGTGGCACCGGGCTTCGTGCGGTCCAGCGGCATGGATCACTACGACGAGAAATTCCGCAGCTAAACCATTCCGATGATGTCCGGCCTGGCACCGCTGAAGCGGATGGGCGAGGAGGCCGAAGTGTCCGCTGCGATCGTCTTCCTGCTGTCGCCGGCCTCGGCGTTCATCACCGGTGCCTATCTGAAGATCGATGGCGGTGCCAGCCTCTGTCAGAAGATGCTGCCGGTGCCGGCCCACACGGCATCAACGCCGTTCCAGGGCTTCCGCCGCGCCTCACGCCCGAAAGCGCTGGACTAGAGCATTTTCAAGTTGAATAAACACAAAAGTTCCGTCATGCCCGCGCAGGCGGGCATCCAGTTTGGGCCGTAGCGCACCGCATCAGAACTGGATTCCCACCTGCGCGGGAATGACGAGTGCTTTGTAAGGATTTGAAGGAAAAATGCTTTAGGGAGCCGGAGCCTGCTCGCCGAGTTGCGGTCGCCAGTCGACGGCGCCGAAGCGGGTCTGGCCGAGATAGCTGTAGGCGAGGCTGAACACGCCGACGCTCTGGCGGGTATTGCCAGTGTCGTCATAGCGCGCGTCGCGGCGCGAGTGCGTGTACTTCAGGGTCAGGCCGTGCAGGTTGTAGATCCGCGCGGTCATCGCGACTTCGGCGCGGGCGATGTTTTCACTGCCCGAGGTTTCCCGCGAGGCCAGGCCGCCGACGTAGTAGTCGCGCAGGGTCGCTTCGAAGGAAACACGATCGCCGAGGATCAGCCGCGAAGTCAGCAGGCCTTGGGGGGCAATGCCGTTGTGATAGTCGCGCTCTCCGGCGCCGCGGATCGCACCGGCCGAGCCGTAACCAAGGCTGGCCAGCGCCGTGCTCTGCAGTGCGACCTTGTCCGACAGCCACACCTGGTTGGTGGTGCCGATGCCGCCCGAGGTCGTCGACACCCGGAAGATCTGCGGCGAGATGTAGTCGTAACTGCCGTACAGGCCCCAGACGCCGCGAACATTGTTGCCCACCGAGTACGGTTCGCCGATCAGCAGGCCACGGGTGATCAGGTTCTCGATCACATTCTTGGTCGAGGCGGTGAATTCGAGATGGAAGTAGTCGAACGGCCGGTCATAGCGGTAGTCGGGCTTGCCGGGCAGGCCGTAGGCGACGGTGAAATCGGCCGTGCCTTCGCCGTTCTTGTAGCTCTGCGGGATCGCCGGCTCGCCGATCACGCGATTGGCGTCGATGTTCGAGCTGACATCGGCATGGACGTTCACGCCGAGTTGTACCCGGGTATAGACGGCCGGCGCGCGGCTGCGGAACACGCCGTCGAAGCGCGAGCCGTAGGCGGCGCGATTGAAGCCGGTCGAGGGCGAGATCAGGGCTGCGGCCAGTTCGCGCAGCAGGCCGGGGCGGCCGGTGCCGCTTTCCAGCAGCAGGCTGGACAGGCGGAACAGCGGCTCGCCGAGGAAGCTGCCGCCGATGCCGGTGGTGAACTGATCGTTGATCGATGGCGGCGTGGTTTCGCCGCTGACTTCCCAGAACAGGCTGCCGAGCAGGGTCGCGGCCGATGATTCCCAGTAGCTCAGGCCGGCCGAACGTGCGAAGCCGTGATACATCGAGCCCTGATACGGATGCCCGAACTGGTTGATCGCGAACGGATCGTTGTCGACCACCCACTTGCCGCCGAGGTTGCGTCGGAAGCTGTCCAGGGTGACGTTGTAATCGTCCTTGTCGATCAGATAACGATCGACCCGATTCAGCAGCACGTCGAAGGTGATGATGTCGAACGCGGTCAGCCAGTAGCTCTTGCCGTCGCCCTTGCCCCAGTTCAGCACTGGCTTCGGCGAGCCCTCGGCAAACGCATTCGGCGCTTTCTGCTGGGCCGGCGTGGTCAGCGCCGGATCGTCAGCCAGAATTTCGCCGATACACGGCAGGCTGACGCAGGCCGCGAGGCCAGCGAGGAGGCGAATCGCCAGGGAGTGACGGGTTCGACGTGCCATCGGGCGAGCCTCGGTTGTTGATGTTGGATGATCGGGACGCTTCATGCGCCGGGCTTGCTCGCCGCGCCACCAACGGCACGCACGCAGAATTCGCAGATCGACGCGATCAGTGCTTCGCGATCGCCGACCACTTCGCGCGCCGGGCCGATCGGCCCGACCAGTGCTTCGGTATAGGCGCCGACGATGCAGGCCGCACTGGCATCGAGATTCTGGGCCGGGAATTCGCCGCCGGCCACGCCATCGGCAAGGATCGCGCGGATCACGTCGGCGAAGCGCTTGCGTTCGCGGATGCGGGCGATGTCGACTTCCGGATCGGCCGGTTCGGCGATGAAGGCATAAGCGAGGTTGGGTCCATTCAGTGCGCGCCGCGTGAACGATTCGACGGCCGCGAACAGGCGATCACGCGCCGTGCCCGGGCCACTGCCGATCGCCTCGAGAATCTCGATTTCGTGGCTCACCGCTGCCGCCAGCACTTCGACGAACAGATCAGTCTTGGCCGTGAAATAGCGGTAGATCATGCCGGTGGAGATGCCGGCGACATTGGCCACGGCGCTGATCTGCGCCTCGCGCAAGCCGCCTCTCGCGACTAGGCTGCGGGTGGCTTCGAGGATCCGCTCGCGGTTGTGCGCGAGCCGTTCTTCCATCAGCGGGGAGCGGCGATAGACCATGGAAGTGTTGCAGCAATGACCGGTAATTCAAGAAATGAATATTACTTCATTCCTTGTGCTAGATTCCTCGCTGCCCACCGGAAACCGCCCATGCCCGTCATCGAATCGAAGGTCGATACCCACAGCGCTGCGTTCAAGCAGCACCGCGAGGACCTGCTGGCGAAGATCGCCGAATTCCGTGCCATCGAGGATCGGGGCCGCGCCGAGGAAGAAACCAAGCGCGCCCGCTATCACCAGCGCAAGCAGTTGCTGCCGCGCGAAAGAGTGCACCTGATGCTCGATCGCGGCTCGCCGTGGCTCGAACTGTCGACGTTGTGCGGCTACAAGATGCACGACGACAAGGACGGCTCGCTGGCCGGCGGCAACATGATCACCGGCATCGGTTACGTGGCAGGCAGCCGCTGCATGGTCATCGCCTCTAACTCGGCGATCAAGGGTGGCACGATGACGCCGTTCGGCGTGCAGAAGACCTTGCGCCTGCAGCAGATCGCGCTAGCCCAGAAGCTGCCGGTGGTCTCGATGATCGAGTCCGGCGGTGCCAACCTGATGTACCAGGCCGAGCTGTTCATCCCCGGCGGCGGCACCTTCGCGAACCAGGCCCGGCTGTCCGCGGCCGGCATCCCGCAGGTGACCATCGTCCACGGTTCGAGCACCGCCGGCGGCGCCTACATGCCGGGCCTGTCCGACTACGTGGTGATGATCCGCAAGAACGCCAAGGTGTTCCTTGCCGGCCCGCCGCTGCTCAAGGCCGCGACCGGCGAGATCGCGATCGACGAAGACCTGGGCGGTGCCGAGATGCACACCCAGGTGGCCGGCACCGGCGAATTCCTGGCCGAGAACGACGCCGACGGCATCCGCATCGCGCGGGACATCGTCCGCAATCTCGACTGGAACCGGAACAAGCCAGCCGCAAGCTTGCGTGAAGTTCGCGCGCCGCTGTACGACATCGACGAACTCTGCGGCGTGGTGCCTGCCGACTACCGCAAGCCCTATGACTGCCGCGAAGTGATCGCGCGTCTGGTCGATGGCTCGGAGTTCCTGGAGTTCAAGAACGAGTACGACCAGCAGACCATCTGCGGCCGCGCGGTGATCCACGGCCACCAGGTCGGCATCATCAGCAACAACGGGCCGATCACCGTGCGTGGCGCGACCAAGGCCGGCCAGTTCATCCAGATGTGCTGCCAGTCGGACATCCCGCTGGTCTATCTGATGAACACCACCGGCTACATGGTCGGCACCGAGAGCGAGCAGGGCGGCATCGTCAAGCACGGCTCGAAGATGATTCAGGCCGTTGCCAACGCCACCGTGCCGCAGATCACCATCGTCATGGGCGGCAGCTTCGGTGCCGGCAACTACGGCATGTGCGGCCGCGGCTTCGGCCCGGAGTTCATCTTCGCCTGGCCGAACTCGCGCACCTCGGTGATGGGTGGCGAGCAGGCTGCGAAAGTGATGGGCATCGTCACTCGCGACAAGTGGATCAAGGAAGGCAAGACGATCGGTGACGCGGAAGAAGCGCAACTCGCCGCCATCGAATCGAGCATCGTCAAGCAGTTCGATGCGCAGTCCACCGCGTTTGCTGCCAGCGCCCGCTTGTTCGATGACGGCCTGATCGACCCGCGCGATACCCGCAAGGTGCTCGGCATGACTTTGTCGATCTGCCGCGAGGCGCGTGGGCGAACGGTTACGCCAAACAGCTTTGGTGTTGCCCGGTTCTAGACCGCGCCCGAATCCCGTCATTCCCGCGAAGGCGGGAATCCAGTTTTGACCTTTGCGCGTCGCTGGCAACCGAGAACTGGATCCCCGCCTGCGCGGGGATGACGATCCGAACAAATTGGAGAGCACCATGCACTACACCCACGAACACCAGTCCCTCTACGACACGACCAAGAAGTTCGTCGAGACCGAGCTGAATCCCAACGTCAAGGAATGGGAAGAAGCGGGCATCTGGCCAGCCCGTGAAGTGCTGAAGAAGATGGGCGATCTTGGTTTGTTGGGCATCGCCAAGCCGGAGTCGGTCGGCGGCCTCGGGCTCGACTACAGCTATCAGGTCGCGTTCGCCGAAGCGCTCGGCCATTGCAGCTGCGGCGGCCTGCCAATGGCGATCGGCGTGCAGACCGATATGGCGACACCGGCGCTGGCGCGCTTCGGCAGCGATTACCTGAAAGAGAACTTCCTGAAGCCGGCCGTTGCCGGTGACATGGTCGCGGCGATCGCAGTCAGCGAAGCCGGTGCCGGTTCCGATGTCGCGGGCATCAAGACGGTCGCCCGCAAGGTTGGCGATGAGTACGTGATCAGCGGCTCGAAGATGTGGATCACCAACGGCACCCAGGCCGACTGGGCCTGCATGCTGGTCAATGTAGATGGCGGTGCCGCGAGCGGCACCGGGGGCGGTGATCCAAGCGTCAACCAGCACAGCAACAAAAGCCTGATCGTCGTGCCGCTCGACGCCAAGGGCGTCGATCGCACGCAGAAGCTCGACAAGCTCGGCCAGCGCTCCAGCGACACGGCGATGATCTTCCTCGATGAAGTCCGTGTGCCGGCGCGCAACCTGATCGGCGAGGAAGGCCGCGGCTTCGTCTACCAGATGCAGCAGTTCCAGGAAGAGCGCCTGTTCCTGTCGGCCAGCATCATCGCGGCGCTGGAGCGGGTGATCGCCGACACCGCCGACTACACGCGCCAGCGGAAAGCCTTCGGCGGCTCGCTGCTCGACAATCAGGTGATCAGCTTCCGGCTCGCCGAGCTGACTACCGAAGTCGAAGCGCTGCGGGCGCTGACCTACCGCGCCACCGCCGAACACATCGCTGGCCGTGACGCGACGCTGCTGGCCTCGATGGCCAAGCTCAAGAGCGGGCGTCTGGCGCGCGAAGTGACCGACAGCTGCCTGCAGTACTGGGGCGGCCAAGGCTACATGTGGGAGTCGTCGGTCGCGCAGTTCTATCGCGACTTGCGCCTGCATTCGATCGGCGGCGGTGCCGACGAAATCATGTTGAGAATCCTGGCAAAAGGTTTGGGGTACGGGGGCAAGCGGAAGGCCAACTAACTCGTCGTTCTTCGGGGCATCGATGAAAGATGAAGTCCAACTACCTCGTCATTCCCGCGAATGCGGGAATCCACGGTCAGGGTGTTGACGAAGCATGAAGGAAAGGCAGTTCTTCGTTTACATGCTTGCCAGCCAGAAGAACGGGACGCTTTACGTCGGCGTTACGTCCGATCTGGTAAGACGCATTTGGGAACACAAGCATGATCTCGTTGAAGGGTTCACGAAAAAATACAGAGTCCATGAACTTGTGTGGTTCGAACAGCACAACACTGCAATATCGGCGATTACACGCGAGAAGCAGATCAAGAAATGGAACAGATCCTGGAAGATTGAATTGATCGAAGTTGAAAACCCGGACTGGAATGATCTATTCGACGGCATCGCAGTTTGAGAGATGGATTCCCGCGTTCGCGGGAATGACGAGTAAGAGTGAGTGATGGACTTGGCAGACCTTCGGCAACACCCCCATTTTCCGACCCGCTTCGAGCGCGGCGTCGTCTACGCCACGCTGAAACGGCCGGAAGTGCGCAATGCGATGACCCGCGACATGGTTGCGGCGATCGGCACCGTGTTCGATGCCGTGCATGACGATCGCGAGGTGCGGGCGATCGTGCTGCGCGGCGCGGGCGGCCATTTCTGCGCCGGCGGCGATCTCAAGGAAATGATCGCCGGAGGCCTGCAAGCACCGGCGCCGGGCGAAGCCGATCTGGTCGCCGCGCATTCGCGGGCGTTCGGCGAAGTGATGCACAAGGCCGGCCGTGCGCCGCAGGTGGTGATCGCGATCTGCGAAGGTGCGGTGCTTGGCGGCGGCTTCGGACTGGCCTGCGTATCAGACGTCGCCTTGGCGAAAGCCGATGCCAAGTTCGGCCTGCCGGAAACCGCCCGCGGCCTGCCACCGGCGCAGATCGCGCCGTTCGTGGCGGAACGCATCGGCATCACCGCAGCGCGCCGCCAGTGCCTTACCGGTGCGCAGTTCGATGGCGCGGAAGCGCTGCGTCTCGGCCTGGTCCACGAAGGCTTTGTCGACGAGGACGAACTGCAGGCCAAGCTCGCAGCCGTGCTGCAGCAGGTGATGAACTGCGGGCCTGAAGCGAATGCGATGACCAAGGCAATCATCCTCAACGTCGGCCGCAAGGACATGGCCGAAGTACTCGACGACGCCGCGCAGAAGTTCGCGACGGCAGTGCGCGGCAGCGAAGCGCCGGAAGGCGTGGCGGCTTTCGTGCAGAAGCGCAAGCCGAAATGGGCCGATCCGGCATGAGTCTGACAACGGCAATGCCCGCCGATGCCGGCGATGGCCTGAGCACGGCGCGGCTGGTGCTGCGGCGCTACACGCAGGCCGATCTGCCATCGCTGATCGCGATGAATGCGGACCCGGCGGTGATGCGCTATCTCGGTGGCGTGCTGACTGCCGAGCAATCACAGGCCATGTATGAGCAGCGGATCACGGCTTACTACGGTCAGCATCCGGGCTTCGGCATCTGGGTGACGTCCCTGCGCGTGTCCAGCGAAATCATCGGCATGCACTGCCTGAACCACATCCACGGCGAGCCGCTGATCCAGGTCGGCTATCGCATCGCCCAAGTGCATTGGGGCCAGGGTTACGCCACCGAAATGGCGCTGGCGCTGATGCTCTATGGCTACACGCGGAAGAACCTCGAGGTGATCAGCGCGATCACCGATCTCGATCATGGGGTTTCGCAACGCGTGCTGGGCAACATTGGCTTGACGCGTCTGGCCGACCGCCAGTTTCCCCATCCGAACCTCGTGAGCAGCGGCCCGCTCGCGTACTTCGAAAGCCGCCGTGCCGACTGGCTCGCGGCTTTCGCTCCCCAAGGAATGCCTGCTTGAACATGCCTACCATGAAGCGTTTCACCAAAGTGCTGGTCGCCAATCGCGGCGAGATCGCCGTCCGCGTGCTGCGTGGCGCCAAGGCGCAGGGCTATCGCACGGTCGCCGTCTACAGCGATGCCGATGCCGGCGCGCTGCATGTCCGCGTCGCCGATGAAGCGGTGCGCATCGGCCCGGCGCCGGCGAAGGATAGCTACCTGGTCATCGAGCAGATCATCGCTGCGGCGAAGACCAGCGGCGCCGAAGCGATCCATCCGGGCTACGGCTTCCTGTCCGAGCGCGCCGACTTCGCGCGCGCCGTGCAGGACGCCGGCCTGATCTTCATCG
Source organism: Nevskia sp. (assembly GCA_030694365.1). GTDB lineage: Bacteria > Pseudomonadota > Gammaproteobacteria > Nevskiales > Nevskiaceae > Nevskia. The sequence goes on along the minus strand of JAUXYM010000016.1, from coordinate 20,325 downwards.
GCCCCGATCCGGCGTCGATCGATGCGATGGGCAACAAGAGCGCCTCGAAGATCCGCATGCTCGCGGCCGGCGTGCCCTGCGTGCCCGGCTATCAAGGCGACGATCAGACCGATGCGACGCTGATCGCCGAATCGAAGAAGGCTGGCCTGCCGGTGATGGTCAAGGCCGCAGCCGGTGGTGGCGGACGCGGCATGCGTCTGGTGCACGACGAAGCGCAGTTGGGTGAAGCGATCGCCTCGGCACGCTCTGAAGCTTCGAACGCTTTCGGCAGCGGCCAGCTGTTGATCGAGAAAGCGGTGATCGATGCGCGTCACGTCGAGATCCAGGTGTTCGGCGATCGCTTTGGTTCTGTCGTCCATCTCGGCGAACGCGATTGCTCGATCCAGCGCCGCAATCAGAAGGTGGTCGAGGAAGCGCCGAGCCCGGCCGTCGATGCGAGCTTGCGTGCGCGCATGGGTGCGGCTGCCGTCGCTGCTGCCAAGGCGGTGAACTACGTCGGTGCCGGCACCGTGGAATTCTTGCTGGCGGCCAGTGGCGAGTTCTATTTCCTGGAAATGAACACGCGCTTGCAGGTCGAGCATCCGGTGACCGAACTGGTCTACGGCGTCGATCTTGTCGCCTGGCAGTTGAAGGTTGCGCAGGGCGAAGCGCTGCAGCTGACGCAGGACGAGATTCTGGCAAGAGCTCGCGGCCACGCGATCGAAGTGCGCCTGTGCTCGGAAGACCCGCGCCAGAACTATCTGCCGCAGACCGGCCCGGTGCTGCTCTGGGACGCGCCGGCCGGCGATGGCCTGCGTGTCGACAGCTATCTGGAAACCGGCCGTGCGATCTCGCCTCACTACGATTCGATGCAGGCCAAGCTGATCGCCTGGGGCGAGGACCGCGAAACCGCGCGCAGCCGCTTGCTGAAGCTGGTACGCGATACCGCGCTGCTCGGCGTGCGCTCGAACAAGGACTACCTCGCCGAGATTCTGGCCACCGAAACCTTCGCCTCGGGTGCGTTCAGCACGGCCTTCGTCGGCCAGCACTTCCCGCAGGAACGGATCGCCGCTGCACAGCCTTCAGCGAGAGTCTGGTTGCTCGCAGCAGTTGCGCTGTACCTCGACGATGCGCAGCAGCTTGCCGCCGAACATGGCTTGAGCGACGAGATGCTCGGCTGGCATTCCTCGCGTGAAGCGCCGATCGATTTCCGTCTGCGCTGGGGCAGCGTCGATCAGGACATCGAAGTGCTGGCCGATGGTAGCCGGCGCTTCCATGCCGAAGTCGCCGGTGCCCGCATCGAATTGACGGCATCGGCGGTGCAGCCCGGCGCGTTCCGCTATGAAGCCGATGGCGTGCAGGGCAGCGCACGTTATGCACGCGGCACCGGCGACTCGCTGTGGCTGATGGCCGAAGGCGTGACTGAAGCCTTCGTCGATCGCACCTACGCGCCGGCGGAAACTTCGGCCGCAGGTTCGGATGGCCGCATCCTTGCGCACAGCGACGGCAAGATCGTCGCGGTGTTCGTGAAGCCGGGCGAGACCGTCGCGAAAGGCCAGACCTTGGCCGTGCTCGAAGCGATGAAGATGGAATTCCAGCTTGCTGCGCCAATCGCGGGCAGCGTCGAAGCGGTCAGCGTGGCACCGGGCGATCAGGTGAAAGCGCGGCAACTGCTGGTGAAGATGACCCCGGCAGCTTGATCGAAGGCGCGACTCAGCCGCGCGGCTGAGTCGCGATCTCGGCTTCGAAGTCCGCGGCCGTATCGAGGCCCATCATCTGTGGGTAAATATTTGTGGGCGGTTGAAAGAAAAGCTCAGGCGCCAATCACCAGCCTAGCTGCTTCGCCGCGAGATCCTTCATCACTTCTGAAGCGCCGCCACCGATCGACAGCACCTTGGTCTCGCGGAAGATGCGCTCGACTCGCGCGCCTCTGAGATAGCCGGCACCACCGAGGATCTGCACTGCTTCGCCAGCGACATTTTCGAGCGTGGAAGTGGAAAGGTTCTTCAGCAGGCAGACATCGGCGACCGGCAACTGCTTCTGGGCGATGCGCCAGCACAGGAGGTCGAGCTGCGCCTTCACGGCGTCGATGCGCATCTTCATGTCGAGCAGCTTGTGGCGGATCACCTGCCGGCTCAGCAGCGGCTTGCCGAAGGTCTGGCGTTCGCGGGCCCATTCCAGTGCGTCTTCATAGGCGACTTGCGCCGACGCCCAGGCCTGCGCGGCGATCATGATCCGCTCGTTGTTGAAGTTCATCATGATCGCCATGAAGCCGGCGTTCTCCGGGCCGATGCGGTTGGCGACCGGCACCCGGCAATCCTCGAAGTACAAGGTGGCGGTGTCCGAGCACCACCAGCCCATCTTCGCCAGCGGCGTGCGCGAGAAGCCCGGCGTGCCGGCCTCGATCACCAGCAGCGAGACGCCGCCCATGCCGTCGCCACCGGTGCGCACGGCCACGGTCAGATAGTCCGCGCGCATGCCGGAGGTGATGAAGGTCTTGCTGCCGTTGACGACGTAATGATCGCCATCGCGCACCGCCTTGGTCCGCAGGTTGGCGACGTCCGAACCGCCGCCCGGCTCGGTGATCGCGAGTGCCGCGACCTTCTGGCCGGCGAGCACCGGGCGCATGAATTTTTCCTTCTGCTCGTGCGAGCCCATGTGGGTCAGCGGCGGGGTTGCGATGCCGTGCGACAGCAGGCTGGCGATCAGGCCGCCGCTGCCGGTTCGCGCCAGCTCCTCGACGGCGATGACCAGATAGAACAGGTCCGGCACCGCGATGCCGCCGTAGGCCTCCGGGAAGCCGATGCCGAGCAGGCCGACCGCCGCCGCCTTCTCGTGCAGCGTGCGCGGCAGTTCGCCGGCCGCTTCCCAGGTATCGATGTTCGGCACGCACTCGCGCTCGACGAAGCGACGGACCTGGGTCCGGAAGGCTTCGTGTTCATCGGTGTAGAACGGAGAGGCGATGCTGGGGCTTGACGCGAGGGTCACGGTAATCATCATGATTCGGTGCGAGCTACACGCACTGTAGGGGCTGGCGTACCATCTTGCTACAACAATGTTCGTTACAACAACGACGATTACCGAAGCAGCACAAAGGACTTCCAGAGATGGCGCAGAGCCTTAGCCCCGTTGCCCCCGACAGCATGCCGCTGACCCGCGTCTATCGCTGGGAGAAAGAACTAGCCGATCAGCCCTGGCTGACCCAGCCGATGGGGCGAGGCCAGGTGCGGACCTGGACCTGGAGCCAAGCGGTCAACGAATCGCGCCGGATCGCCGAATGGCTGCAGGCGCAGGGCCGTGTCCAGGGTTGGGACAGGGACGCCAAGGTGGCGATCCTGTCGAAGAACTGCGCGCACTGGATCATGGCCGACATCGCGATCTGGATGGCCGGCTATGTCTCGGTGCCGCTGTACCCGACGCTGACCGCGAACAGCGTGCGGCAGATCCTCGAACACAGCGAGGCGCGGGCGATCTTCGTCGGCAAGCTCGATGACTATGCAGTGATGCGGCTAGGCATTCCCGACAAGGTGCTGCGCTTTGGCTGCACGCTGTCACCTGAGGACGATCACCGGCCCTGGGAAGACATCATCGCCAGCAATCCGCCGATGACCGGCGAGACCCGCCGCGATCCCGACGAACTGGCGACCATCATCTACACCTCCGGCACCACCGGCATGCCGAAAGGCGTGATGCACAGCTTCGCGACCGTGGCCCGCGCGCCGATCGCACTGGAACGGCGGATCAAGCCGACCGCTGCCGACCGCGTGCTGTCCTACCTGCCGCTGTCGCACATCGCCGAACGCTGGACGGTGGAATCGGTGTCGATCCGCTGCGGCATGCAGATCTTCTTCGCCGAGACCCAGGAAACTTTTCTGAAGGATCTGCAGCGCGCCCGGCCAACCTTGTTCGTCTCGGTGCCGCGCCTGTGGGTGAAGTTCCAGCAGGGTGTATTTGCCAAGGCGCCGAAGGAGAAGCTCGATCGCCTGTTCCGCATTCCGTTTCTCGGCCGCATGGTCAAGAAGAAGATCCTCACCCAGCTCGGCTTCGACACTGTGCGCTTTGCCGGCGGCGGTGCCGCGCCGATGCCGGCCAGCCTGATCGAGTGGTACGGCAAGCTCGGCCTGGAATTGCTCGAAGGCTATGGCATGTCCGAGAACTTCGGCGTTTCGCACGGCAGCAAGCCGGGCGAGGGCAAGCCCGGCTATGTCGGCGCGCCGTATGACGGCGTCGATCACCGGATTGCCGACAGCGGCGAAATCCTGGTTCGCTCGCTCTGCAACATGATCGGTTACTTCAAGGAGCCGGAAAAAACCCGCGAAGCACTGACCGAAGACGGCTGGCTGCACACCGGCGATCGCGGCGAGATTGACGCCCAGAACCGCCTGCGAATCACCGGCCGGGTCAAGGAACTGTTCAAGACTGGCAAGGGCAAGTATGTGGCGCCGGCACCGATCGAAAGTCGGCTATCGGCGAACAGCAGCATCGAAGCGGTCTGCGTCACCGGCTCTGGTTTCCCGCAGCCATTCGCGATTGCGATCCTCAGCCCCGAGGCCACGGCAGCCTTCGCCAAGCCGGAACTGCGCGAGGCGCTGAGCAGCAGCCTGACGGCAACGATGCGCGCCGCCAACGAGCAAGCCGACCCGCATGAGCACCTGACCCATATCGTCGTCGTGCCGGGCTCCTGGACAGTCGAGAACGGCTTCATCACGCCGACGTTGAAGATCAAGCGCAATGCCGTCGAGGACGCTTACACGCCGTTCTTCGAAGAATGGGCGCGCCGCCGCAGCGGCGTTGTCTGGCACGATGCGGCCTGAGTCATCCCAAACGTCCAGCCATCGCCATGACCGTAGCCACGACCCGTCCCTATCGCCCCGAAGACCGCGCGGCCTGCCTCGCGGCCTTCGACAGCAATGTGCCGGACTACTTCGATGCCTCCGAGCGGGCCGACTTCGAAGCCTTTCTCGATCAGCACCCGGGCCGCTACTTCGTCGCCGTGGACGTTGATGGCAAGGTCCAGGGCTGCGCCGGCTATGCGCTGAACACCGCCGGTGATGCCGCCGACCTCTGCTGGGCCATGGTCCACCGCCAGCAGCATCGCGCCGGGCTGGGAAGGCTGCTGCTCGATGCCCGCCTGCAGGCGATCCGCAGCGAAGGCTCCGTGCGCGAAGTACGCCTGAGCACCAGCCAGCACGCGGCCGGCTTCTATCAGCGCTTCGGCTTCGTCACCAAGCTGATCGTGCCCGGCGGCTTTGCGCCGGATATCGATCGGTGTGACATGGTGCTGGCGTTGATTTGATCTATTACTCCATAAATCCCCTGCTCGCGTCCGAAAGTACTTCCAGCATCGGCCCGTCAGATATGTAGCGTGAGTTCAACTATTTGAAGGCCGGATCAATAACTGCTGGTCATTTATGCGAAAGGCGTGCAGGACAACATCGCGCCTCAGGTACTGCTCAAGATCAAGGAGGCCCTCCACGCCCATGACTGAAAAGAAGTTGAAGGCTCGGGATGCCAAGCGAGATCTTGGTGCCGAGTTGCTGGCGTCCGTGCTGGAAATGAAGTCAGAAGAGAAGGGGCGCGTGCACGAGATCACCCTTTCGGAGGTCACCCGGGCCCGGGCCAAGTCGGGTCCGTCCCAATCGCAGTTTGCTCAGGTGCTTGGCGTCTCGCCTCGTACGCTCCAGGAGTGGGAGCAAGGTCGACGCAAGCCCTCGGGTGCTGCCCAGTCGTTGCTGGCCATTGCGGCTAAGCGGCCAGAGGTGATTCGTGAAGTCTTTCAGGCCTAGCGCTACGTGGCCTGAGTCGCTGATGACGACGGCCTAGGCAGGCGCGCCGAAGACGCAGCAAGGCGGGACGCGCCAACGGCGGCCCCGCCATGCTGCTAGAGCGTTTTCAAGTCAAACGAACACATAAATTCCGTCATGCCCGCGCAGGCGGGCCTCCAGTTTCGGCCTCATGCGCCGCGTCAGAACTGGATTTCCGCCTGTGCGGGAATGACGAGTGTTCTGTACGGATTCAAAGGGAAACGGCCTGACGGTGATCAGAACTGAAAGCGGACGCCGCCGCGTACCGAGCTGTAGTCGGACTCGCTGAAGTCGTCCTGCAGGTTGGTGTAGCGGTATTCGCCGAACAGGCTGGTTTCGCGGGTGATCTTGTAGCTCAGGCCCACGAGCATGTCGACGCCGTCGGCACGGGCGCTGTCGTCGTTGTTGTTCTCCGGCTCCAGGCTGATGTAGCCGAGACGGCCGTAGATCTGGGCGCGGCGTGACGGATTGAATTCGATGAGGCCGCCGACGTCGTAGCCAGTGGCTTTGCCGTTGGTCGTAAAGCCTTCGTAGGTGGTGTCGACTTGCTGGTTGACGTAGTGGGCGTAGCCGCCCAGCTTGAATTCCGGCGCGATCGGCATCAGCAGGCCGCCGCCGAGGCGGAATTCGTCGAGCTTGTATTTCACGGTGGAGCCGGCGAACTGGTCGTCGGCATTGGCGTAGGTGTATTCGCCGCCGAGGAACAGGCCATGGCCGAAGAAGACCTTGCCGCGCACGCCGAGGTCGTAGCCTTCAGGCTTGGTGCTGTCGAAGCCGTCGTCGATGGTCTGGAAGTTGGCGCCGGCGAAGGCGGAGACGTCGACCGTCGGGTTGCCGTAGCCATCGTCGTTGTTGTTGCGGCCATGTCCGCGGCCGTCCGCGTAGGTCGACAACGGGGCGATGACGACTGCCATCGAGATCAACACTTTGTTCAGGTTCTTGGACATGGTCATGGTCGCTGCGCGTGGTCCTGTGATGGCCCGGATTGGGCCGTTGCCTGCCGGGTCGCGGCACGCCGCCAGGTTCCGCTCAGGGTTCCGGTGGCTGCTGCGTCATCGAGCGCCGCAAGATTGGCCGTTCGAAGCTGAGCGCTTCCTGAACGAAACTAGCGATAGCTGGCTGACTGCAGGCTCACCACAGCGCTGCATGTTCCTCGACCACGCCGTAGCCCGATACCCGGGCCTGCCCGACGCGCCCTTCGAAGCGCCCGAACGGCTGGACGAAACGGCTGCGCAGCCACAGCGCGTTCAGATGCTCGGCGCGCTGGCCGTCCGGCGTGAACCTCACGTCGACCATGCCGTCCTCGGTGCGGATCCGCCACGGTGCCATCAGCTGCGCCGGGTCGTAGTCGAAGCTCGCCTGGGCTAGCGGAATCAGCTCATCGCCGAGCCACAGCGCGTTCTCCAGCCCGTTCATGAAATGGGCGACGACATTGACGCCGAGCTTGCGGCCATCGGCGGTCAGGCCATCGAGGCTGGCCCAGTTCCACAGCGAGCTGCGCGGCGGATAGCCGAGGGTGAAATCAAGCGCGCCGCTGGCGGCCACATCGATCGTCTTGTCATCGATGCCGAGACGCAGCGCCACCGGCAGCGCGCACAGCTTCCAGGTGTGATGGAACGGCCGGCCCGGCGCGGAGCTGATCGCGCTCAGGCCTTCGCCGCCACGCGCCACATCCATCGCCACGCTCATCTGCGGGCTGTCGAAGCGGACCTGCCAACCGTCGGCATTCGGCGTGATCTGCCAGCGCTTGCCGCGCTGCGCCAGCTGCCAGGGCTGCCGCCAGTCCGGCGCGAAGTTCGCGGCGAAGCCGAGCGGCAAGGTCGCCTTCTCCTCAATCAGCCGCCGCTGCTCGCGGTCATAGACGTAGACGAAAGCGGTGGCGACCAGGCCGGCATCGACGATCGCGTAACCGACGCTGTAGCGCGCCGTGACCGCCGAGAAATACATCCAGCCCTTGCGTTGCAAGCGGCGTCGCGACAGCAGCCCGAGGTCGCCATCCCAGGCGGCGGTCGACAGGTCGGCGATGGTGCCGCGATAGCGGCCGGATGCGGCGGGTCGGCCAGCGCCGGCATCGAGCGCCGGTGGGGCGGGGAGCAGCGCGGGCATCGGGGCATTGAGGGCAATCGGCGGGTTCATCAGGCAGACGCGCAGGGCTACGGGCGCTCATTGTGCGTTGCCGGCCGGGTTGCGGCCGACATCGGCGAGCCCTTGTCAATCCTTGGCCAATCTTGGTCGATTTTGGTTTTTTGGCCGCGCAGGCGCTATCGTCCGGCCCCGTTTCCCGTTCTGCTTCCGCCCCACATGACTGCTGCCGACCGCGTTCACCGCGACATCCTCAACCTCATCGCCATCGAGATCGGCGCCCAGCCGCGCCAGGTGTCGGCGGCGGTCGATCTGCTCGATGAAGGCGCGACCGTGCCGTTCATTTCGCGCTATCGCAAGGAAGTCACCGGCGGGCTCGACGACACCCAGTTGCGCAAGCTCGAAGAGCGGCTCGGCTATCTGCGCGAACTCGAAGATCGCCGCGCGGCGGTGCTCGATTCGATCCGCAGCCAGGGCAAGCTCAATGACGACCTGGAAGCGAAGATCAATGCCGCGACCACCAAGGCCGAGGTCGAGGATCTGTACCTGCCGTACAAGGTGAAGCGCCGTACCCGCGGCGAGATCGCCCGCGAGCGCGGTCTGGAGCCGCTGGCCGAGCTGATCCTCAGCGATCGCAGCGTGGTGCCGAGTGTTGTTGCGCTGCCGTTCGTGCAGGGCGAAGTCACCGACGTGAAGATCGCCCTCGACGGTGCCCGCGACATCCTCACCGAGCGCTTCGCCGAAGATGCAGCACTCCTCGGTCAGCTTCGTACCTACCTGCGCGAGCGCGGCGATCTGCGCGCCAAGCTGATCGAAGGCAAGGCCGAAGCCGGTGCCAAGTTCAGCGATTACTTCGATCACCACGAGCCCCTGGCCAAGGTTGCCGGCCACCGGGCGTTGGCGATGATGCGTGGCCGCAACGAGGAATTCCTGAGCATCGATATCGAAGTCGATGCCGATGACGTGTCTCCCTACAAGCCGATTGAAAAGATGATCGCGGCCTCGAAAGACATCCGTGCTGACGGCGGTGACGCGGACGTCTGGCTGATGTCAGTGGCGCGCTGGACCTGGCGAGTGAAGCTGTCGATGAGCCTGTCGGTCGATCTGATGACCGAGCTGCGCACTCGCGCCGAAGCCGAAGCGATCGACGTGTTCGCGCGCAATCTAAAAGCGCTGCTGCTGGCCGCACCGGCCGGTGCCAAGACCACGCTCGGCCTCGATCCGGGCATCCGCACCGGCTGCAAGATCGCGGTGGTCGATGCCACCGGCAAGCTGCTCGATACCGCGACGGTCTATCCATTCCAGCCGCGCAACGACACCCGCGGCGCGCAGGCCGAGATCGCGAGGCTGTGCAAGCTGCACAGTGTTGAACTGATCGCCATCGGCAATGGCACCGGCAGCCGCGAGACCGAAAAGCTGGTCACCGAACTGCTGCCGCTGCTGGCTGAACCAAGGCCGCTGAAAGTGGTAGTCAGCGAGGCCGGTGCCTCGGTCTACTCGGCGTCCGAACTGGCGGCCAACGAATTCCCGAATCTCGATGTGACGCTGCGCGGTGCGGTGTCGATCGCTCGCCGTCTGCAAGACCCGCTGGCCGAGCTGGTCAAGATCGATCCGAAGTCGATCGGCGTCGGCCAGTACCAGCACGATGTCGATCAGTTTCGCCTCGCCAAGCAGCTCGATGCGGTGGTCGAGGATGCGGTGAACGCGGTCGGAGTCGATCTGAACACGGCGTCCGCGCCGCTGCTGGCGCGAGTCTCCGGCCTGAGCCGTTCGATGGCCGAAGGCATCGTTTTCCATCGCGACAGCCACGGTGCCTTCAAGTCGCGCAAGGCGCTGCTGAGCGTGTCACGCCTCGGGCCGAAGACCTTCGAACAGTGCGCCGGCTTCCTGCGCATCCGTGACGGCGAGGAGCCGCTCGATGCCTCGTCCGTGCATCCCGAAGCCTACGAAGTGGCGCGGCAGATCGTCAGCGCCTGCGGCCGCGATCTGAGCGAGGTGATGGGTGACGCTGCCACCTTGAAGAAGGTCGACCCGAAGCAGTTCATCAGCGAGCACTTCGGTCTGCCGACGGTGCGCGACATCATCAGCGAACTCGAAAAACCGGGCCGCGATCCGCGCCCCGAGTTCAAGACCGCGACCTTTGCCGACGGCATCTTTGAGGTCGTCGACCTGAAGCCGGGGATGATCCTCGAAGGCACGGTGACCAATGTCGCGGCCTTCGGTGCCTTCGTCGACATCGGCGTTCATCAGGACGGGCTGGTGCATGTCTCGCAGCTGTCCGATCGCTTCGTCAAGGACCCGCACGAGGTGGTCAAGGCCGGCCAGATCGTCAAGGTTCGCGTCGTCGATGTCGACGTCAAGCGTGGCCGCATCGCGCTGTCGATGAAGAAGGACGATGGCTCGGCAGCACCGGTGTCCGGTGCCCGGGGTGCCGAGCGAGCGCCGGACCGGCGCAGCACGCAGCCGCAGCGTGGCGTTCAGAAGCCAACAGCGCCGCAGTTGGGTTCGCTGGGCAATGCGCTGGCCGATGCCCTGAAGAAACGCTGACGACCGGCGGTAGCCCTGGGAGGGGGTGTTTGGCTTGGGCGCTGCGGCCAGCCGCTCCCATCCCGGTATGCCACGAGCCGAGGGCAGGTGGTTGCCCGCCTTTGGTTATGGGACGCCGCCCGATAAAAATTGACGCTGTAAATTTTACAGTGTCAAATCAATCCATGGCCCGCGCCCAACTCAGTCCCGAAACCATCCTTGCGATGCGCCAGCGTCTGCTGGCGCTGGCGCTGGACATCTACCGCGCCGAGGGGCTCGATGCCATCTCCTTCCGCCGTCTCGCGGTAGCGGCCGGCATCAGCCACACGCTGCCGTACCGCTACTTCGATTCCAAGGAAGCGCTGCTGGTGGCGCTGCGCGTGGTCTGCACGCAGCGCTTCGAGGCACATGTCCGTACGCGCGAGCAGACCGCCGCGCCGCTGATCCAACGCATTCGCTCGGTGGCCGAAGGCTATGCTTCCTTCGTGCAGCAGCACCCGGCCGACTATCAGCTGATCTTCTCGATGCATCAGCCGTCACCCGATCTTTATCCCGAACTGCTCGCCGCACGCCACAGCCTGTTCGACCACGCGGTGGAGGTCATTCAGGCCGGCATCGACGATGGCCTGTTGCGGGGTGATGCCCGGGCGCTGACCCATCTGTTCTGGCTGTCGCTGCACGGGCTGATGAGCCTGCATGTCGCCGGGCAGTTGGTGCACGGCTGCCGGCTCGAAGATCTGATCGAGCCGCTGATCGCCCGGATCATCGGTAGCGAGGCGGCAGTGCCGATGACCAGCGCGAAGTCGGCGCGCGCCGTCATCGACCAGCTGCAGCGCTTTGCGCCGGTCGATGCACTGATCAGCCCACGTCGCCGCCGTACCGGTCCGCGCGGCTGAGTCCTGACTTCCTTCACGTTTGCACGCGAGCTTCCGATGAGCACTGCCCCCCGTATCACTGACCGGCCTGAGCCCTGAGCAGAAAGTCGAATTCAACCGTCTGACCCGGGTGTCCGGCATCGCCTGGCCTACGGTCGCGATCTGGGTGGCGGTGGTCGGCGTCTACCTGTCCAGCTACGTGCTGGCGGGTATTGGCATCATCCCGCTGTGGTGGGGCATGGTCATCAATAGCGTCATCGGCTACTTCGCGTTCTCGATCGTCCACGACTCCATTCATCGTGCGATCTCGACCAACGCCAGACTCAACGACTTCATCGGCCAGACCACCGTCTGGCTCGGCGCGCCCTACGTCGATCTGAAGCTGTTCCGCTGGGGCCACATCCTGTATCACCGTTTCACCGGCGGCCCGCGCGATCCGGACCAGATCCTGCACGGCCCGACCTGGAGTCTGCCGTTCCGCTGGATCGGGATCGATCTGCTTTATCTCATCCACTCCATTCGCTATGGAGACAAGGTCTCGAAGCCTTACCTGCGCCGTTCGCTGTGGCTGACCGCAGGCACTATCGTGGTTTTTGGCGCGTTGATCGCCAACGGCTATTTCTGGCATCTGGTGATGCTCTGGTTGGTGCCGTCGCGGATGATCTTCCTGACCCTCGGCTTCAGCTTCTTCTGGCTGCCGCATGTGCCGCACGACGTACGCCAGGACGAGAATCTGACCAGGGCCACGGCGATCCGCCTCGGCCATGAAGGCTTCATGACGCCGGCGCTGCAATACCAGAACTTTCACCTGATCCACCACCTGTATCCGACCACGCCGTTCTACAACAACGTCCGCGTCTGGCAGCTGCTGGAACCGGCGCTGCGCCAGCGCGATCTCGCCGTGCAGCACGGCTTCGCGATCCGGCCGACGATCTACCGGGCACCCACGGCCTGAATCGAGAACGCCGATGAACACCCACAACCGCCGCTACCGTTGCCGTTACTGCAGCCATGTCTACGACGAAGCGCTGGGCGACGCCGATTCCGGCATCGCAGCCGGTACCCGTTTCGAGGACATTCCGGACGACTGGATGTGCCCGGAATGCGGCGCAGCCAAAGATGACTACGACCTGATCGACAGTTGAGCCGGGGCCGAGCCGCACGCAGCGGCTCAAATGCGACCTGCATCATCGTCCGGGCGGTCGAAATATGGTCCGCTTGCAGGCATCCAGTCCAGGCCGGCAAGCGGTGCGGTGAGCGACATCACCCAACTGATTGAAAGCAGCGATCGCGATGTCGGCGTCGACAGCGCCGCGCTGTTCCGCGCAGCGTTCGACGAACTTCGCAAGCTGGCGCGTTCCCGGCTCGCGGCTTCCGCGCCGCTGACGCTGCTCGATACCACGGCTCTGGTCCATGAAAGCTGGCTGCGCCTGTCGGGCCAGCAGACCCTGCAGGTCGAAACCCGGCGCAAGTTCTTCGCCTATGCCTCACAGGTGATGCGCACGGTGATCGTCGACGAACTGCGCGAGCGCAACGCCGAACGCCGCGGCAGCGGCGAGCAGGCGCTGACCTTGAACACCGCGATCGGTGACGGCGTCGCAGTCGACAATAACGATGAAGCGCTGCAAGTGCATGAAGCGCTGGAGACACTGGCCGAGGTCGAGCCGCGTCTGGCCCAGGTGGTCGAGATGCGCTATTTCGGCGGGCTCACCGAAGTCGAAATCGGCGAAGCGCTGGGCCTGACCGAACGCACCGTGCGCCGCGACTGGGAAAAGGCCCGTCTGCTGCTGGCGGCGATGTTGCGCTGAGCATCAAGACCACAACGTCGGCGATGTCCGCTTCGGCGCGCCGATTACGTTTGCCTGATAGACCGAGGCCTGCAAACACTTGTCATTCCCGCGCAGGCGGGAATCCAGTTCTCTGTTTCCAGCAGTGCGCACACCTCAAAACTGGATGCCCGCCTTCGCGGGCATGACGGGAATTTATGGGTTCACTCGACTTGAAAACGTTCTGGGGTCCGCTGAAAGCCCATTGATGAAAGCCCTGCCTTGCCCCCCGGCGTTATGGCCCCGCTTTTCGGCTCTGCTCGATATCGCGCTGGAACTGGACGCGGCTGCCCGTCGTGTCTGGCTGGATTCGCTGCTGGCCGAGGACGCGGCAGTGCAGCCCTGGCTGGTCGCGGTGCTGCAGGCCGATGGCCTGCCGGCAACCGGCGGTGTTTTCGAGCGGCTGCCGCCATCGCCAGAGGCCGAGGCCCTGCCGGCGTTTGCCGCCGGTGATCGCATCGGGCCCTGGTTGTTGCTGAGGCCGCTCGGTTCCGGCGGCATGGGCCAAGTCTGGCTGGCGCGCCGTGACGACGGTGCCTACCAGCGCGAAGTGGCGCTGAAGCTGCCGCACGCGCACTTGATCAGTGGCGCGCTGCAGCGCCGCTTCGCCCGCGAGCGCAACGTGCTTGCCGGGCTGGTCCATCCAAACATCGCGCGTTTCTACGACGCCGGACTCGCCGAACAGGGCCAGCCCTGGCTGGCACTGGAGTTCGTCGATGGCGAGCCGATCGGCGTCTACTGCCACGCACAGGCGCTAGCCGTCCGGGCTCGGATCGAGCTGATCCTGCAGGTGACGGCGGCAGTGCAGGCCGCGCATTCGCGGCTGATCGTCCATCGCGATCTGAAGCCGGCCAACGTGCTGGTCACGGCGGCCGGACAGGTCAAGCTGCTCGACTTCGGCATCGCCAAGCTGCTCGACGATGAGGCTGACGACGGCACCGCGCTGACCCAGCTGGCCGGCCGCGTCGCGACACCCGAATACGCCGCCCCCGGGCAGCTCGACGGCGGTGTGATCACGGTGGCGACCGATGTTCACGCACTCGGCGTGATGCTCTACGAACTGCTGACCGGCACCCGGCCGTTCGCGGCCCGATCGCAGCTCGCTCGCATGGTGTCAGCGCGCGAGGACGCACCCTTGGCGTCAAGCCGGGTTGCGCGCGGCGAACGCGCGGCGCTGATCGGCGACCTCGACGCGATCCTGGCGCGGGCGCTGGAACAGGAGCCGGCGCGCCGCTATGCCTCGGTTGAAGCCTTCGCCAGCGATCTCCTGCGCCATCTTGCCGATCTGCCGATCGAGGCGCGGCTGATCAGCCGCCGCCAGCGGCTGGCCAAGTTCCTGCGTCGCAACCGTCGCGCGGTGCTGCTCGGCGCGGGGTTTGCGCTGCTGCTGGCGGTCGGCATCGCTGCGACCTGGTGGCAGGCCGTGCAGACCGCGACTCAGGCGCATCGCGCCGAGATCACCAAGGATTTCCTGATCAGCGTGTTCAAGGCCAGCGATCCGCGCGCCGTCAATGCGCGGCCGCTCGGCCAGCGCTCGGTGCGCGAGCTGCTCGACTTGAGCATCGACCGCGTCGAAACCGAGCTGGCCGGCGAGCCGGACCTGCAGATCGAGCTGCTCGGCGTCATGGGCTATGCGCTCGGCCTGAGCGCCGATCCTGACGACGAGGCGCGTTTCGAGGCGGTGATGTACCGGCGTCTGGAAATAGCCCAGCAGCACTTCGGCGGCCGCCACGCCGTGGTCGTCGAAACGCGGCTGGTCGAAGGCTGGGGTGAGGTCTACTACCAGAATTACCCGGCGGCGCTGGTCAAGGTCGATGAAGCCGACCGCTTGCTCGACGAATCCGGCCTGAACCGCAGCGTCTGGCGTGCCGACTGGTGGATGCTGCGCGGCCAGGCCCTGCGCGGCCGGCCCGGCGGTGGGGCCGAGCGGCTGGCTTCCTATCGGCAGGCGGCGCGGCTCTATGCCGAGGTGGCACCGAAGCATCCTGACCGGGCCAACGCCGAAGCCAATATCGCCAGCACCTTGTTCCAGGACGGCGAGTACGCGAAGGCTGCCGCCCAGGCCCGCCAGGCGATCGCGCTGGCGCGCGCCCAGCCTGAGCGCGATGAGCTGAGCCTGGGCGTGACCCTGACGGTGCTCGGCCGCGCCGAGCGCGGGCAGGGCCATATCGAAGCGGCAGCGGCGAGCTTCGAGGAAGCGGCGGCGCTGGCCATGCACACGGCCGGCAAGATGCCGGGCTGGTGGCTGGCCCGGAGTCGCCAGGCCCAGATGCTTCATCAGCAGGGCGATCGGGTGGCTGCTGCGGCGCTCTTCGCCGAGGCCGAGGCGGCCATTCCGGCCGACTGGCACAAGACCACGGCCGACACCGAAGTGCGCGAGATGATGGCCGCAACCTGGCTCGCCGAAGGCCGTGCTGCCGATGCCCTGCCGCTGCTGGTAGCGGCCGAACCGGTCTACCGCGAGCGGCCGCCGTCGGAGTACGATCTGCGCCGCTTGCAGATGACGCTTGGCCAGGCCTACGCAGCACTCGGTCGCCAGGACGAGGCGCGCAGCCGGCTCGAAGCCGCGCAGGCCAGCGCCTTGCAGCTGCTGCGCCCCGGCCATCCGGATCGGCTGGCCGCCGAGCAGCACTGGCTGCATTTTCTGATCGATGTCGGCGAGATCGACGCGGCGGTGATCGGCATCGACCGGGCACTGGCGGAACGCCCGGCGGCCGGCGAATCGCTGGCGCTGCTGCATGGCGAACGCGCCCGCATTGCGCTGCTGCGCAAGGACACCGGGAAAGCCGCGAGCGAAAGCGCGACAGCGCTGGCGATGATCGAGCAGATCGGCGCGACGGGCGATGTCCGAAGTGTGGCGCGCCTGCAGCGCATCCGCGCCGATGTGCTGGCGGCCAGCGGCGATCTGGTGGCAGCACAGAAACTCGAAGATGCGGCGGCCACGGCCAGTGCCCGGTTCGATGACGCCGGCAGCGCGACCGTGCGGCGCCGCCAGTTCCGGCCTGGCTGAGCGCACGTCCGTTGCGGTGAGGCACCGCAGGCGTCGGCGGATTCCAGCGCCGATATCCCGTAGATGTCTGGTCGCTGTCGGGGGGATATCCGGGGGATGTCCGGTTGGGGCGCGTGCTTCCGTTTGCAGGGGTGAGCCATCACCTCCGGAAGCCCCCACCATGACCCTTGCCAGCATTCTGCCGATCGCCGTTGTCCTCGCCTTGCTGGCCGGCTGCGATGGCGATGCGCCGGGAACCAGCGCACCGCCGCCACCAGTTCCACCGCCGGCCGGCAACCGTGCGCCGGTCGCGCAGTTTGCAGCGCCCGGCGCCGTGGTCGCCGGCCAGCCGCTGGCTTTCGACGGCAGCGCATCCAGCGATCCGGACGGCGATGCGATCAGCCTGCACTGGGATTTCGGCGATGGCCTGCGCGGTGGTGGCGGCCGCCTGGCGCACGTGTTTGACAGCGCCGGCAGCTACCCGGTGACGCTGACCGCGACCGATGCCGCGGGCGCCAGCGGCAGCACCCAGCAGATGATCACCGTCGCGGCGGCACCGGTGCCGGCACGGACGCAGTCCGTCAGCGGCCGGGTCACCGCACTCGATGGCAGCGCGCTGGCCGAGGTCAGCGTGCGCGCTGACGCGGCCATCGGCGAGCCGCAAACCCTGCGCTTCAGCCGCAGCGGCTATGTCGACCAGGTACAGACCCTGAACTTCCCCGAAGGCAGCGGTGACGACACCAGCTTCGTCGTGGCGATGCGCGCCAGCGAGCCGGCGCAGACGCTGGCCGATGCCGATGCCGATGCCGATGCCGCGGCCGGCGGCGTGCTCAGCGGCCGCGACGGCGTGCGCATCCAGTTGCCGCCCGCCGCCCTGATCACTGCCGACGGTGTCCCGGTCACTGGTGCCGTCGACATCACGATGACGCCGATCGACATCACCCGGCCCAATGCCGGCGGCTTCCCCGGCCAGTTCGCCGGGATCGATGCCAATGCCGTCGTCCAGCCGATCGTCAGCTACGGCACTACCGATTTCGTGCTCAGCCAGGGCGGCCAGCGCCTGCAGCTGGCGCCCGGCAAGCCGGCGGAAATCCTGCTGCCGCTGTACGCCACGCAGCGGCTGGGCGGCGCTGTGATCGCAGTCGGCGAGCGCATGCCGCTATGGTCGCTGAGCGAAACCTCCGGGCTCTGGGTGCAGGAAGGCGAGGGCGAGGTGGTGGCCGCCGCCGCTGCGCCCACGGGTCTGGCCCTGCGCGCCACCGTGTCGCACTTCTCGCCGTGGAATGCCGACATTCCGTTCGTGCTGCGCAGCCCCGGTGTTCGCGGCCGCTGTGTCTACGACGACATCGGCGTGCCGGGTGCGCGTGATCATTTCGCCACCGCCGTGCTCTGCAACTGGCTGGCCGAGATGGATCGCGGCATCCCACCGCAGGGCGCAGCCGGAAGCGCAGCGCGAGGCGCGCCGGCCCGCGCGCCGGCTCGCTTCGGCAGCCAGGCGGAACCGCCAGCACCACCGCTGCCCGGCTTCTCGGCCACCGGTGCGGTGCCGGTCGGTGGCGACCTCCTGCCGCTGCCGGCCAATGCGCCGATCCGCTTCACCGTCACCGCCCTGAACGGTAGTTTCACCGGTAGCGCCACGCTCGCCGCTGACAGTACCGCGAGCGAAGTGGTGGTGAAGATGCGGCCGCTGGAAACCGGCGGCGGTGATGGCGAGGCGATCACCCTGCCGTTCGAGGCCGAACGTCGCTTCGAAGCCGGTGAAACCCAGAGCTTCCGTCTTGATGGGCAGGGCTTCCGCTGGCTGCGCGTCACGGTGACGCCGACCGGCAGCGGCGCTCCGGTGCAGGGCGAAATCCGCGTGTTCCGGGGCCTGTTGCCGGTGGCCGGCGGCAGCCTGCAATCCGGTTTGACCGTGCTGCTGGCCGCGAACGGCGAGCACCGCGTGGAACTGCTGCCGACCGGCAACACGTCGGCGACGGCGCGCCTGCGTATCGAACTGCTCGGCAGCGATCAGGCCGAAACGCTGCCGCTGCCGCTGCCGCTGCCGCTGGACCTGTTCCGCGGCCAGCCGGAGCTGACGGTATTGCGCAGCAGTTTCAATGTCGAAGCGGCGCGCAGCTTGCACTTCGGCCTGCGCGAAAACGGCGTGCACTATCGTTTGCGCGCGCCCGACGGCAGCGAGGTCTTCAACTTCCCGGCCGATGGCAATGGCAGCAGCTTCAGCTTCCTGCAGCACTCGCTGCCGGCCAGTGTCGGCAATTACCTGCTGGAAGCCGCCAGCATCAATGGCCTGGCCTGGCCGCTCAACCTGTCTGCCGAACTCAGCCACTGGCTGCCGCAGGGCGCGGTGCTGGACGGCTACCGCCTGCTGGATCTGG
This sequence comes from Nevskia sp., assembly GCA_030694365.1. Classification (GTDB taxonomy): domain Bacteria; phylum Pseudomonadota; class Gammaproteobacteria; order Nevskiales; family Nevskiaceae; genus Nevskia. Next base: position 1,866 of record JAUXYM010000016.1, on the reverse strand, counting down.
TCGCCGACCGCGACGGCCAGCCGGTGCTGCTGCTGTCGCGCGGCTACAGCGAAGGCGGCAGCGCGCGGCAGGCGCTGGCCCTGCGTCGCTGGAGCGGCAGCGAGTGGCTCGAAGCGGCCGCCGAACTCGCCGGCATCGTGCCGCGCAACTGCGGTTTCAGCGCTGCCAACGCGGCCAGTCTTGCTTTCGACAGCGGCAACCGGCCGCTGCTGGCCTACACCGAAGCGCTCGGCAGCGCCGGGATCCGTACCGTGGTGCAACGCTATTCGGGCAGCGCCTGGCAGACGGTCGGCCCGAACGACGGCGTGCTCAGCCAGAACCCTGGCCGAGCCTCCTGCACGACGGCTCGCGTGCTGATCCGCGTCGATGGCGACGATCGCCCGCTGGTGGCGCTGCGCAGCGCGCAATCGGATTTCCAGCTCGAAGTCAGTCGTTACGACGGCAACGCCTGGGCCGGATAGCCGCGCCGCTGACCGCCGCCGATGCCTTCGAAGGCGAGCAGTCCGACCTGCAACTGGCACCGGACGGCCAGGCCTATGTCGCCAGCAGCCAGCGCTCGACTGCCGAGGCGGCGCGCGTGCTGCGCTACGTTGCGCAACCGGGGCCGCAAGCCGGCAGCGGGCACCTGGCAGGCCGTCGGTCCCGATCAGGGCCGTTTGCCGGCACCGGCGGGCCAGGCTGCGGAGTACGACCCCTTGCTGCGCTTCACGGCCAGCGGTCAGCCGATCGTTGCCGGCGGCAATCGCCAGTCGGTAGCGGTGTTCCGTTACGACGGCAGCCAGTGGACGGCCGGCACCACTGCCGGCATTCCGGGCAACGGCTCGCTGCAGCCTGAAGTCGCCTTCGCGATGCTGGGCGACGAGGCCGCGCTCGGCTGGGCCAGGGTGGTATCGGTCAACGGCCGCTTCATCAACACGCCGCTGGTGCAGACCAGCGACGCCGCTGACCGCTACCGCGCATTCGGCGTAGACGACGGCGCGGTGACGCAGTTCTCGCCCGGCAAGGAAGGGCACACCGACAACCTCGGCAATGCAGCAGCCAACCAGGCGCTGTCGCTGGCGCGCGCGCGGGCGGTACGAGCGGCCTTGATCGGACTCGATGCGGGCCTTGCGCCGCGCCTCGGCGCGCAGGGCTACGGCACCACGCGACCGCAGGCCGGCAACACCACGCTGGAAGGCCGCGCGCAGAATCGCCGCGTCGAACTGGTGCTGCCATGAGCCTGTACCGGAAACCCGGCCCCTTGGTCATGCCGCTGACGCGCAGCGGCCGGCCGGCGCATCGCGTGATCCTGCTCTGGGCCAGCCTGATTCCGCTGGCCGTCCTAGCGTTCCAGCTCGGCATGCGCGTCTGGCTGCTGCAGGCTGGAGAGCCGGTGGTCGGCGTGGTGACGGTGGCTCAGGACAGTTGCGTGAGCCGCCATCGCGCCAACTGCTTCCTTGGCCGAGCTGTCGTCGATCCGCGCATGGCCTCGCACCGCTTCAAGACCACGAAGATTTCAGGCGGTCGGTTCTACAACGTCGGCGAGGAATTGCCGATGCGCGTCTACCCGGCGCAGCGCCTGTATCTGGCGCAGGTGTATACGCCGCTGGACTGGCTGCTCGGCCCGGTGCGCACGGCCGCCTGCGTGCTGTTGCTGCTGTTCGCGGCGCTGATGCCGGCGGCGCGCAGGGCGCTGTGGATCCCGCCCTGCGTGCTGGTCCTGGCTTTGACGCTCGGCTAGGGCCATGGCCGCTGGTTCGACACCATCGGCGCGCTGCTTTCCTTCTGGATGAGGCGGCCGCCGGGTTCAGTCGTCGCGCATTTCCAGGCTGCGGTTGATGCCGAGCGCCATCAAGTTGCCGACCGCGCCGGACAGCAGGTACAGGC
>JAUXYM010000007.1 GCA_030694365.1 Nevskia sp. | reverse complement strand
CTCGAGAATCTTGCCTTCGAAGCCTTCGACCCGAACCTGCTGGCCGACCGAATAGGTCTGGCGCAGGTAATGGCTGCCGATCAGGTTGGCGACATAGCTGCGCGAGCCGAGGCTGACCGACAGCGCCGCCGCGCCCACCAGCGCCGCGATTACCACCACGGCCATGACCACGATGAAGGTGACGCGGATGCCGATCTGGTCGGCACCGACCAGGACCGCGGTGATCAGGATCGCCGCCTGCACCATGCGGCCGAGCATCACCCGCTGCGCCGGCTCGTCGGCGATCGGCGCGGCCTCCACCAGTTGCCGGGCCATGCGGCTGACCAGCACGCCGACGACGATGATCAGCGCGCCGGCCGCCACCGTCGGCACATAGGCGACGAGCTGGCCGAGCCAGGCGGTGAACAGCGCAAGCCCGAGCACTTCGGTGGCGGCGGTGACGAAGAACAGCATCACCAGCCAGAACAGGATGCTGCCCAGCACCCGCGCCGAGACCATCGGCAGACGCACGCTGGAGCCGTTGCGGGCGATCGAGGTCTGCGACAGCACGCGTTCGGCCGTCGCCACCAGCCGCGTGCCGATGGTGCGCAGCACTCTTGCCACCAGCCAGCCGACCAGCAGCAGTACCAGGGCGCCGACCAGCTTGGGCAGGAACTGCGAGGCCTTGCCGAGGAACGTCGACAGCACGTCCTGCAGCGCGGTGCTCCATTCGGCGAACAGGGTCAAGGCGACGGGCTCCGGTCTGGGCGGCACGGAATCGGCGGCGTCGATCAGGGAATCCGGAACGGCTCCAGCGCTGCTGTCACGACGCCGTGCGACGATCGAGAGTCGAACTTAGCACAGGCACCAAGCTCAGCCGTAGGGCGGCCCATGGCCGCCATGCCGCCCGCCGAGTGAGGAACGATGGCGGGCGTGGCCCGCCCTACTTGGTCAACTCAGCAAGCTTCACGGTATGCCGATCCGAGTTCTTCGGATTGCGGAAGATGATCGGCTTTTCGATCGTCGTGGTCCGCGCCGACGAGATCGCTTCATCGACCAGATGCCGGAGCGGCGACTTGTCGCAGACCGGATCAGTCGCCGCGGCATCGCCGGTGAACTGGAAGGCCTGACAGCGGCAACCACCGTAGTCCTTTTCCTTCTCCGGGCAGGACGCGCAGGGTTCCTTCATCCAGGCATTGCCGCGGAAGCGGTTGAAGGCATCCGAGGTCTGCCAGATCTCCTTGATCGACGAGGTCTGCACGTTCGGGAACTCGAAGCCGGGCAACTGGCGCGCGGCGTGGCAGGGCAGGGCGGTGCCGTCCGGCGTCACCAGCAGGAACACCGAGCCCCAGCCGTTCATGCACGGCTTCGGGCGATTCTCGTAGTAGTCCGGCACCACGAAGTAGATATCCATCTTGCTGCGGAGTCTGGCCTGATATTCGTTGGCAACGGTTTCGGCTTCGCGGACCTGTTCGAGCGTCGGCAGCAAGCGATCGCGATTGAGCAGCGCCCAGCCGTAATACTGGGTGGTTGCCAGTTCGACGTAATCGGCTTCGAGATCAATCGCCAGATCGAGCATCTCGCGCAGCCGATGCAGGTTGTCCCGGTGCAGCACGAAGCACAGCACCATCGGAAAGCCGGCGGCCTTGACGGCGCGGGCCATGTCGACCTTGTGCGCGTAAGCGCGCATGCCGGCGATCTCGTCGTTCTGGTTGGCTTCCGAACTCTGGAAGCTGACCTGGATGTGATCGAGGCCGGCCGCTTTCAGCGAGCGGGCACGCTCGGCGTCCATGCCGATGCCGGAGGTGATCAGGTTCGAGTAGTAACCGAGCCTGGTCGCTTCGGTGACCAGCACTTCAAGGTCCTGCCGCACCAGCGGTTCACCGCCGGACAGGCCGAGTTGCAAGGCGCCCATCTGTCGCGCGTCACGCAGCACGCGCAGCCAGGTTTCGGTATCCATGGTCTTGCCGTGGCCGGCGTAGTCGACCGGGTTCGAGCAGTACGCGCACTGCAGCGGGCAGGCGTAGGTCAGCTCGGCGAGCAGCCACAGCGGCGGCTTGATCAGCGGTATCGCCGACGTTGAACTAGGCAATCCACCCTCGTGCATGAGCGACCTCCAGAAAACCTCGCACATCGGCCGTCAGGTCCCCGTCTTCCGGGAACATCCGGTTCAGTTCCGCCGCGATATCGATCACGGTCCGTTGGCCATCGACTTGCTTGAGAATCATCGCCGCCGATTCGCTCAGCTGTACCACACCCTCCGGGTACAGCAGCACGTCGCAGCCCTGCACCTGCTCGTACTGGATGCGATGGCCGCGAGCCAGGTTCAGCGAGCCATCGTGCAGCGGTTTGTAGTCGGTCGCGTATTCGACCTTGGCTTCAGACATACCCAGCCTCGCTGATATCGCTTGCCGTCATGCCTTGCTGGAAGCCGGGCACGCAGTGATACGGTGGTTCGTTTTTCATGTAGGCCATGGTCATCGCGTCGAGCATGGTCCACAGGATGTCGAGCTTGAACTTCAGCAGTTCGAGCGCGCGTTGCTGATCAGCCCGCGTCACGAACAGGTCCAGGGTCAGACCGAGCCCGTGCTGCACGTCGCGATGCGCTTCCTGCACCCGGCCCTTGAAGTAATCCAGCCCGTGGCTTTCGATCCACGGATAGTGCTTCGGCCATTCGGCGATGCGCTCTTTGTGGATGCTCGGCGCGAACAACTCGGTCAGCGATGAGGCCACACCTTCCTGCCAGGACGCGCGGCGCACGAAGTTCACATAGGCATCCACCGCGAAGCGCACGCCGGGCAGCACGTAGCGGTGCGAAGTGATGTCTTCGCGCTTGCACCCGACGGCGATGCCGAGGCGCACCCAGCGCTCGATGCCGCCTTCGACCTGATCGTTGCCATCGTGATCGACGATCCGCTGGATCCAGCGGCGGCGGACTTCACGGTCCGGGCAGTTGGCGAGCAGGGCAGCGTCCTTGTTCGGGATCGCGGTCTGGTAGTAGTAGCGGTTCAGCACCCAGCCCTGTACCGCTTCCTTGCTCAGCCCACCGCTGTTCATCGCCACCTGAAACGGATGGTGGATGTGGTAGTACGGCTCGAAGGCCTTGAGCTTCGCCTCGAACTCCTCGCCGGTCCACGGCAGGGCGCTGGTATCGACGGAGGCGTTCATCGTTCGTACTCCTAAAGCTCGAATACCAGACCGTCCTGCGCGACTTCGACGCCGGCAGCGCGAACTTCGGCGCGCTCGGGGCCGTCCTCGATCAGGATCGGATTGGTGTTGTTGATGTGGATCAGCACGCGGCGGGCGCTCGGATAGGCACTGAGTACTTCGAGCATGCCACCGGGGCCGCTCTGGTACAGATGGCCCATCTCGCGCGCCAGCTTCTTGCCGACGCCGCGACGGCTCATCTCGTCATCGGTCCAGGTGGTGCCGTCGACCAGGATCAGATCAGCCGCGCGCATCGCCTTTTCCACCGGCGGTTCGATCACGCCAAGGCCCGGCGCATACAGCACGCACTTGCCGGTGACGGTGTTGCGGATCACCAGGCCCAGGTTGTCGCCCGGCACCGGTGCCGCGCGATGCGGCGAATACGGCGGTGCCTTGCTGGTCAGCGCGAACGGCTCGAACTGGATGCCGTCGATTCCCGGTACGGCGAACGGCGTGCCGTCCGGCTTCACCTCAAACCAGTCGACACCGCAGTAGTGTTCGAGAATATTGAAGATCGGAAAGCCGCTGGTGAGATCGGCCTTGACCCGCGCCGAGCAGTAGATCGGCAGCCGCACTTTCGATTCGCGCAGCATCAGCAGGCCGGTGACGTGGTCGATCTGCGCATCCATCAGGAACACGGCCTTGATGCCGGTGTCGCGCAGGCTGCGGTTCGGCTGCAGCGTCGGATTGGCGAGGATCTGCGCGCGGATGTCCGGCGACGCATTGATCAGCACCCAGTCCTGGCCGTTGGCACTGACGGCGATCGAGGACTGCGTGCGGGCGATCGCGTTCAGGCGGCCGGAGCGGCAGCCGTCACAGGTTTCGCAGTTGCAGTTCCACTGCGGGAATCCTCCCCCCGCGGCGGAACCCAGAATTCTTATTTTCATGTTGTGGGGTTCTGCGATGACGCAGCCGCTGTGTTGCGGCGCACTCGATACACTGTTTGGTCGCCCGCCAGGGCGGGCTCCGCGACCCTCAAAACAAAGCCCCCAGTTTTATCCGGGGGCTTCGTCACCGCTATCTGGCTGTGTCCGATCCGAGTTGCCTCGTGTCGGCGATGGCCGGAAAGACTTAGCGGTTGAGGATGTACATCGTCACTTCCATGCCAAAACGCATTTCGGTGAAGCTCGGTTTCGTCCAACGCATGATCAACCCTCCATTCTGTTCGCAGTGATTTTGCCAACGTGCCCTTGAGGACACAGGGGCATTGCAGAGACTATGCCACGTCGAGATAGGTTCGCAATCATATGATTCAATGCTGTGAATAGATTTTCGCAAGTCTCTATCAGCACTGAAATTTAGGCGGCTCCGAGAGGCCGTATCGGAAACCCGCAGCAATGATTGTCCGGCCCGGATGCGTCCGCGCCGGAAATTGCAGCTGTGTCACATCCGGGACAGATCGTCGCGCCGTGCATCACTCAGCGGAATGGCGTGCCGCTTGAGCTTGCGGTACAGCGTGTTGCGGCTCATGCCGAGATCGCGGGCGGTCATCGTCATGTTCCATTGATTGTTTTCGACGGCGCGCAGGATCGCTCCCCGCTCGGCCGCTTCCAGCGCGTTGGCACCGCTGACGAACTGCGGCGGCGTATCGGTGAGCGCTGCCACAGGCAGGGCCGTCGGCAGGTCTTTGACGATCGTTGATCGTTGCAAATTGCGCGGCAGATCGCCCATGCGGACCACGCCACCGTCGCAGATCACCAGCGCAGTGCGAATGACGTTACGCAGTTCGCGGATGTTGCCCGGCCAGGAGTAGGCGAGGAGGCATTCGAAGGCATCGGCCTCGATCGAGATCGATTGACCGTTGCGGGCTTCCAGTGCGATGAAGCGGCGGATCAACGCTTCGGCATCGACCCGATCCTTCAGCGCCGGCAGATCCAGGGTCATGCCGTTCAGGCGGTAGTACAGATCTTCGCGGAAGCTGCCGTTGGCGATCATCTCGCGCAGGTCCCGATGCGAGGCACTGATCACGCACAGCTCGACCTTGATCGCCTGCTCGCAGCCGAGCGGCACCACTTCCTGTTCTTCCAGCACGCGCAGCAGGCGGGTCTGCAGGTTCAGTGGCATGTCGCCGATTTCATCGAGGAACAAGGTGCCGCCGCTGGACTGCTGGATGCGGCCGCGCATGCCTTCCTTGCGAGCGCCGGTGAAGGCGCCGGACTTGTAGCCGAACAGTTCCGATTCGATCAGCGTTTCCGGGATCGCCGCGCAGTTCACGGCGACAAAGGCCTGCGCGGCACGCGTGCTGGCCAGATGGATGGCCTTGGCGAACACTTCCTTGCCGGAGCCGGTCGGCCCCTGGATCAGGATCGGTACCCGCGAATCGGCCAGCCGGCGGGCGGCGCGAATGTTTGACAGCATCTGCGGGTCCTGGCCGGCGAGATCTTCCAGCGACAGCGCATTCAGCGACGGTGCCGGCGCGATCTGCACGCGCTCGACGGCCGCCCGGCGCGGCCGGTCGACGGCATCCATCCGCGCCAGCAGCTGCGGCGGGGCGAGGGTGACGAAGAAGCGGCGGCCGTACCGCTGGTCGCGCACCGGCATCAGGGCCTGGCGGGTATTGACCAGCTGGGCCAGCTCGATGTCGCCGATGTCGAACAGTTCGCTGACCGAGCGGCCAATCAGGCTGGCGCGGCTCGGGGCCGACAGCAGCGCCACGGCCATGTCGTCGGCAGCGACGACATGGCCATCCTCGGATAGCGCGAGTGCGGCGTCATGCAGCAGATTGACGAATTCCGGGCGGCTGTGGAAACGCAGGATCCGGTACGGCTGGCAGCGGCGCAGGAACAGGCACTTCTCGATCAGCCGCGCCGAAGTGTTGACCAGCGCCATGGTGTGCATCTGGCTGCCGCGGGTGTCGTGCGAGCCGACCGAGGATGCGTCGAGCACGGCGACCAGATCGCCGTTCATGTCGCGGATCGGCACGCCGGAGCAGGACAGGCCGATATGGCGAGCGCGGAAATGATCGTTGCGATGGATGGTGATCGCCCGGCCCTCGGCGATGCAGGTGCCGATGCCATTGGTGCCTTCGCTTTTCTCGCTCCACTCGGCACCGACCAGCAGGCCGGCGCTGCTGAACATCCGGGTCAGGGTCGGGTCGACCTTCTGGGTCAGGATGATGCCCTTGGCGTCGGTCAGCAGCAGGGCATAGCCGGAGCCGCTGATCTGGTCATACAGGGTGTCGATCTCGGCGCGAGCGATCTCGACCAGTTCGTCGTGCCGGTCCTGCAGGTCCTTGAGATTGTTCGAGTCGATGACGCTCGGCGCGTGCAGCCGCGCCGGGTCGAGCTGGAATTCTTTGAGACAGCGCTGCCAGGACACCCGGATGGTGTCGTCAAAGCCAGGTTTGGCGATGCTCTCGCCATTGACCAGCCGCAACACGCCATTGGCGTGCTGCACCGCTGCGTTGTCACCCATCTCCTCGCACCTCATCTCGACCGCCCCGCGCTACGTTGTCGCCGGGCATGGTTTTTTCTGAATAGCTGGCGCGCCCCCAACCAGTACAGCGCGCCTTAGCAACAGTAATGCCAGCCGACGGTAGCCCCCGCGACCCTCCAAGGTCAACGAAAAACAGCCGTCTGGTGCCCTGCAGACGCCCCGCAGACGAGATAAGGGTGAACCACTGTGTCAGGCCTGCAACAGGCGTGGAGCGGGTCGCGCCGGGGCTGTGACAGAGGCGTCTCCGTGCCACTGTCCCACTGCTGGGAATCTTTTCGCAAACAAGGATTTGCGCGGGGCTTGGAGGCTGGCTTGGTTCTTGCCATTTCGCTCCGCGTCGCGAATAACGGAGCGCCCGAGGGCCTTCATCTGATTCATTCGCAGGCACAACCCGAAACCCGAAAATAGATCACGAGGAGATCAACAATGGATGGATCAAAAGGCCTGGAAGCACTGGGCGTAGAAGCCAGGAAGTTCATCAGCACCCCGAAGAAGATTCTGATCGATGGCGAATGGGTGACGTCGGCATCCGGCGAAACCTTCGAAATCTACAACCCGGCGACCGGCCAGGTGGTGGCCCACGCCCAGAGCGCCAACAAGACCGATGTCGATGCCGCCGTCGCTGCGGCCCGTCGTGCGTTTGGCGATCACAGTGAATGGCGGAAGATGTCGCCCGCCAACCGCGGCAAGCTGCTGCACAAGATCGGCGACCTGATCTTGAAGCACGCCGATGAACTGGCGGAGCTGGAAGCGCTGGACAACGGCAAGCCGGTGGTCGTGGCCCGCGTCGCCGACGTGGTGCTCGCCGCCGACATCTTCCATTACATGGCCGGTTGGGCGACCAAGCTGGAAGGAAACTCGCTGGACCTGTCGGTGCCGTTCACGCCGGGCACCGAGTACCACGCCTATACCCGTCGCGAGCCGATCGGCGTTGTCGGCCAGATCATTCCGTGGAATTTCCCGATCCTGATGGCGGCCTGGAAGCTGGCGCCAGCGCTGTGCTGCGGTTGCACCATCGTTCTGAAGCCAGCCGAGGAAACTCCGCTGACCGCGCTGCGTCTCGGCGAGCTGTGCATGGAAGCCGGCCTGCCGAAGGGCGTGCTGAACATCATCACCGGCTTCGGTGAAACCACCGGCGCGCCGCTGGCCGGCCATCCGGGTGTCGACAAGATTGCCTTCACCGGTTCGACGGAAGTCGGCAAGCTGATCGTCAAGGCCGCTGCCAACGACCTCAAGAAGCTGACGCTGGAACTCGGCGGCAAGTCGCCGAACATCATCCTCAATGACGCCGATCTCGAACGCGCCATTCCCGGTGCTGCCAGCGCGATCTTCTTCAACCAGGGCCAGACCTGCTGCGCTGGCTCGCGCCTGTTCATCCAGGACAAGGTCTACGACAAGGTCGTCGCCGGCATTGCCGACTATGCGAAGAACCTCAAGGTTGGCCCGGGTCTCGATCCGACCACCCAGCTCGGCCCGCTCGTTTCGCAGGTGCAGTTCGATCGCGTCTCCGGCTATATGGCCGCTGGCAAGACCGAAGGCGCGTCACTGGCTACCGGTGGCAACCGCTGGGGCAACGAAGGCTACTTCGTCGAGCCGACAGTGATCATCAACGCCGGCGACAATGCCAAGGTGGTCAAGGAAGAAATCTTCGGGCCGGTGCTGGTCGCCACCCGGTTCAGCGAAATGGACGATGAACTGGTTCGTCGCGCCAACGATTCGGTGTTCGGCCTCGCCGCCGGCATCTGGTCGCAGGATGTATCGAAGATCCACCAGCTGGCCAACCGTCTGCGCGCCGGTACGGTCTGGGTCAACTGCTACAACATCTTCGACGCCTCGATGCCGTTCGGCGGCTACAAGCAGTCCGGCTGGGGTCGCGAGATGGGCCATCAGGTGCTGAACAACTACCTGGAAACCAAGTCGGTCTGCATCGGCTACTGATCGCGTCTGATCGGTTGACCGGCTTCTGAAAGCCGGTTGTTGTCAGCATCAGAAGGCCCGGGCAATCATCGCTCGGGCCTTTTTGCTGCTGGGCCGAACAACACCGACAGGGGCCCGATCGAGAGCCCCGCGCCTGGAGGAGAGCAAGATGATTCGAATTCTGCTGGTTGACGACCATGCCGTGGTCCGTGCCGGTTTTCGGCAATTGCTGGAGTGCGCGCCGGAGTACACGGTGGTCGCCGAAGCTGCATCAGCGGCCGCTGGCTACCGCCGATTTCTGGAATGTGTGCCGGATGTGGTGATCACCGATCTGTCGTTACCCGGCGTCGGCGGCATCGAACTGCTGCGCCGCCTGCGGGCGCGCCAGCCGGAACTGCGGGCGCTGGCATTCAGCGTTCACGAGGAATCGATGTTCGTCGAACGGGCGCTGGCAGCCGGTGCGCTGGGTTATGTCAGCAAGCGCTCGGCAGCTGACACGCTGGTCGCGGCCGTCGATGCGGTGTCCCAGGGCCGGGAGTTCCTGTCGCCGGATCTGGCTCGCAACGGGCAGTCCCGACGGCAGTCGAACGACGCGCTGCACAGCTTGTCCCAGCGCGAATTCGAAATTTTCCGGCAGGTCGCCGAAGGGCAATCGGTACGCGAGATCGCCAGCGGCTTGTGCATCAGCGGCAAGACCGTGTCCAACCATTACTCGCAGATTCGCGTCAAGCTCGGCCTGCGCTCGGCGGCCGCGATGGCGCGTCTGGCGATCGTCGTCGGTATCGTGCGTGTCTGAACAGGCACTGCCGGCCGGGCCTACGGTACTGAGCCGCGCCCGCTGGCTGATGCGCGCGTTGCGCAGCACCTGGCGCACGCGGGTTGACCTCAAAACCCGGCTCAGCCTGTTCATCGGCCTGCTGCTGGGCGTGGTGCTGGTGCTGGCCGTGTTTGCCGTGCTCGGCAATTCGCGGCGAGCCGTGCAAGGCGAGATCGATGCGGTGATGCGGCTGGCCACCAGCCTGCTCGACGATCAGGCGCTGCCAGCCAACCCGGCACAGCGACAGGTGCTGCCGGTGCTGATCAGCGTCTTCGATCACACCCGCCATCTCTGCGTCGAATGGCCTGGCGGGGAGATACGCAGCGACGGCCGTTCCTGCCCGGCAGCGATCGACGACAGCGTGCCGGACTGGTTCATTGCCCATGTCACCACCGCGCCGCGCCAACTTCGTCATCAATGGTTGCAGGCGGACGGAACGGCCTTGCCGGTGGTCGTCCACTCCGATCCTGCCGACGAAATTCTTGAAGCCTGGAACGAGGCGCGGCCGCTGCTGCTGCTGATCGTCGCGATTGGCTTCCTGACCAATGCCATCGTGGTGTTTTCGGTCTGGCGGGCGCTGCAGCCGATCGACGTGATTCGCGATGCCCTCGATCGCATCGGCCGCGGTGACCTGCATCCGACCCTGCCATCGGTCACCACTCTGGAATTGCGCACCATCGTCGACGGCGTGATCGCGCTCGGCGGTCATCTGGAGCAGGCGCGTTCGGACAATCAACGCCTGCTCCGCCACAGCCTTGAAGTGCAGGAGCGCGAGCGCCGCTCGATCGCCCGGGAACTGCATGACGAGATGGGCCAGAGTCTGGCGGCGATCGATGCCGAAGCCGCCGTGCTGCAACAGCGCTTCGGCAGCACCGTCCCGGAACTGATGGCGCGGGCTGGCGGTATCCGGGCCGGTATCGCCCAGCTTTACGACGGCCTGCACAGCCTGTTGGCGCGACTGCGGCCGGCGGGGCTGGACGAATTCGGGCTGGGCCCGACCCTGGAAAATCTGATCGCCGACTGGTCCGGCCGCTGCCCGCAGATCCGTTTCGAAGTACGCATCGATGTCGAGCGCGTGCCTGGCGAGGCGCTGGCGCAGGTCTATCTGTATCGCATCGCCCAGGAAGCGCTGATCAATGCGACACGCCATGCCCGAGCCCGCCGCATCAGCCTGATGTTGTTCGGCGATGTCGATGGCAGCCTGCACCTGCGCATTGCCGATGACGGCATCGGTCTCCCGGCCGCCATGCCGCTGCAGGCCAGCGCCGAGGACCGGCAGCGCCCGGACAGTCGTCCGGAAGGGCGTCGTACCGGCTTCGGGCTGCTCGGCATGGCCGAACGGGCCGAAGCGCTCGGTGCCCGGCTGTCGATCGACAGTCAGCCGGGCCAGGGCACCAGTATCTCGCTGCGCCTGCCTGCCGCCGATCGTCCTCTGGAAGTGCGTCTGTCACCGCACGCTGTACCGGATGTGACTCGAAAGCCGTCCCTGCGGTGAAACAGCGGAGGCTCTTCATCAGGTTCTTGCTGCAGCGCAAAATTCAATAAAAACAAGGCACAAGGAAATATTCTTGATTTGGCATGTCGCTTGCTCTGAGCCTCGCGCTGACCCACCTGTGCGGGCGCCGTGAAGTTACCCACCGAGCAGTCATAAAAGGTGGCGGCAACACGGAGGCTGAAGAGGAAGTGGGTTGGCAGGGAGTAGCGGTCTGGTCGGCAGGACAGATGGCTGCGCCATCACCTCTCAACAATATTGGGGAATCAAAAATGATTGAAACGAACCAGCGCAAGCTGATCGCTGCTGCTGTGGCCATGTTGTCGTCGACGGGCGCCAGCGCGCTCGAACTCAATGCCGGCGACTACAAGTTCACCGTCAACGGCAACATCAACGTTCACTACGTGTATTCCGATTGCGACAGCAGTTCGCCAGCGACCATCGCTGGTGGCTTGGCCTGCACCGGCGGCGGAGGCACCGCCAAGAGCGCTTCGGCAGTCACCAACGGCCTGCTGCCGGCGGCTCTGTCGTTCGGCGTGCTGACCACTCAGAACGGCCTCGACATCGGTGCCCATTTCGGTTTCTACCCGGGTGTCAGCACCAATGACGGCGGCAGCCCGAACTTGCAGGGCGGTGCCGGCAACGTGGCACTGGGTACTACCGGTCTCGACGTTCGTCAGGTCTATCTGACCTTCGGCAACAAGGACATCGGCACCGTGACCATGGGCCGCAACTTCGGCCTGTTCGGTTTCGACGCGATCATCAACGACATCACCATTCCCGGTGTCGGTGTCGCGGGCGCTGCCGCTTCTAGCGCACCGGCCAACACCACGCTGGGTTCGATCGGCCTCGGCTACGTTTATACCGATACGCTGGCGCAGATCAACTACACCACGCCCACCGTTGCCGGCCTCGCCGCCACGGTTGGCATCTACGATCCGTTGAACTCGGGCACCGGCGCGGTGGGCCGCAAGACCCAGCCGGGCTTCCACGGCAAGCTGACCTACAACGCGGCCCTCAGTGGTGCCAAGATTTATCTGTCCAGCGCGTTCATCAGCCAGCAGCAGCGGGATGATGGCGGCAACGACGACTACCGCAGCTATGGCGTCGACATGGGCGGCAAGGTCAACATCGCCGATCTTGAATTGGCCGGTTGGTACTATTACGGCAAGGGTCTCGGCACCACCGCGCTGTTCTTCTTCAGCTCGGATGGCAATAGCAACCGTCGCGGCTCGAATGGCTATCTTGCCCAGGCCAGCTACAAGTTCGATGCGCTGAAACTCGGCGTCAACTACGGCACCAGCCGCCTGAACCAGGCCGAAGGGGAGCCCGCAGCGACGGTGCCGGTGCGCAGCAATTCGAAGATCACCGGCGGTGCCTACTACTCGCTGACGAAGAACCTGACCCTGGTCGGCGAAGTGTCTTCGGTGACGGCGAAGGACCATGTCGGCGGCAAGAACGAAGCCATGAACTTCAACGTCGGCACCTTCCTGTCGTTCTGATCCAGAACCTCTCCTAGCGCCAAATTGACCGGGCCTCGCGCCCGGTTTTTTTAAGTCCACCGCCCCGACCGCCACCTCGATTCCGACCCTGATGCGGGTAGGTGGGGACTTTCCCGCACCCATGGTGTTTCATCGCCGAGCCATCCAGAGGCAGTCGGGCTGCGCTGCGGCGGCGCTGTGTCGGGTCTGAGCCAGAGGCTGGCTCGTCCCGGTGCCGTTACAGAGCAGCGTCGGCTTGTACCCCGCCGGTGACACTGACGATCGGACGCTGCTGGAGCCAGGGTCCGCTTGCTGGCCGGCCACTGAAAACGGTTTGTCGCGGTCTCGGTTCCGGTCTGATGATGATGGATAAAAATTCAATCAGATCAACAGTCAACACTGATTTTCACGAGCGCTTCGGAAGCCTCGCGAAGGGCAGTGGAAATGCTGCACTGCGGCTTTCAAGCTGGCACTGATCGTGCTTCGGGGCGCACCGGTGGTACCGGTTAAGGGATGTCACACCTGTATACAACTATAGCTTTGAGGAGAAATAACAATGGTCCGTAATTCAGCAGGAACCAGCGCTGCTCAGGTCGGCTGTCGCGCCCTGATCAGCATGGTGCTGGCCACCAGCGCCACAGCGGCGGTCGCCGCACCGGTCACCGACGCGATGATCGCCAACGACCAGAACACGCCGAACGACGTACTCACCGTCGGCATGGGTTACAGCGGTCAGCGCTTCAGCAGCTCGACCAAGATCAATAGCGACAACATCGACGATCTGGTGCCGGCCTGGTCGTTTTCCTTCGGCGGCGAGAAGCAGCGCGGCCAGGAAACCCAGGCACTGGTCAACGACGGCAAGATCTTCGTCACCGGTTCCTACTCGCGCATCTGGGCGCTGGACCAGAAGACCGGCCAGAAGATCTGGTCCTACGAGCATCGCCTGCCGGAAGGCATCGTGCCCTGCTGCGATGTCGTCAACCGCGGTGCCGCGCTGTACGACAACCTGGTGATCTTCGGCACGCTGGACGCCAAGCTGGTGGCGCTGAACGCCGATACCGGCAAGGTGGTCTGGACTGAAACCATCGACGATTTCAAGGGCGGCTACTCGTACACCGCAGCGCCGCTGATCGTGAAGGGCAAGCTGATCACCGGCGTGTCGGGTGGCGAATTCGGCGTTGTCGGCCGAGTCGAAGCGCGCGACGCCAAGACCGGCAAGATGGTCTGGAGCCGTCCGACCGTCGAAGGCCACATGGGCTATCTGAACGGCAAGGAAAACGGTATCTCGGGCAAGCTCAACGCGACCTGGCCGGGCGATCTCTGGAAGACCGGTGGCGCCGCCACCTGGCTCGGCTGCACCTACGGCGCCGATACCAACGAGCTCTATTGCGGTACCGGCAACCCATCGCCCTGGAATGCCTTTACCCGTCCGGGCGACAACCTGTACTCGACCTCCACCGTGGCGATCAACGCCGATACCGGCAAGATCGAGTGGAGCTACCAGGGCACGCCGAACGACCATTGGGATTTCGACGGCGTCAACGAGTTCATCACCTTCGACATGAAGAAGGATGGCAAGACCGTGAAGGCCGGCGCCAAGGCTGATCGCAACGGCTTCTTCTACGTGCTGAACCGCGAGAACGGCAAGCTGCTCGGTGCCAGCCCGTTCGTCACCAAGCAGACTTGGGCCTCGGGCGTCGACCTGAAGACCGGTCGTCCGATCGAGACCAACAACCGTCCGGGCGATCCGGGCAAGGGCGAGAAGGGCAGTTCGGTGTTCGCCGCGCCGTCGTTCCTCGGTGGCAAGAACTGGATGCCGATGGCCTATTCCGGCCAGACCGGTCTGTTCTACGTGCCGGCCAACGAGTGGGGCATGGACATCTGGAACGAGCCGATCACCTACAAGAAGGGTGCGGCCTATCTCGGTGCCGGTTTCACCATCAAGCCGCTGTACGAGGATTACATCGGTGCCCTGCGCGCCATGGACCCGGCAACCGGCAAGATCGTCTGGGAATACAAGAACCCCGCGCCGCTCTGGGGTGGGGTGATGACCACGGCCGGCAACCTGGTGTTCACCGGCACGCCGGAAGGCTTCCTGAAGGCATTCGACGCCAAGACCGGCAAGGAACTGTGGAAGTTCCAGACCGGTTCGGGCGTGGTCGGTCAGCCGACGACCTGGGAAATGGACGGCGAGCAGTACGTCGGCGTTGCCTCCGGTTGGGGCGGTGCCGTGCCGCTCTGGGGCGGCGAAGTGGCGAAGAAGGTCAAGGACATCAGCCAGGGTGGCTCGTTCTGGGTCTTCAAGCTGCACAAGTCGGGCAAGGCGGCTGTTGCTCAGAAGTAAGCAGGCTGTCTAGAACTCAAGCGGAACGAGAAAGGAGCGCGGGCTTCCGGGCTCCTTTTTCGATTCACGCGATCTCAAGTCGCATCCCATCCCATTTCGCTTTGCCGATTTCCTTTCCATCTGTCTGCATCTGGAATCCACGATGAATCGCACTCGCTTCAATCTCGCTGTTGCTGCTTCGATCGCCGGCCTGGTCGGCGTCGTCTCCCTGTCCTTTGTATCCAGCGAAGCCCGTGCCCACGGCAATGTCACCCCGCAGGCGGTCGATGTTTCCAAGCTGCCGCCGCTCAAGGAATCGACCAACAAGAACCCCTACGCCGGCAACGCGGAAGCGATCAAGCTCGGCGCTTCGGCCTACGGCCAGAACTGCGCCCGCTGCCATGGTCTTGAAGCCATCTCGGGCGGCATCGCCCCTGATCTGCGACTGCTGCCAACCGATGTCGCGACCGACGAATACTTCAAGGGCAAGGTCCTGAGCGGTGCGATCCGCAACGGCGTCACCTACATGCCGTCGTTCAAGGATGTCTTCAAGGAAGAAGCGATCTGGGCGATCCGCAGCTATATCGTCAGCGTGCATAGCGAAGATTGATGATGAGCCGCATCACCGGGCTGATCGCAGCACTGGCAATCCTGACGTCATCGTTGACCGGCGTTGTCCGCGCGGATGACGACGCGCCGGATCGTCTAGACATTGCCAAACACAAGGGCTCGCTGGAATTCATCGTCTATCGCGATTACCCGCCGTACTCGTATGAGAAAGACGGCGTCTTCACCGGTGTCGACATCGATATGGGCAAGGCGCTGGCGACGGCCGTTGGCGTCAACGCGACGTTCCGCACCTTCATACCCGGTGACGATCTCGACGACGATCTGCGCAACAATCTGTGGCGCGGCACCATCGTCGGCGGCAGCGTCGGTGATGTGATGCTGCATGTCGGTGCCGATCCGCAGTACGTCGTGCGCCAGACCCAGGTATCGATCTTCGGCGTCTATTACCGCGAAGCCGTGGCTCTGTCCTTCGACACCAGGAAGTTTCCGTCCTACTCGACGATCGGCGACGTCAAAGGCAGGCGGGTCGGCGTCGAACTCGGTTCGATTTCGGACCAGTTCCTGACCACCACCGAAGGCGGTGCGCTGAGCAAGTCGGTGACCCGCTACACGACACTCGATGCCTGCGTGCAGGCCTATACCGAAGGCAAGCTCGACGCCGTGCTGGCGCCGAAAGGTGAACTGCAGGGGCTGATGTTCGCCCACGGTGCCAAGGCGAATCTGGCAGCCCCGCAGCCGATCCAGTTCCAGGGCATTTTCCGCAGCGCCTGGGAAATTGGCATCGCGGTCAAGAAGGACAGCCCGAAGCTGAGCGCCGCACTCGCCGAGGCGATGTCCAAGCTGATCGACAACGGCGAGCTGAAAGCGATCTATGCCCGTCACGGCATGGATTACGTCACACCCGGGCTGCGCTAGGCGAGCGCGCTGATGACCGCCATGGGCAGCCTCCGGATTGCTGTCTTCGTGCTGGGCCAGGCGGGGCTGGCGTCGGCTGCGCTGGCCCTGGAACGACCGGCCGAGCCACCAGCGGATCCGCTGAAGTCACCAGCCTGGGGCACCATCTACGGCCGCTATTTCAAGGACCAGAAAGTGGTGTTCGATGACCGGGTCAAGGTCATCGCGCCGGCCAATGCCGAGAACCCGCTCGACGTGCCGGTGCAGGTCAGTGCCGACGGTCTGGACGGCGTCGAAGAGATGGTCGTGGTCGCCGATCTCAACCCGATCCAGAAGATCGTCAGCTACGAACCGCTGCGCGCGCTGCCCAGCCTGGCCTTTCGCTTCAAGGTCGAACAGTCGACGCCGATCCGTGCGGCGGCACGGACCCATGACGGCGTCTGGCATCTCGGCGGTGTCTGGCTCAGCGCCGCCGGTGGCGGTTGCACCACGCCGAGCTATGCCAGTGGCGATGCGGTCTGGCAGACACGGCTCAACGAGGTCAGCGGACGGCTGTGGCCGAGTGCCGATGCCAAGACCCAGCGCCTGCGCCTGCGGCTGATCCACCCGATGGATACCGGCCTCGCCAACGGCATCCCGGCGTTCTACATCGACCGCATCCTGCTCAGCGACGCCAAAGGTGAAGCGCTGGCCCGCGTGCACAGCTACGAGCCGATCTCCGAAAACCCGGTGTTCAGCTTCGATCTGAAAGGCAGCGGCCCGGTGCGGGTCTCCGGCGGCGACATCCAGGGCAACAAGTTCTCGGCCGAGATCAAGCCTTGAAGCGCTGCAGCTTGAGCGCCGCGCTGCTTGCGGTACTCGCACTGCCGGCATTCACCGTGCAGGCCTATGACTACCAACTCAAGCCACAGGCCATTGCCGACGGCGTGCAGGTACTGGTCGGCAGGACCGAGAACTTCAGTCGTGAGAATGGCGGCAACATCGTCAACACCGGTTTCATCATCGGCCGCGACGGTGTCATCGTCATCGATACCGGGCCGTCGAAAGCCTACGGCGAGCAGCAGCGCGCGACGATCGCGAAGCTGAGCAAGCTGCCGGTGGTGCAGATCTATCTGACCCATGCCCATCCCGATCACGTGCTCGGCAATCAGGCCTACGCCGGCGTGCCGATCGCGGCACTGCCGGGCACCACGCGAGCGCTGACCATCAACGGTGACGCGCTGCTGTCGAATCTGTATCGCCTGGCGGGCGACGCGATGCTCGGCACTGAACTGCGGCTGCCGACGGTGGAAGCGAAGAGTGGCGAGGTGAGCATCGCCGGCCGGCGCCTGCGGCTGATCCCCGGGCTCGGCCATACCGACGCCGATCTGATGGTCTTCGACGAAGCGACCCAAACCTTGTTCACCGGTGATCTGGTGTTCTTTCAACGCACCTTGACTACCCCGAATGCCGATATCCCGCATTGGCTGGCGACGCTCGACGCGATCGACGCGATCGACTTCAAAGTCATGGTGCCGGGCCACGGCCCGGTGCTGCGCGATCACGCCGGTATCGCCCAGACCCGCGACTATCTGAAGTGGCTGAGGGACAGCCTGCAAGGGGCCGCCCGCCGTGGTCTGGACATGCCGGAAGTGTTGCAATTGGCGATCCCCGAGCGCTTCCAGCGGCTGGCCGTGCTGCATACCGAATACGAGCGTTCGGTAGCGCATCTGTACCCCGCCTACGAACTCGAAACCCTGCCGACCGTGCCGAAATCGAGACCGCAATGAACACGCTTTCTTTGCTTCGTTGGCTGAGCGCAATCGTGCTCAGCGCGGTCGCGTCGGTCAGCGTGGCCGCCGATGCCCGCACCGTCGAATGGCCGGTCTATGGCCTCGACAGCGCCAATCATCGTTTGGCGCCGATCACCGCGATCAACCCGAAGACAGTCGGCAAGCTGGTGCCGAAGTGGATCTACCAGAGCGGCGTCGTCGGCACTTTCCAGGCGACCCCGCTGGTCATCGACGGCCGCATGGTCGTGTCGCTGCCGAACTCGCATGTCGTTGCGCTCGATGCCAGGACCGGCCAGGAGCTGTGGCGCTACGAGCACAAGAAGCGCGTCGAGCGCATTTGTTGTGGCCCGGCCAATCGCGGCGTCGCCTACTCCAAGGGCAAGGTCTTCGTCGGCACCGTCGACGCTCGCCTGATCGCGCTCGATGCCGCCACCGGCAAACTGCTCTGGGATGTCGAAGTCGCGCATCCCGAAGCCGCCGAGGAAAGCCGTAACAGTTTGAAATCCGATGACCGACTCAAGGACGCCAAGGTCTCCGGCGCTTCCGGCGTCGGCATCGCCAGCGCGCCGCTGGTGTTCGAGGATCGGGTGATCGTCGGCGTCACCGGCCTGGGTTACGGCCTGCATCTGGACAGCCCGCGCGCCGGAGCGCCGCTCGGCGCGGTGGTCGGCCTGCCGGGCCAGTTCGGCGGCATCGGCTTTCTGGCCGCGTTCGATGTCGTCACCGGCGCGCTGCAGTGGAAGTTCGACACCATTCGCCGCCCCGAAGACGGCGGCTGGGAAGGCGCGTTCAGCGATACCACGCCGGATGGCGTGCCACTGCACCGCGATACCGCGGCTGAAAAGGCGGGGGTCGAGCAGCATCGCAATGCCTGGCAGTTTGGTGGCGGCTCGATCTACTCGACGCCGGCACTGGACCTTGCGACCGGCTGGCTGTACTTCGGCGTCGGCAATCCCAGCCCGCAGATGAATGGCGACGGCCGGCCCGGCGACAACCTCTACACCTCCAGCCTGGTTGCCATCGACGGCCGCACGGGCGCACCGAAGTGGTACTGGCAGCAGGTGCCGCACGATCTCTGGGGCTACGACGTGACCTCGCCGCCGATGCTGTTCGACGCGACCGTCAAGGGTGCCAAGGTCGCGGCGGTGGCGCAGGCCTCGAAGACCGGCTGGATGTTCGTCCACGAGCGTGCCGGCGGCCGGCTGCTCTACAAGTCCGAAGCCTTCGTGCCGCAGAACAATCTGTTTGCGCAACCAACGCCGGAAGGCATCACCATCGCGCCGGGTATCGGCGGCGGCGTCAACTGGTCGCCAGCCGCGCTCGATGGCTCGCGCCAGTTGGCCTTCGTCGCAGCGATGCACTGGCCGACGCAGTACTCGGTCAAGGAAA
This sequence comes from Nevskia sp., assembly GCA_030694365.1. Lineage (GTDB taxonomy): Bacteria > Pseudomonadota > Gammaproteobacteria > Nevskiales > Nevskiaceae > Nevskia. The sequence goes on along the minus strand of JAUXYM010000007.1, from coordinate 8,852 downwards.
TTCCCGCCGAGGGCGACAAGCCGGCCGTGCCGTACTATGCCGCCGAGCCCTCGCAGGGCGAACGCTGGGGCGTGCTCGCGGCGATCGATCTGAAGCGCGATGGCAAGCTGGCTTGGACGACGAAGACGCCGCAGCCGCTGATCGGCGGCGTGCTGGCGCTGCAGGGCGGCGTGGTGTTCACCGGCGAGGGCGACGGCCATCTGTCGGCCTTCGATTCGGCCAGCGGCAAGCGCCTGTGGCAGTTCAACTGCGGCGCCGGTGTCAATGCGCCGCCCATCGCTTACGTCATCGACGGCAAGCCCTATGTGACCGTCGCCGCCGGCGGCAGCGCGATCTGGGGCTATCGCCAGGGCGATGCCGTGATCACTTTCGGTTTGCCGGACTGATCATCGCCCGTGCCGCATCCGCTATCTCACATTTACGTAATTTTTCGTCGCTGTCGGTTGCACACTTCCCCTAACCTCACGAGTAGACACCATGAAGCTGATCAATTCCTTCGGCCCGAATCCGCGCGTCGTGCGCATGTTCCTGGCTGAAAAGGGCCTGAGTATCCCGACCACCGACATCGACATGCTCGGCGGCGACAACCGCAAGCCGCCGTACACCGACAAGAACCCGGGCGGCCAGACGCCAGCGCTGGAACTTGATGACGGCTCGGTGCTCGGCGAAACCGTGGTCATCTGCGAATACCTCGAGGAAATTCACCCGACGCCCGTGCTGGTCGGCCGCAACGCCCAGGAGCGCGCCGAGGCTCGCCAGTGGCAGCGGCGGGTCGAACTGAACATCACCGAGTATGTCTACAACGCCTTCCGCTTCGGCGAAGGTCTGGGCCTGTTCAAGGATCGCGTGCACTGCATCCCGCCAGCCTCGGCGGAAATGAAGGTGTCGGCGCAGAAGTGGCTGAGCAAGCTCGACGGCCTGATCGCCGGCCGTGATTTCATTGCCGGCAACGAGATTCGCGTCGCCGACGTCGTGCTGTACTGCTGCCTCGATTTCGCCAAGGACGTCGGCCAGCCGCTCGACGAAGCGAACGCCAACATCATGGCCTGGTTCAAGCGCATGGATGCCCGCCCCAGCGCAACGGCCAGCCTCAGCCCGAACTGGACCGATGTGAAGATGCGCGGCTGATTTCAGCGCGCTTGAGATCAGAAAGCCCGGCACCGGATTTCGGTGCCGGGCTTTTCCATGGGCGACGGATCGAGCCAGCCCGGTCATTGCATTGCTGGAACTGCGATGGTGAAATTACGGAAGTCCTGCCGGGGGCGCAGGCTGCAGCAAACGAGTCAGGCGTGATGGCAGCTTGTGCAGGAGCCAGAAGATGAAATCACCAATGCTAGTCAAGGCTGGGATGGCGCTTTGCACAGTCGTCGCGATGGGGCTGCTGCTGGTTCCGGTTGCCGCCGCGAGGGCCGCCAGCGTCGCGACGGAAACCGGGACCAAGGCCGCAGCGCAGCCGAAGGTCGACAAGCAGAAGACCAGGAAGAGCAAGGCCAGAAAGCAGAAAGCGAAACCGCAGGCACTCGATCTGACCGTCCGCCCACAGCCGCTGGAGCCAGTGATCAGCCCGGAGAATCCGGACTACGCGTCAACGATGCTGCGCCGGAAGGAAGCTGCTCCCGACATCGACGGTCCGGTCGCCGCCGAGCTCAATTACAAGATCGAGCCGCTGTTCCAGTCCGAGCAGACCTTGCAGGTGCTCGATACCGAAGTGCCGGTCACGGTGAAGCTGGGACGCTGGAAGACCGACGAGTCGAAAGCGCTGGGCCTGTCGGCAACGGTGCCCTTGCCGCATCCGGCGAAGTAAGGGCTCAAGCGCCGCTACCCGGCTTTGAACAGGAAGCGTTGACCCTCGCGATCAAGACAGGGATTGAGCCGCGAAAGCACTTCGAAGCCGACCATGCCGTCGATGCCCCACGCGGGGTCCATGCCCTGCGGCATCACGGTCAGCGGTACCCATTGGAAAGTGGCGTCCGGGCTGATCTCGACGGCCTTGGCTTCGCCGTTGAGCACTTCGACCCTGGTCGCTGCCATCGTTGCCGGAATGGGTAACCAGATCCGGATAGCGCTTGCGGAAATCATGCTGGGCCGCAAAAGCCGGATAGACCACCACCGCGCCGTTGTTGCCGGAATCGACGATCAGCCGCGCCTTGCGGCCATCGATGCCGACGACGAAGGTCGGCAGCCCGTGGTTGAGCGTCATCGGTACCGACGACATGCCGCGGCCATCGAAGTCGCTGCGCGCCCAGCGCCGCATCCGCTGATGTTCGTAGTCGCTGCACAGCACGGCGTTGTCCAGCAATGGCGCGCCGATGAAGTCGGCAAGCGATGCCTTGCCGGGCCGCCGGGTGACCTGCTCGGGAATGGCGACGATCCCGAAGGTCTGCCGGGTCAGCGTTGCGCCGCCGATGCGGATGCTCGGCACCGTGATCAGCGCGGCCGTGTTGTGGTCGCCGCTGGCATCGTTGACGCCCTGCTTGGCGCTTGCCTTCAAGCCCAGTGCCCTGGCGACTTCCGGGGTCACCAGGTTGGCGTTCGACAGTCCGCTGTCGAACACCAACGGCAGCCTGCGGCCTGGCACCAGCTCGACATCGACGACGATGTTGGTGCCTTCGAGCAGGAACGGCGTCACCGCTGGCTTGGCGTCTGGCTGCAACAGCGGTTACGCTGCGGCCAACACCAGAACGGGCAAGCCGGCGCGGTACGGCCCGCAACTGCGCAACCGGGTTCTGGCGCACGCTCCTGGTGCGTGAGCACGGATCCGGAGTTTTCTGCCAAAGCGGCCGACGTGATCGGGCTGTACTTGAATCCGCCGCAAAACGCTCTGGTGCTCAGTGTGGACGGAAGCCGTCGATCCAGGCGCTGGAGCGTGCACGCGGCTATGTGCAGACCCGCAGCGGCAAGATCGTGCAGGGGATGAAAAGCACGTACAAGCGGCATGGAACCGTCAACCTCTTTGCCGCGCTGGAAGTCGCCACGGGCATCATTCGCGGCAAGACTACGCAGACCAAGAAGCGCGCCGATTTTCAGGCCTTCATGGAGGAAGTCATCGCCGATCAACCCGTCGATCGGCAAATCCACGTCATTCTGGACAAGCTCAACACGCATAAGAAGAACGACGAATGGCTGGCGGCCACCCCAGCGTCACCTTCCACTTCACGCCCACCAGCGCGAGCTGGCTCAATCAGCTTGAGATCTGGTTCGGAATCTTTCAGCGCAAGGCCCTGCGCAACGCCAGCTTCCGCAGCACCGATGACCTCATCGACGCCATCCGCAGTTTCACCGCCGCTTACAACGACGATGCCGCCCCCCTTCGTCTGGCGCAAGCGCGAAGTCAAAGGTGCTCAGCTTCGAAACACTATCGTTATTGAGGCGGCCCTCAAAATGTTGAACAAGCAAGCCGACGATGGCAGGAAGGGACTCAGGGTTGTAGACCGCGCTGGCCGCCTCAATAACAAAAAACATATTGATTTTGTTATTGATTCGGCCACGTGCCGACCTCGCCGGGAAGATCAGGCATCAAATTCAGACGTATCACCTTGTTCAACTATTTCGTGGCAAAATCAATAACTTACGCAATTAGACGCTAGCGCTACTCAAGTCCGTCGGCCCCGGCCGGCGGGCTTTTTTGTCGGCGGCCCCAAGCCATTGACTCGGACATCTGCGGCCGGTGGTCGCTCCGGACCGCGCGCAGCATTTCGCCAGTCGAACCGTCGGCGGCATACTCGGTCCAAAGCCGCACTGCGACACCTCGCAGTCAGCGGGAGGAGACCCCAAATGAAGGCCCCACCAGAACCGGGCCTCGATCGCGCGCAGGAAGACCTGCTGGCGCGGCTCGATGCCATTTTCCTTGTCGATCCTGATCCAGCCAGCGACAGCGAGTTGTTTCGTCGCTTCCTGCGCAGTTACTACGAGACTGCGACCGCCGAATCGCTGCACCAGCGCAGCCCCGAAGCGCTGGTCGCGATCGCCCGCCAGCATTGGCGGCTGGCGCAGCAGCGTCCAGCCGATGGCTATCGGCTGCAGCTATCGCCGCTGGCCGCCGGGCAGACCTTGGCGACACTCGACACGGTGGTCGCCGATCAGCCGTTCCTGGTCGATTCGCTGACCATGGCCGTGCGCAGTTCAGGCAGTCCGATCGACTGGAGCGTGCATCCGGTGCTGCGGCTGACGCGTGATGCCGATGGTCAACTGGTCGGAGTCGGCGAGGGCACCGCGGAGTCGCTGATCCATCTCGAATTCGAAGCGCTGCCGTCGGCCGCAGCCCAGGCCGCGCTTGAAGCCGATTGCCGCGCGGTGCTCGATGACCTGAAGCGCGTCGTCGACGATTACCCGCTGGCCCTGGCTCGCGTGCGGCGCTTGATCGATGAACTGACCAGCCTGCCGCCCGCTGCCGATGCCGAGGAGTTCGCCGAAGCGCGCGCCCTGCTCGACTACCTGCACGCCCATCACTTCACTTTTCTCGGCGTCATCGAAAGCGTCGCCGAGAAGACCGCCGACGGCCGTGGCCGCTTTCGCACCGACGCTGGCTCCGGCCTCGGTCTGCTGCGCGCTGGTAGCCGCTGGGCCAGCCAGGATCTGATCGCGCCCACGGCTGAGCTGGACAAGTACGCCGATTCGCCGCGCGTGGTGGTGGTCACCAAGGCCAACCTGCACGCGACCATTCACCGCGCCGGGCTGATGGACGTGATCTCGGTCAAGCACTACGACAGCAGCGGCGCACTGTCCGGCACCGTGCGCCTGCTCGGCCTGTTTTCGTCCGAGGTCTACATCGACCGGCCCCGGCAGATTCCGCTGATCCGCCGCAAGGCCGACCAGGTGATGCTGCGTTCGCGGCTGGCGGAAACCTCGCACTCCGGCAAGAACCTGCGCGACATCCTCCACGGCTTGCCGCGCGACGAGCTGTTCCAGTCCAGCGAGGACGAACTGTTCCGGCTCTGCATGGGCATCCGTTCCTTGCGCGAGCATCACGGCCTGCGCCTGTTCATGCGCCGCGATCGCTACGGTCGCTTCTATTTGTTCCTGGTCTACCTGCCGCGCGAACGCTATTCGCGCGAGCTGCGCGACAAGGTCGGCAGCACCTTGATGACCCTGTGCGGCGGCCTGTCGCTGGAGCGCCACGTCGAATTCCTGCGTAGCGATCTAGCCTGCCTGCAACTGACGGTACGGACGCCGCCGGGCACTCAACTATCGCTGACCGCCAGCGACATCGAAAAGATCCTGAGCATCGCCACCCGCACCTGGCGCGATCAGTTGCGCGATCTGCTCAGGGATGACGCCAGCCTCGCTGTCCGCTATGCCGACGCTTTTCCGCCGTCCTACGCGGAGTTGGCCCCGCCTGCGGAAGCGGCCGCCGATGCCCGAGTGCTGGCGACCCTGAACCCGGCGCAGCCGCTGGCCGCGCGACTGGCGGTGCTCAGCCCGGACGATGGCGGCCTGGCGCATGCGGTCGGCCTGAAGCTGTACACGCTCGGCGATCCGCTGGCCTTGTCCGATGTGCTGCCGACCCTGGAAAACTTCGGCCTTCGCGTCGTCCGCCAGGACCCGACCGAGATCCTGCCGCGCGACGGCGGTAGCCAGTGGCTGCAGGCCTTCGAAGTCAGCCATCCCGGTTGCGGCCTGGCGGCGGCAAGCCAGCGCGCCTACTTCGAAGCCGCGTTTCTGGCCTCGTGGAACGGTGAGCTCGAGAACGACGGTCTGAACCGCCTGGTCCTCGGTGCCGGGCTGAACGCACGGCAGGTGACCATCGTGCGGGCACTGACCCGCTACCTGCTGCAGACCGGCCTGCCGTTCAGTCAGAGCTACATCGAAACCATCCTTGACCAGCACGCGGCGATCGCCCGCTGGCTGGTCGCCGCGTTCGAGGCGCGCTTCGATCCGGCGCTCGACGATGCGGCGCGCAAATCCGCCGGGCTGAAGCTGGCACAGGCGCTCGACCACGCGCTGGATCAGGTCGCCAGTCTCGATGCCGATCGCGTGCTGCGCGCCTTTGTTGCGGTGATCCGCGCCGCACTGCGGACCAATGCCTGGCAGCGCGATGGCGACGGCCGGCACAAGCGCTGGCTGAGCATCAAGCTCGATCCTTCGATGATTCCCGAACTGCCGCTGCCCAGGCCGATGTTCGAGATCTGGGTCTACGCGCCGGAAGTTGAAGGTGTGCATCTGCGCGGCGGCAGAGTCGCTCGCGGCGGCCTCCGCTGGTCCGATCGTCGGCAGGATTTCCGTACCGAAGTCCTGGGCCTGATGAAGGCGCAGCAGGTCAAGAACACGGTGATCGTGCCGGTCGGTGCCAAGGGCGGTTTCGTGGTCAAGCAGCCGCTGGATCCGGCGAGCCCCAATGGCGGGCGTGACGCCTGGATGGCCCAAGGCGTGGCCTGCTACAAGACTTTTCTCAGAGGCCTGCTCGATCTGACCGACAACCGGGTCGGCACCGCCGTCGTGCCGCCGGCCGATACCGTGCGTCACGATGCTGACGACGCCTATCTGGTCGTTGCCGCCGACAAGGGCACGGCGACGTTTTCCGATTACGCCAACGGTGTGGCGGCCGAATACGGCTTCTGGCTCGGCGATGCTTTCGCCAGCGGCGGCAGCGCCGGCTACGACCACAAGCGCATGGGCATCACCGCGCGCGGTGCCTGGGAATCGGTGAAGCGCCACTTTCGTGAAATGCCGCGGGGTGTCGATATCCAGACCCAGCCATTCACCGTGGTCGGTATCGGCGACATGAGCGGTGACGTGTTCGGCAACGGCATGCTGCTGTCGCCGACCCTGCAGCTGATCGCCGCGTTCGATCACCGCCACATCTTTCTCGATCCGAATCCGGATGCGGTGACCAGCATGGCCGAGCGCCAGCGACTGTTTGCCCTGCCGCGCTCGTCCTGGGCCGATTACGACAAGACGCTGATCTCCGCCGGCGGCGGTATCCACCCGCGCTCGGCCAAGCTGATTCCGATCAGCGAGGAGCTGCGCGCGGCGCTGTCGATCAGCGCCGTCGCGATGGTGCCAGCCGAGCTGATGCGGGCGATCCTGACCGCGCCGGTCGATCTGCTGTGGAACGGTGGCATCGGCACCTATGTGAAAGCGGCGACGCAGAACAACGCCGAGGTCGGCGATCGCGCCAACGACACGATCCGGGTCAATGGCCGCGATCTGCGCTGCAAGGTGGTCGGCGAGGGCGGCAACCTCGGCTGCACGCAGGCCGGGCGCATCGAGTTTGCTCAAGCAGGCGGACGAATCAACACCGACGCGATCGACAACGCCGCCGGCGTCCATACCTCGGATCGCGAGGTCAACATCAAGATCGCGCTCAGCGAGCTGACCACCACCGGTCAACTGTCCCGCGAGCAGCGCGATCCGCTGCTGGCGAGCATGACCGATGACATCGCCCGCTTCGTGCTGCGCGACAGCTACGTGCAGTCGCAGGCGATCAGCCTGCTGCAACTGACGGCGCCGGCCCGGCTCGACGACCACGCCGAGCTGATGCGGATGCTGGAACGCGAAGGTCTGCTGAATCGTGCGATCGAAGGCCTGCCGGACGAGGATCAGATCAAGGATCGGCGCACCCGCGGCCTCGGCCTGACCCGGCCGGAGCTGGCGGTGCTGATCGCCTATTCGAAGATTTCGCTGTACGACGCCATTCTTGCGTCGACGGTGCCGGACGATCCCTTCTTCGTCCGCGATCTGCTCGGCAACTTCCCGCCACTGCTGGTCGAGCAGTACCGCGAGCTGCTCAGCCGCCATCGTCTGCGCCGCGAGATCATCGCCACCATCCTGTCCAACGCGCTGGTCAATCGCATGGGCGCCGGCTTCGCCCAGCTCTGGGCCGACGATCATGGTCTGACTCGCGCCGAGGTGTTGAAGGCTTACGCGACGGCGCATCAGATCTACGCTGGCGACGGCTACTGGCAGGCGATCGAAGCGCTCGACAATCAGGTGCCGGCGGCGACCCAGTACCGGCTGATGAATCTGGCGATCGGCCTGCTCAAGCATGCCACCGGCTGGTTCGCCGGCTCACGCTGGGCGGCCAAGCCGGTGCAGGAAGCAGTCGAACGCTTTACCGCCACGGTGGCCGAACTGGAAGCGAGCCTGCCGCAGGCGCTGCCGGCCAGCTATCGCGAGGACTGGGATCGCAGCCATGCCGCGATGCTCGCCGACGAAGTGCCGGCCGATCTCGCCCGCAGGCTCGCGAACAGCCGCGCGCTTGGCGGCGCGCTGGACATCACCGAGCTGGCCGAAGCCTCGGGCCAGCCGCTGGCGGAGGTTGCGGCGGTCTACTTTCAGTTGGGTGAGCGCTTCCGGCTGCTCTGGCTGTTCGCGGCGGTCAACGAGTTGCCGGTCAGCGGCAAGTGGCAGTCGCTGGCGCGGGTCTATCTGCGCGATGACGCCTGGCGCATCCACCGCACGCTGGCGGCGGCGGTGCTGGCGCAGGACGGTAAAGATGCCGATGCGCGGATCGCGGCCTGGACCGCATTGCGCGAACGCGTCGCCCGCCTGGTCGAGACCCGGCTTGCCGAACTGCAGGCGGCTGGCACCCGCGATTTCGCGGGCTTGTCGGTGGCGATTCGGGAGTTGGGCAACCTGGTTTGAAGGGGGTCCGATTGGGGGCTGATGGGAATCTGACTGGAGCCTTTCCGGTTGAGCGCACCATAAAACCCCGTCATGCCCGCGAAGGCGGGCATCCAGTTTTGGCCGTAGCGCGCCGCATCAGAACTGGATTCCCGCCTGCGCGGGAATGACGGTAAGCGTCTGCCCGCCTCATCTACCGGCCTGTTGATCTGATTGGCAATCTTGCCTCACGCACAGGCGAGGAGGCAGCAGGGTGAAGAGGAAGTCGAAGCAGGCGTTGTGGACGCGAC
>JAUXYM010000124.1 GCA_030694365.1 Nevskia sp. | reverse complement strand
GTCATTCCCGCGCAGGCGGGAATCCAGTTCTGATGCGGCGCGCTACGGCCGAAACTGGATGCCCGCCTGCGCGGGCATGACGGAACTCTATGTGTTCATTTAACTTGAAAACGCTCTAACCTGGCCAACGTGAAATGATGGCCGATGCGAATTGAGACGAAGCAGGGCGGGCCATGGCCATGCCCGCCATCCCGTCCTCCGTCGCTTGCAGCGGCGGCCACAGGCCGCCCTACGAAGCACGAATCACCGTGGCGCGTCTTCCGGCAGCGTGATGTTCAGCTCCAGCACCTCGAGGCCATCCTCGCGCTGGACATTGAAATGCACGGCGTCGTCCGGCACCCGGATGTATTTGCGGACGACGGCGAGGATTTCCTCGCGCATCTGCGGCAGATAGTTCGGGCCGTTCATGCGGCCCTCGCGCTGATAAGCCACGGCGACCATCAGGCGATCTTTCGCCGTCTGCGCGCTGTTCTTCTTTTCGGTTTTGAAAATCTTCAGCCAATCCATGATCAGCCTCCGAACAACTTGGCCATGAAGCCCTTTTTCTGCTCCGTCATGAAGCGCATCGGGCGTTCCTCGCCGAGGAAGCGCGCCACCAGATCGGTATAGGCCTGGCCGGCTTCGCTGATCGCATCCTTGATCACCGGCTCGCCGGAGTTCGAGCTGGTCAGCACGGTCGGCGATTCAGGGATGATGCCGAGCAGCGGAATGGCGAGAATTTCCTTGACGTCTTCGACGCTGAGCATCTCGCCCTTGGCGACCCGCGTCGGGTTGTAGCGAGTCAGCACCAGATGCTCCTTGACGCGCTGGTCGCCCTTCTCGGCGCGCCGCGACTTCGAGGCCAGGATGCCGAGCACGCGATCGGAATCGCGCACGCTCGACACTTCCGGATTGGTCACCACCAGTGCTTCATCGGCGTAGTACATCGCCAGGAAGGCGCCGCGCTCGATGCCGGCCGGCGAGTCGCAGATGATGTAGTCGAAGTCCTGGGCGAGTTCGGTCAGCACCCGTTCCACGCCTTCTTCGGTCAGCGCGTCCTTGTCCCGCGTCTGGCTGGCGGCAAGGATGTGCAGGTTGTCGACATGCTTGTCGCGAATCAGCGCCTGCTTCAACGTCGCTTCCTTGTTGATCACATTGACGAAGTCGTAAACCACCCGACGTTCGCAGCCCATGATCAAGTCAAGGTTGCGCAGGCCGACATCGAAATCGATGACGGCGGTCTTCTTGCCGCGCAGCGCAAGGCCGGTGGCGAACGAGGCGCTGGTGGTCGTCTTGCCGACGCCGCCCTTGCCTGAAGTGACTACGATGATCTTGGCCAACGGTGCTCCCCGATAGATGTGGCACCCGCTTTCCGGATGCCGTGTGAACGATGCGCTGGCGCGCGGCACCAAGCCACGCAAGCCAGAGCCTAAATTTTGTGTGCCTCGATCTTCAAGCGCCCGTCGACCAGCCAAGCTTGCGCCGGCTCGTTGACCGGCCCGGCCTTGATCTGCTCGGCCACCGCATAGATGCCGGCGATGGCGATCAACTCCGCATCAAGCTTGCGGCAGAACACCCGGGCGGACTCGTCGCCCTTGACGCCCGCCAGCGCACGGCCAGCGAGCTTGCCGTAAACGTGGATGCAGCCGTCGGCGATCACTTCGGCACCCGGGCTGACGGTATTCAGCACGATCAGATCGCAGCCTTCGGCATAGATCTGCTGACCGGAGCGCACCGGCTCGTCGATCACCCGGGCCGGCCGGCGCGCTGCGGCAACCGGCGGCGGCGCGGCAACTGGCGCTGGCGTCGGCGCGACAGGGCTCTTGCCGCTGTCCCTGGACACCACCGGCAGGCCAACAGCGCGCGCGGCATCGGCCAGCGGACCTTCGGATACCGCCAACGGCTGGATACCGACTTCGCGCAGGGCGGCGAGCAGGGCATCGAGGTCGGCGGCGATGTCGCTATCGATCACCACGGCCATGCCTTTGACCGCCTGCGGCATCTGCCGGACCATTTCAGCGAGCTGCGCCCGGATCGCGGCGCTATCGGCTACCAGCACCCGCGCACGCGTGATCGGCAACATGCGGCCCTTCAATTCGAGGGCGGGGCGGGAGCGAGTCATTGGTTGGAAGCTTTACCTGTCAGGCCGCCGCGAACCGGCACACGGTGCGTGGCCTATGTTTTGCTTGGACGTGCTGCTAGGTTAGAGACCAAATCCTGCAATATCAACGTTCCGGCTGCGGTAGCCGGAATCGATCCGCTGCTGACTCGCAAAATACTGGAATACGCATGGCTTTCGATTGGCGCAACTACCGCTGCGATGCCGCCTACGACGAACTGTTCGCCGCCTCGGGAGCACCGCGCCCCGCTGCCCGCAGCCTCGTCGAATACCTGCAGAGCCTGTCGCCGCACGACCTCGCCGATCGGCGTCTGGCGGCCGATCTGGCGATCAAGGTCATGGGCATCACCTTCACGGTGTACTCGGAGGGCAAGAACGTCGACCGGGCCTGGCCCTTCGACGTCATCCCGCGGGTGATCCCGAAGAAGGAATGGGAAACGACCGAGAAAGGGCTCAAGCAGCGCGTCGACGCGCTCAACCACTTCATTCAGGACGTCTACGGCAAGCAGCAGATCGTCAAGGACGGCATCTTCCCGGCCGAGATCCTCGCCGAGTCGGTGAACTTCCGTAAGCAGTGCGTCGGGGTGAAGCCCAAGCACGGCATCTGGGCGCATATCTGCGGCTCGGACCTGGTCCGCGACGGCGACGGCACGCTCTACGTGCTCGAAGACAACCTCCGCGTGCCGTCCGGCGTCTCCTACATGCTGGAGAACCGCGGCGTCATCAAGCGCATCTGGCCGGAACTGTTCCAGACCACCAACATCCTGCCGGTCGACGACTACGCCGCCCAGCTCTACGACACCCTGGTGGCGATCAGCCCGCGCCCCGGCGATTCGCCGAACATCGTGCTGCTGACCCCGGGTATCTACAACTCGGCCTACTTCGAGCACGCCTACCTCGCGCAGCAGATGGGCGTGGAACTGGTCGAGGGCACCGATCTCACGGTCGGCGACGACGACGACTGCGTCTACATGAAAACCATCGACGGCCCGAAGCGCGTCGACGTCATCTATCGCCGCATCGACGACCTGTTCCTCGATCCAGAAGCCTTCAATCCGGAATCGATCCTCGGCGCCAAGGGCCTGATGCGCGCCTGGATCAAGGGCAAGGTCGGCCTGGCCAATGCGCCGGGTGCCGGTGTTGCCGATGACAAGGTCGTCTACGCCTATGTGCCGGCGATGATCAAGTACTACCTCGGCGAGGACGCCATCCTGCCGAACGTGCCGAGCTACCTGTGCTTCGACAAGAAGCAGCGCGACTACGTGATCGCCAACCTCGACAAGCTGGTGGTCAAGCCGGCCAATGAATCGGGCGGCTACGGGATGATGATCGGCCCGAGAGTCGGCCAGGAAGAGCACGCCAAGTTCAAGGCGCTGATCGAAGGCAATCCGCGCAACTACATGGCCCAGCCGACCTTGAGCCTGTCGACTGCGCCCACCATCTGCGAAGACGGCATCGAACCGCGTCACCTCGATCTCCGGCCGTTCATCCTGAGCCGCGGCGAAAGCACTTATGTGACCACCGGCGGCCTCACCCGCGTGGCGCTGGTCAAAAACTCGCTGATCGTCAATTCCTCGCAGGGTGGTGGCTCGAAGGACACCTGGATCGTCGACATCGACGACGATGCACCGGGCATCGTCACCTCGCCCGCCGCTGCGGCGGCGCAATCGCAGAAGGGAGCCGTCTGATGCTGTCCCGTGTTGCAGAAAATCTGTACTGGTTTGGTCGCTACGTGCAGCGCGCCGAGAACACCGCACGCCTGATCAACGTCAACGCCAATCTGATGCTCGACCTGCCGAGGCGGATGCCACTGGGCTGGGCACCGCTGGTCGAGATCACCGGTGCCGAGGCGGCCTTCAAGGAGCTGTACGACGAAGCGACCGAGGAAAACGTGGTCCGCTTCCTGATGATCGATCCGCGCAATCCGGGCTCGATCGTCACCTCGCTGAACAATGCCCGCGAGATTCTCCGCGTGTCGCGCGACACCGTGCCGCGCGACACCTGGGAGCGGCTGAACGACATCTATTTCTACGTTCAGGAGCGCGGCGAATCATCGATCCTGCGCACCGCGCGTCAGGCCTTCGTGCAGCAGGTGATCAGCGGCGCACTGCTGGTCTACAGCGTGCTGACCACCAACATGAGCCGCGATGTCGGCTTCCAGTTCCTGCGCATCGGCACCAACATCGAACAGGCCGACATGACCACGCGCATCCTCGATGTGCGAACGCTGCGTCTGACCCAGACCGACGACAAGCTCGACCTGACGCCGTTCGAGAACATCGTCTGGATGAGCGTGTTGCGCTCACTCACCGCCTACCAGATGTATCGCCGCCATCTGCGCACCCGTGTCAACGGCAATGGCGTCGTCCGCTTTCTGCTGCAGAACCGGGATTTCCCGCGCAGCGTGATGTTCTGTCTCGACAACATCGCATCGACCTTGCCGCACCTGCCGAACAGCCGGAGCATCGAGCGCACCATCGACCGCACGCGTGGCTTGGTGCGCGATGCGAACATCGAGGATTTGATGAAAACGGCTATGGGCGTGCCGGATCTGATGGACGAAATCCAGATCGGCCTGAAGGATCTGCACTCCGCACTGGCGGATGCCTACTTCAGCCAGTAATCCAGCAGCGGAACGGTAAACCGAAGAAGGGCGGCCTCGATTGCGGCCGCCCTTCAGCGTTTCAGCCGCCGCGATAGCCGTTGTCGTCGTCGCGGCCGGCGGGCGGATCGAAATTGCCGCCGCGGCTCTGATTCTGGCCTTGACTCTGGCCAGCACCAGGGATCACTGACGACATCAGCCAGGCACCGTTCGGGCCCTGCTGCGACGGCCAGGTCGGCGTCGACTGGTGGGCCTGCTGTGCCATCGGGGCCTGTGCGGCCTGCTGGTGCTGCATCGACAACGGCAACGAGGACTGCACTTCCCAGTCGAACTTCGGCAGCGAACGCACCGCGTTCTCGAGCTGGCGCGCCCAGGTTTCCTTGAGCGCGGCGTAATACGGCGTGTCGTAGTCGAGCCGGAACGAATGGGCGATCGACAGCCGGTCGCGTTCCATGATCGCGACATCGACCGGCGGGCCAACCGAAATGTTCGAGCGCATCGTTGAATCCAGCGACACCAGCGCGCAACGCGCGGCGTCTTCGAGCTTGGCCCCCGGCCGCACGAAGCGATCGAGGATCGGCTTGCCGTACTTGATTTCGCCGATCTGCAGGAACGGCATCTCCGGGCTGGCGGCAATGCAATTGCCGAGCGGGTAGATCAGGTAGATCGACGGATCCTCGCCACGGATCTGGCCACCGAGGATCAGCGTCGTTTCGACGTTGACGTTCATGCTCGATTCGGCGCTCTGTTTCTGCGCGCGCACCGACAGCTGGCCGAGGTAGTCGGCGGCGTCGAACATATGGCGCACGGTGCGCAGCGAGACCTTGCAGTTCGGGTCGTTCATCTCGCGCCGCGCGTAGGCGAGCACGTACTGCGTGGTCGCCAGATTGCCGGCCGACAGGATCACGAACACACGCTCACCCGGCACTTCGAGCACGTGCAGCTTGTTGTACGTGCGTACGTCATCGACGCCTGCAGCAGTACGGGTATCGGCGGCGAATACGATGCCGTCGTTGACTTTGATCGCGACGCAGTAGGTCATGGCTGTGTGCGGGCCTGTTCTTGTGAATTGACGACGACATGCTCGGCCGCTGGCTGACCTAAGCATAACTTGTGCCGTACTGACACGGCGGCGAAGCTCGTCATCGCCTGCCTCCGGTCCCCACCAGGTCTACACCGATCCGATCGCCACGCTGATCGATACGATCGCCGGGCGCACTTGGAAGGTGGACGGCCGGAACCGCTTTGCTCACGCGGAGACCATAGCCGGGCAAGGTACCGCGCCGGCAAGCCTTCGCTGCGATAATTGGCCATGACCTCGCTGAACCTGACCAGCCGCTCCGAATTCCTGCGCGTCCGCGGCCTGCGCTATCACTTGCGCCGCTGGGGCGATGAGCGCCTGCCGCTGCTGTTCCTCGGCCACGGCTTTCTCGATGTGTCGGCAACCTTTGAACCCCTGGTCGCGCCCCTGCTCGATCGCTGGCAGGTCATCGCCCCGGACTGGCGCGGCTTCGGCCACACCGAATGGCCGCGGGAAGGCTACTGGTTCCACGACTACGTGGCCGATCTCGATGCCATCATCAGCCACTACTCGCCGGATGCGCCGCTGCGTCTGGCCGGGCACAGCATGGGCTCGCAGATCGTCAGCCTGTATGCGGGCCTGCGGCCGGCGCGCGTCGAGAAACTGGTGCTGCTCGACGGCATCACCCTGCCGGACATGCCGGCGGCGCTGGCACCGAAGCGCTTCCTGCACTGGCTGGACGAACTGCGCGAAAGCCCGCGCCAACGCAGCTATGCCTCGTTCGATGAACTGGCCGGACGCATCAGCCGCCAGCATCCGCAGTTGTCGGACGCGCACGCCGCGTTCGTGTCGCGTTGCTGGGGCCGCGAAGATGGCTACGGCAAGGTCACCCTGTGCGCCGATCCCAAGCATTACCGCCACGGCCCCGGGCTCTATCACGCCGAGGACTCGAACGCGGTCTGGCGCGAGGTGACGGCGGATACCTTGTTTGTCGACGCCGGCAAGTCCTTGGTCAAGATGCCGCCCGAGCAGCGCGCGGCGCGGGTCAGCTGCTTCCGCCGCCATCGGGTCGAGGTGCTGCCCGAGGCCGGGCACATGCTGCATTTCGACGCACCCGAAGAAACAGCGGCGTGGGTCGCCGCGTTCCTGGCGGACTGAGCAGACCATGGCGCGCCTAAACCTGTCGCAACTGCCGGCCGCGCTCGCCAAGGGCTTGGCACCGCTGTACGTCGTCGGTGGCGAGGAACCGCTGCTGGCCCAGGAAGCACTCGATGCGATCCGCGCCAGAGCGCGCGCGGTCGGCTATTCCGAGCGCGAAGTGCTCGATGCCGAAAAGGGTTTCGAGTGGGGCCTGCTGCTCGATGCCTGCAATGCGATGTCGCTGTTTGCGTCCTTGCGCATCGTCGAGCTGCGCCTGCACAACGCGCCCGATGTCGCCGGCGGCCAGTTCCTGCAGCAACTGGCCAGCGCGCCGCCGCGCGACGTACTGCTGCTGATCCATGTCAACAAGCTGGAATGGCGCACCCGCAGCGGCGGCTGGTTTTCAGCCCTCGAAGCCGCCGGCGCCAGCCTGTACTTCGAAGCGATGAAGCCAGGCGAACTGCCGGGCTGGATCGGCAGCCGCCTGAAAGCTGCCGGCCTGGATGCCGAACCGGACGCGCTGCAACTGCTCGCCGAGCGCACCGAGGGCAATCTGCTCGCCGCTCAGCAGGAAGTGCAGAAGCTGGTGCTGCTGCATGGCAAGGGCGCGCGGCTCGGGATCGATGCGATCGACACCGCGGTCGCCGATTCCGCGCATATCGACGTCTTCGGCTGGATCAACAAGATCATGGCCGGCGATGCCCGCGGCGCGATGCGCGGCCTCGATACCTTGCGCGGCGAAGGCATGGACATCGTGCCGATCACCTTGCTGCTGGCCACCGGCCTGCGCCAGCTCGCCAACGTCGCCAATCTGATGGCGCGCACTGGCAATGCGGCCTCGGCCGTCGAGGCGGCGCGCATCCACAAGGCCAATCAAGCCGCCTACACCAGAGCGGCGGAACGCTCGACGCCGAACCAGGTGCTCGGCTGGCTGCGCAAGTGCGCGCAGGTCGATACCCAGGCCAAGTCCAGCGGCGGTCAGCCGCAGGCTTGGGAAGAGTTGTTAACATTGATCGTGGCCGTTTCGATGACGGCGAGAAAAAAGGCGGCAACGGCAAGGCGATGACTGCGGCAACCAACAGGGAATTCCGGAAGGACGCGGCCAGCAACGACGCGGTCAACCGCTACATGAAAGAGGTCGGCACGCGTGCCCGCGCGGCCGCCCGCCTGATCGCCCGCGCCACCACCGGCGAGAAGAACGCCGCGCTGTTTGCACTCGCCGATGTGATCATGGCCGAGGCCACCACCATCCTTGAAGCCAATGCGCTGGATCTGCGCGCGGCGCGCGATGCCAAGCTCGATGAAGCGCTGGTCGAGCGCCTGGAGCTCAACCCGTCCCGCGTTGCCGCGATGGCCGATGGCGTGCGCCAGGTCGCCGCCCTGCCCGATCCGATCGGCGAGATGTTCGACATGAAGATGCGGCCGTCGGGCATCCAGGTCGGCAAGATGCGGGTGCCGCTCGGTGTCGTCGGCATCATCTACGAATCGCGTCCGAACGTGACCGCCGATGCCGCAGCGCTCTGCCTGAAGTCCGGCAATGCCTGCGTGCTGCGCGGCGGCTCGGAAGCGATGCACAGCAATCAGGCGATCGCCCGCTGCATTTCGCGCGCACTGAAATCCGCCGGCCTGCCCAGCGATGCGGTGCAGGTGGTCGACACCACCGACCGCGCCGCCGTCGCCGCGATGCTGGCGATGCCGGAAGCGATCGACGTGGTCATTCCGCGCGGTGGCAAGGGTCTGGTCGCGTTCGTGTCCGAACACGCCAAGGTGCCGGTGATCAAGCATCTCGACGGCAACTGCCACGTCTATGTCGACCGCGAGGCCGATCTCGACAAAGCGGTGTCGATCGCGGTCAACGCCAAGACCCAGCGCTACGGCACCTGCAACACCATGGAAACGCTGCTGATCGATGCGCCGATCGCGCCTAAGCTGCTGGAACTGCTGGCACCGATCTACAGCGGTCACGACGTCGAACTGCGCGGCTGCGAGCGCACCCGCAAGCTGCTGCCGCAAGCCAAGCCGGCGACGCCTGCCGACTGGGATACCGAATACCTGGCACCGATTCTCGCGGTGAAGATCGTTGACAGCCTCGACGAGGCGATGGATCACATCGCCCGCCACGGCTCGGCGCACACCGATGCGATCGTCACCGAGAACTATACGAAGGCGCGCCGCTTCCTGCGCGAAGTCGATTCCAGCTCGGTGATGATCAATGCCTCGACGCGCTTCGCCGACGGCTACGAATACGGCTTAGGCGCAGAAATCGGTATCTCCACCGACAAGTTCCACGCCCGTGGCCCGGTCGGCCTCGAAGGCCTGACTTCGGTGAAGTGGGTGGTGCTCGGGGATGGCCATGTGCGGTGAAGCAGTGGCCTGTGGTTAGTGGTCAGTTGAATAGCGAAACGCAGCGCGTCACCCTTCCCAGGCCTGATTCTCTGGCCACTGGTCACCAGCCACTGACCACTGCGGTCAAGGCGATCGGCTTCTTCGGCGGCACCTTCGCACCGATACACAACGGCCATCTGCGGCTCGCGATCGAGCTGCGCGATCTGCTCGGCCTCGACTGCGTTTATCTCACTCCGAGCGCCCGCCCGCCGCATCGCGCCGCCCCAGGCGTCAGCGCAGAGCGGCGGCTGGAATGGGCCCGGCTCGGGGTCGGCGACGAGCCCGGTCTGATCGTCGACGATCGCGAACTGCGCCGTGCACGCGCGCAGCAGCAGCCGTCCTATACCGTCGACACGCTGGCGGCGCTCAAGGCCGAAGCGCCGGCGGCACACCTTTATTTGTTGCTCGGTGACGACGCCGCCAACCGCCTGCACACCTGGCATCGCTGGCGCGAGTTGTTCGACCTGGCGCACATCGTCGCCGTCCAGCGGCCGCATCCGGCCGATGCGCCGGCCACGGAACTGGCCGAGTTTCTGCATGACCGGAAAGTGGCGTCGGTCGAAGCGCTGAGTCGTCAGTCCGCCGGCCTGTGGTTGCCGGTCAGCCTGCCGCCGCTGGCGATCTCGGCCACCCGTATCAGAGCCTTGCTGCAAGCCGGCCGCAGTGTTCGCGGCCTGGTGCCTGAAGCTGTCATCCGCTCCCTGACCCCCGAGGACGTTCGAGCACTCACCATTGATGAAGACAAAGACCCTGCCCATGACTGAAAAAGCCGCTGTCAACTCCCACGCCTCGTCGACCGAACTCGGCGCGCTGGCCGTCACTGCCCTCGAAGACCTGAAAGCGGTCGACATCAAGGTGCTCGACGTATCGAAGCTGACCTCGATTACCGACATCATGGTGATCGCCACCGGCACCTCGAACCGCCACGCGGCCTCGCTGGCGCACAGCGTCATCGACAAGGCCAAGGAAAACGGTCACCGACCGGTGGGCGTCGAAGGCCTGAACGAGGGCGAGTGGGTGCTGGTCAACCTCGGCGGCGTCATCGTCCATGTGATGCAGGCGCAGACCCGGGCCTTCTACCAGCTCGAAAAGCTCTGGGACTTCGCCCAGCGCGAACCGGCTGTACGCAGCGCCTGACGCGGTTCCTTGCTGGTACGCGCCGATGCGCATTCGCCTGATCGCGATCGGCACGCGGATGCCGGACTGGATCGCGTCCGGTTACGAGGATTACGCGACCCGGCTGCCGCGCGAGCTGAAGCTGGAGCTGGTTGAACTGGCGGTCGAGCATCGCGGCAAGAACGCCGATATCCCACGCCTGCGCGAAGCCGAGGGCGAACGTCTGCTGAAAGCCGCCGGCGAGGCCCGGATCATCGCTTTCGACGAGCACGGCAGCCAGCCGGATACCGTCGCCTGGTCGAAGTCGCTGAAAGCCTGGATGCAGGACGGCCGCGATGTCGCCCTGTTGATCGGCGGGCCGGACGGTCACGCGCCAGCGGTACTCGCGCGGGCCGATGCCAAGTGGTCGCTATCGAAACTGACGTTTCCGCATGCGCTGGTGCGGGTGATCGTCGCCGAGCAGCTATACCGGGCCTGGACCCTGCTGAACAACCATCCGTATCACCGCGCCTGACAGCGCTCCAAGCTGATCGGCTCAGCTACCACGCAGACCACCGGCGAGCACCGCTGCCGAGATGCCGAGTTGCGCCAGCAGGAACGCCGCCACCGCCCCCCGGCGTCCGGTATCGCAGATACAAACCTGCAGCCGCTGCCGATCCAAGGTCGACGCTCTCAGCCTGAGCAGCCTCAGCGGCAGATTGACGCTGCCAGGCAGATGCCCCGCTTCATACTCGGTCGGCAGCCGAACATCGAGCCATTGCGCGACGCCGGCCTGCACCTGCGCCTTCGCCGTGGCTCGATCAAGCCGAACCAGCAGCGGCTCGTTGAGCAGCTCCTCGAAATCGCGCCGGGCAAGGCGTTTCAGCGTGCCGGCGGTCAGCATCGTCGCACTGGCGTTACGCGGCAGGCCGGCGATCAGGGCTTCCTCGCCGAAACAGTCGCCGGGCCCGAACTCGGCCAAGGTCAGCAACTGGATCCCCACACCGCGATGGACGATCCGGCAGCGCCCCTCGACGATCACATAGAAGTAATCGCCGGCCGCACCCTGCTCGATCACCACCTCGCCGGCGGCCACTGCGATCGTATCCAGCCGCTGGAACAGCGCCTGCAGATTCGCCGGCGGCAAGCGTTGGAACGACGGCCGCTGCAGCAAGCGGATCATCCAGTCGTCCGCCGTCACCTCCGTGATCAGCGCCACTTCGCAAGCGCCGGCCTGCTCCCAGGTCAGCAGCACATCGAGCAGGCCAGCGTCGACGACCAGCACTTCGACCGGACCGACGCAGAGGGCGGACACATCGACCGCCGGCGGCGCTGACAGACACTGCCGCGCTCGCGCCTCACCGGCCTTCACGTCGACCAGGGTCCAGCCATTGGCATCGCGTAGGCGAACCTGACCGCGCAACAGATACCAGGCCTTGGTCTGTGCCTGTCCAGCCCGGAACAGCACGCTGCCAGCCGGATGCGCATGGATGGCCGCCTGCTTCGCTAGCCGCTGCAGCGACTCTGCGGCGAGCGCGCTCATCGGCACGAAGCCGGCCAGCAGTTCAGGGCCGACCAATTGAGCGGAGGTCTGTGATTGGGACATGTCTGGACCCATCAGACCCTCGAACGAATGTTGGGAAATCGAAAGGTGCAAGGACTCGCGGCGGTGGCTTGAGTCCTTGCACCCGTGGCCAGAAGCGCGGTCTACTTCGCCGCCGGCTTGGCAGCCGCCGCGGCCTTGCCGCCGACCGACAGACTGTCCTTGTTCTTGGAGATTGTCGCGGCGCCGATACCCGGCACCTTCTCCAGATCGTCGACAGTCTTGAACGGCCCGTTCTTGGTCCGATACTCGACGATCGCTGCCGCTTTCGCCGGGCCGATTCCATTCAGCGTTTCCAATGCTTTCGCATCGGCAGTATTGACATCAATCGATGCCGCCCAGACCATCGACGAAAAAGCGAGCAACACGGCAGCCAGAATTCCGGTGAGGATTTTCATGATCAACGCTCCTTGCATGGGTGACGGAGGAATGCGTCGATGGAGGCGACTTCTGACTCTGCTTCCCTGCGGCGCCGCCCAATACTTCGCCTTCACGGGCCGGAAAACAGTGATGCAGTTCACGTTCAAATCTCATCGCCTGGAGATTTTATCTCCGTAGCGATCACGGCTCTTGAAGGGCCGTCAGTTTTTTGCGCCAGCTCTAGCTCAACTGCGATCCCTCGCACTAGCCGCATGCGCCTGCAAGCCTTCGGCGTCGGCGATGGTGCCGGCGATATCGGCCAGCACTTTTGCGCCACCCGGCGTGACTTCGATCAGGCTGGAACGCTTCTGGAACTCGTAGACACCAAGTGGATTCGAGAAACGCGCTGCGCGCGAGGTTGGCAATACATGATTCGGGCCGGCGCAGTAATCGCCGAAAGCTTCCGGTGCATGACGGCCGAGAAACACCGCACCGGCGTGGCGAATGGAGTCCAGCAGCGCGCGTGGCTCGGCGACTGACAACTCCAGATGTTCCGGCGCAATGCGATTGGAGACCTGCGCGGCTTCGGCAAGATCGCGCACCAGGATCAGTGCGCCTCTGCCAGCAATCGACTGGCGAACGATGTCGGCACGCGGCAACTCGGCGAGACGCGCGTTCATCGCCGCGTACACGGCATCGAGATGCTCGGCACTCGGTGAAATCAGAATGCTCTGGGCGACTTCGTCGTGCTCGGCCTGGCTGAACAGATCCATTGCGATCCAGCGCGGATCGGTCAAGCCATCGCCGATGACGACGATTTCACTCGGGCCGGCAATGGAGTCGATGCCGACCCGGCCGAACACCAGGCGTTTGGCGGCGGCGACATAGGCGTTGCCGGGGCCAACAATCTTGTCGACGGCCGGGATCGTCGCCGTGCCATATGCAAGTGCGGCAATTGCCTGCGCGCCACCGATCGTAAACACCCGATCGACACCGGCCAGATACGCGGCACCGAGCACCACGGGATTGATGACGCCATCGCTGGCCGGCACCACCATGATCAGTTCGCCAACGCCAGCAACCTTGGCTGGGATCGCGTTCATCAGCACGCTGGACGGATACGCCGCCTTGCCGCCGGGCACATAGAGGCCGGCGCGATCCATCGCGGTGACTTTCTGGCCGAGACGATTGCCGTGGGCGTCGCTGAACTCCCAGCCTTCGAGCTTCTGGCGCTCGGCATAGGCACGGATACGTTCGGCGGCCGCTTCCAGTGCTGCACGCAGCGCCGGCACCAATGAATGCCAGGCCGCTACACGCGCCGCTTTCGGAATTTCCAGTTCAGCGGCCGTAGCAATGCTGCGGCGATCGTAGCGATTGGTGTAGTCGACCAGCGCGGCATCACCGCGCACGCGGATGTCGGCAATGATGTCGGCGACCACGGCGGTGACTTTCGGATCCGCTTCCGGCGCGCGGTCGAGCAGCGCACCGAGCTTGGTATCGAAGTCTGCCGAGCGGGAGTCGAGCCGATTGATTTCCAATTTCTGGTCAAGCACTGGCGACCGCCCCAACGAAGCGATCAAGCAGCGCGCGGATCGCCGCATGCTTCATCTTCATCGCCGCCTTGTTGACCACCAGGCGGGCGCTCGAGGTGAAGATGGTTTCGATCTCGACCAGACCATTGGCGCGCAAGGT
The DNA here is from genome assembly GCA_030694365.1 of Nevskia sp. GTDB lineage: Bacteria > Pseudomonadota > Gammaproteobacteria > Nevskiales > Nevskiaceae > Nevskia. Next base: position 6,119 of record JAUXYM010000124.1, on the reverse strand, counting down.
GCCGCCGGTGGCGACCAAATCGACGATGACATCGGCGAGGCCGACCAAGGGTGCGAGTTCCATCGAGCCGTACAGCTTGATGACCTCGACCTGCTCGCCGAGCGTGGCGTAGTAGCGGCGCGTCACTTCCGGGTACTTGGTTGCCACCCGCAGGCGGCGGCCGAAGTTGTGGCGCGGGTTGCTGACCAGCGGCGAATCGTTCTTGGTCGCGACACTCAGGCGGCAGACCGCGAAGCCGAGATCGACCGGCTCGTACAGCGCGCCGCCACCGTGTTCGAGCAGGATGTCCTTGCCGACGATGCCGAGATCGGCGGCACCGTATTCGACATAAGTTGGCACGTCGGTCGGGCGGACTTCCAGCAGTTCCACACCGGGGTCCTGGGTCGGAATGCGCAGCAGGCGGCCGGCCTCGACGGACGGCGCGATGCCGACCGCGTTCAGCAGCGGCAGGCAGTCATCGAGGATGCGGCCTTTCGACAGGGCCAGCGTCAGGGAGGTCATGGCAGCACGGTACGGCGGGAATGAGCGCCGCATTGTAATGGCGCAGTGCAGCCCCCGCTTGCATGGCGCAGCCCGTGCAAGCAGGCTGGCGAGGCCTTCGGGAAATCGGAACCGCGCATGAAACTGGTGATCGGCAACAAGAACTATTCCTCGTGGTCGCTGCGGCCCTGGCTGGCGCTGCGGGTGGCCGGCATCGCTTTCGAAGAACAGCGCATTCCGCTCGACGAGCCGGACAGCAAGGCGCGGATGCTTGCCGTATCGCCAGCCGGCCGGGTGCCGGTGCTGATCGACGGCAGCACCGTGATCTGGGATTCGCTGGCGATCTGCGAATACGCGGCCGAGCGCTTTCCGTCATCGGGCCTCTGGCCCAGCGATCCGCTACTGCGCGCGAAGGCACGTTCGATCAGCGCCGAGATGCACAGCGGCTACAGCGGGCTGCGCAACGCGATGCCGATGAACTGCCGAGGTCGCCATCCGGGCAAGGGGCAGACGCCCGCGGCGCTCGCCGACATCGCCCGCATCGTCGAGCTGTGGAGCGACGCGCTCGCCGCCAGCGGCGGGCCGTTCCTGTTCGGCAGCTTCACCATTGCCGATGCCTTCCATGCGCCGGTGGTGTCTCGCTTCGTCACTCATGCGGTGCCGTTGCCGGCGCTCTGCCAGCGCTATGTCGACACGGTGCAGGCGCTGCCGGCGATGGTCGAATGGAACGCAGCAGGGGCGATCGAAAGCGAATGGGTCGCTGCCGACGAGCCCTACGCCGATCCTCCGGCTGCCGCCTGACGCCGATGAGCTACCGCGCCGCCATCGGCCTGCGCAGCTATGTCTTCGACTCGCTCGCCGAGCTGCTGGCGAAAGCTTCGCCGATGCGTTCCGGCGATGCGCTGGCCGGGGTTGCTGCGGCCAGTGCCGAGCAACGGATGGCAGCGCGCGCCACGCTCGCCGATCTGCCGCTGACCGCTTTCCTCGATGAAGCGCTGATCGCCTACGAAGCCGACGAAGTCACCCGGCTGATCGTCGACAGCCACGACGCCGCAGCGTTCGCGCCGCTGCGCTCCTTGACCGTTGGCAGCTTTCGAGACTGGCTGCTGTCGGATGCCGCGAGCAGCGCCGTGCTCGCCGCCGTCGCACCGGGCATCACGCCGGAAATGGCGGCGGCGGTGTCGAAGCTGATGCGCAATCAGGATCTGATTCTGGCTGCGCGCAAGTGCCGCGTGGTCACCGCGTTCCGCTCGACCATCGGCCTGCCGGGAAGGCTCGCGATCCGCCTGCAGCCGAACCATCCGACCGACGATGCCCGCGGCATCCTCGCGGCGACTCTGGATGGCCTGATGTACGGCGCCGGTGATGCCTGCATCGGCATCAATCCAGCGAGCGACGAACCGGCGAAGCTGCGTGCGCTGTGGGAGATGCTCGATGCCCTGATCGCCCGCTACGAGATCCCGACCCAGAGCTGCGTGCTGGCCCATGTCACGCGGCAGATCGAAGCGATCAAGGCCGGCGCGCCGGTCGATCTGGTGTTTCAGTCGGTCGGCGGCACCGAAGCGCTGAACCGCAGCTTCGGTATCAACCTGGCGCTGCTGCGTGAAGCGCAGGACGCGGCCCTGAGCCTGAAGCGCGGCACCGTCGGCAGCAATGTCATGTACTTCGAGACCGGCCAGGGCGCTGCGCTTTCCGCGAACGCCCATCACGGCCTCGATCAGCAGACCTGCGAGGCGCGCGCCTACGCCGTCTGCCGCGCGTTCCGGCCGCTGCTGGTCAACACGGTGGTCGGCTTCATCGGCCCGGAATATCTGTTCGACGCCAAGCAGATCATCCGCGCCGGGCTGGAGGATCACTTCTGCGGCAAGTTGCTCGGCCTGCCGATGGGTGTCGACGTCTGCTACACCAATCACGCCGAAGCCGATCAGGACGACATGGATACTTTGCTGACCCTGCTCGGCGCTGCCGGCGTCAACTACGTGATGGGCGTGCCGGGTGCCGATGACGTGATGCTCGGCTACCAGAGCACCAGCTTTCACGACGGCCTTGCCCTGCGCGAAATGCTGGGTCTCAAACATGCGCCCGAGTTCGAAAGCTGGCTGCAGCGGCTGCAATTGATCGATGCCCAGGGCCGGCTGCAGGACGCGCGCAGTCTGCAAGCGCTGCCGCTGCACGAAGCCATCAATCAACTCGGGGACGGGCTCAGACGATGAGCGAACTGCCGAAGCTCATCAGCAAGGAATCACTCGCGCCTAGCGATCCCTGGACCGAACTGCGCAGCCTGACCCCGGCCCGCATCGCCCTCGGCCGCAGCGGGGCCTCGCTGCCGACCCGCGAAGTGCTGGCCCTCGGCATCGCCCACGCTCAGGCCCGCGATGCAGTGCAGGCTGCGTTGCAGGTCGATGTGCTGGCCGCAGCCCTGCTGCCACTGGGTCTGCCGACGATCCACGCGCAGAGTGCTGCGACCAGCCGCACTGCCTATCTCGCAAGACCGGACTGGGGCCGCCGGCTGTCACCGGACTCGCGCGGCACGCTGGAAGCGCTGGCGCGCAGCGATGGCCCCGACGTGCTGCTGGTGATTGCCGATGGCCTGTCGGCGGTAGCACCCCAGCAGCATGCGGCCCCGTTACTGTCGGCGCTGCTGCCGCAGTTGCAAGGACTCAGTCTGGGCCCATTGGTGATCGCGACCCAGGCGCGAGTCGCGCTCGCCGACGAGATCGCCGAATGCTTCGCCGCCAAGCTGGTGGTCTGCCTGATCGGCGAGCGACCGGGACTGTCCTCGCCGGACAGCCTCGGTGCCTATGTCACGGCCGCGCCGAGAGTCGGCAGCGTTGACGCCGAGCGCAACTGCCTGTCGAACATCCGGCCGCAAGGGCTGGGCTACGACGAGGCCGCCAGCCAACTCGCCGGCCTGATCCGGGCTGCGCTGGCAGCCGGGATCAGCGGCGTGGCGCTGGCCTATTCGCCAGCGCCGTCCTTGCCGCCATCGGCCTGAGCGAGCTTGCTGCTGCGCCGACGCGGCTTCGCTGCGGCCACCGGCTCGGCCGGCGCGGGGCTTGGTTCGACCACCTTCACGGCAGCGGTTTTCACGACCGTTTTCTTAGCCGCAGCCTGCTTGCGCGGTGCGCGTGGCGTCGGCGCTTCCGCCTTCTTCTCGACCACCGGCAGCTTCGACTTCACGGCGACAGTCGCGACGACTGCCTCGGCTGCAACAACCGGTGCTGGCGCAGGTGCCGCAAGCACCGGCTCGGCCGCGACCGCAGGCTTCGGAATCGCCCACGACGGCCGCCGATCATCGCGACGCGGTGCCCAGTCTGCTCCATGGGGGCGTTCGCCCTCGTGGCCGGTCTGCGCCTGCGGCCTAGGCGTCGGCTGCGACAGTGGCTGCTGAGGCGGCTTCGGCTGATGCCCGCGCGGCTCATGCAGCGGCTGCGGACGCGGCTCGGGCTTCGGCTGGACACGCGGCGCTTCAGGCTGTGGCTCGGCGCGAACTTCGACGATGACTTCGGCCTTGGGCTCGAACCTGGACTCGGGCTTGGGCTCGGGCTTGGGCTTGGGCTCTAACTTCGCTTCAGGCTTTGATTCCGGACGCGCTTCAATCTTCTGCTCCTGACGAGTCTCGGGCTTCGCATCGCCGCCTTCGCGCACCCGCTTTTCGCGAATGAACAGCGCCCGCGAGCGGCCGGGCTCGCCGCGTTCTTCGACTTCGAACAGCGGGATCGCGGCGATCAGATCGCTGAGCTTCTTGCGGCCGTAGTTGCGTGGATCGAACTCGGGCATGCGCTTGCTGAGCAGGCTGCCGACGGCACCGAGACCGACCCAGCCGTCCTCGTCGCCGGCATCGGCAACGGCCGCGCGCAGCGGGCCGAGCAGCGCCGGATCGTCGATAGGCGCGCCACGGGCCGGACGCTCGTCTGCGGATGACGAGCCCTCGGCTGGCTTCGCTGGAGGACGAACCGAGTTCGGTTGGGCGGGCACCGGCTGGGCCGGCTTGCCACGGCCCACCGGCGACGCGGCGCGCTCGGCAGCGCGTGGCGGCGGCACTTCGGTTGGCGTATCCGGTTCGCCGTCGCGCAGCACCTCGACAAAGATGAAGCGGTCGCAGGCGCGCACGAACGGCTGCGGCGTCTTGCGCTCGCCGAAGCCGTAGACGGTGAGGCCGGATTCGCGAATGCGCGAAGCGAGGCGCGTGAAATCGGAGTCCGAGGAGACGATGCAGAAGCCATCGAAACGCTCGGTGTAGAGCAGGTCCATCGCGTCGATGATCAGCGCGCTGTCGGTCGAGTTCTTGCCCTTGGTGTTGCTGAACTGCTGCATCGGCTGGATCGCGTGGCGGGCCAGCGTCTGCTTCCAGCTGCCGAGGTTCTGCGTCGTCCAGTCGCCATAGGCGCGCTTGGTGGTCGCGCGGCCGTACTTGGCGACTTCAGCCAGCAGGCCGTCGATGCGCTTGGCGTTGGCGTTGTCGGCGTCGATCAGGACGGCAAGCTGGGCTTGCGGGGAGGTTTCCATGGTTGTTCTCGTAAGGTCTGGTCGGCGCGAAAAGCGCGGCAGCTTAGCTGTTCTGTCCTACTGAAGGACTTTAAGTTCCAACGGCTTGAGTTGAGCGCCACCAGTGACCGTGCGCCATTGGCCGGCGAAGCTGCCGTCGGCCTTGCCGAACAAGGTGAATTCGACCAGCAGCGCTTCGCTGCCGGCTTCGGTCTCGAACAGCTTGCCCTTGCCGTCGCGCTGCACTCGGCCCTGCAAGTGGTGATAGCGGCCGTCCGCTACTCGGGACCAACTGGCCTCGACCCGGTCGCCGTCGTACAGGCGCTCGATGACCAGATTGATCTTCTCGTTCTCGCCGATCGTGCCGCCATAGCTGCCCAGCCGCAGCCCCAGCTTCGGCGGCAGCGGGCAGGCCGGCACCGACTCGGCCGACAGCAGCACGCAGCTGCCGTAAGGCCCGAGATCCGGCGCCAGCGCGGTGAGCGGCAGCTTGACCTTCAGCGGCCGCAGGACGTCGAGTTCGAGTTGATCAGGCGTCGCGCAGTCCGGACGTTCCAGCGCCAGGTGATCGACCGCCAGCAGCAGCTGGTTGTCGGTCAGCGTGTCGCCGCGTACCGCCGGCAGGCAATCCTCGTAGAGCTCGCGTTGCTCGGATTGCAGATCGTCCTTGGCGTTGAGCGTTTGCTGGAAATCGCGGATGCGCTGCACGCGTGGCGTGGCGACTTGCGCACGCAGACGGCCATAGCCTTCGGGCGTGAACAGATCGGCGAGCACGATCGGCAGGCCGCTGGCGATATCGAAGTTGTGCAGGCGCGAAAAGCCCAAGCCATTACGCGTGCCGCTGATGCGGATCGACAGCACCCGGCCGCTGTCGCCAACCAATTCGTAATCGAGCGCAGTCAGCGAGCCGTCGTTCGGCAGCGGCAACGCGGCCTTCGCATCGCGGCCCGGCCGCTGCTGCAGTTCCACCGCATACAGGTACAGATTGATCGCGCGGAAGTTGGCACCATCGCCGGCAAGTCTCGGGAAGCGCAGTTCGGCACCACCGGCGGGCTGCTTAGCCTTAATGCTGTCGATGAGCAGCGGTGCCGCCAGCGCCGTGCCGCTGCCGATCAGCGCTGCTGCGAACAACAGCGAACCCAGCGACTTGA
>JAUXYM010000040.1 GCA_030694365.1 Nevskia sp. | reverse complement strand
ATATTGATTTTGTTATTGATTCGGCCACGTGCCGACCTCGCCGGGAAGATCAGGCATCAAATTCAGACGTATCACCTTGTTCAACTATTTCGTGGCCGAATCAATAAGTAGCTGCGCAGTCGTTGCCCCAAGCGAAAAGGTTCGACAACTGCGTCAAACTGCATTTTGTAAGCGCATGATAAATAGAATAATTTTTCCTTATTGATGTGTTGGAAATTAATAAGGGCCGATGCAATAAATAAGGACCGGTGCACAAGTTGGCACCCGACCGGCAATATTCTTAAGTTGACATAATATTTATTGTGCACCTATTGGAAACGGCCGAAAGGCCGGAAACGTAGACGGCTCAAAGCGCCTGCGCGTCTACAGGCCATCGTCGATCCGATGCCGTCCCGCTGTCGTCGATAGCGCCTGGAGGCGCCCTGTGTTCCTGCTCGCCATGCTGTCCCGCCGCGAATGTGGGACAGATACCGTACCTCAGAACTGTCCCTCATCTTGTCCCTCACTCAGGAGGGACAATCCGGGACACACGGGTCATCGGAAAATAAAAAACCCCTGATTTCTCAGGGGTTTGGTACTTCTCGGGATGACCCGGGACGCCTTATTGGCGGAGAGAGCGGGATTCGAACCCGCGATACGATTTGACTCGTATACACGCTTTCCAGGCGTGCTCCTTCAACCGCTCGGACACCTCTCCGTGTCTTGCTGCTGCCGTGTGGGCGGCGGCATTCTAACGAAATGGCCGAGTCTTAGGGCGATTTTTCCGCAGCGACTGCGGGGGAGGCTTCAGCCTGCGGCGTCAGGGCCGGCGGCTGGTCAAGGCAGAACATGCGCTTCTTGCCGGGCTTGGCGGGATCCGCGCCATAGAAGCCGTAGGTTACCGATTCGGTCTTCACTTCCGGCACCTTCAGCGCCGTGCTTGGCGTCGGGATGCGCATGCCTTCCGGCGCGACGATCGGCGTGACCGAAGCAGCCGATTCATAGGGCTGCGGACCGGAGCAGTAGGAGGTCGTCGAGCAGCCGGCTGCCAGCGACGACAGCGCCACCATCAGCAGGCCGGCTTGCTTCGTCGCGTGCCGCGTGTACATCGAGCTCATCAAATCACTCCCGCCGCGCGCAGGCTGGTCTGCACGACGTCGATATGGTCAGGGTTCATCGGCACCAGCGGCAGGCGGATGCCGCCGGGAATCCGGCCCATCACTTCCAGTGCCCACTTGGCGGGAATCGGGTTCGGATCAACAAACAAATTCTTGTGCAACAGCGCCAGCTTGAGGTCGATTGCTTCGGCCTTGGCAGCATCGCCAGCCAGCGCCGCCGCACACATCTGGTGCATCAACTTCGGTGCAACATTGGCGGTGACCGAGATGTCGCCATGAAAGCCGAGCAGCATCGATTCCCGCGCGGTCGCATCGTCGCCGGTGTACAGCGCGAACGAAGCCGGAAAGCCGAGCGCCAGCAGATCGCGCACTCGCGACAGCTCACCCTTGGCTTCCTTGATGCCGACGATGTTCGGCAGGCTGGCCAGACGGGCAACCGTCGCCGGCAGCATGTCACAGCCGGTACGGCCGGGGACGTTGTACAGGATGATCGGCACGTTCACCGCTTCAGCGATCGCCTTGAAATGGCGATACAGACCTTCCTGCGGCGGCTTGTTGTAGTACGGCGTGACCAGCAGACAGGCGTCGGCGCCGACATCGGCGGCAAGCTGGGTCAGCTCGATCGCTTCGGTCGTCGAATTGGCACCGGTACCGGCGATCACCGGCACCCGCTTGGCCGAAACCTCGATCACTTTGCGGATCACCGCCAGATGTTCGTCGACGCTGAGCGTCGCCGATTCCCCGGTGGTGCCGACGGCGACGATGGCGTCCGTGCCTTCAGTGATGTGCCATTCAACCAGACGGCCGAGCGAGTCGAAATCGACTTCGCCGGACGCGGTCATCGGCGTCACGATCGCGACTATGCTGCCCTTGATCATGCGGAATTAGGTGTGGATGGCTAAACTGCGATTATAACGGAACGTCGATCGCCACCCGCCCATGCCGCTGGCCTCGCCAGTCCCGATCAACTTCCCGACCTACAAGACCACCGGATCTCCAAACCGTTCCCGCAATGGCCGCCCCAGAAAACCTGCTGTCGATTTCCGTACTCGGCCAACCCCGCCCCCAACTCGCGCTGGAGCTGTTCAAGGCGATCCGCGAGCGCGGCGGCGAGGTCGAGGATTGTCGTATCGCACCGATCGGCGACCGCCTGACCGCCAACCTGGTCGTCTCCGGCAACTGGAGCGCGCTCGGCCGCCTTGAAACCGCCCTGCCCGGCATTGCCGAAAAGCTCGAACTGCAGGTGCGTTTCCAGCGCTGCAACATGCGCGAGCAGAACCCGGAATTCCGTCCCTATGCGGCTGACGTGATTGCGCCGCAGCAGCCGGATCTGCTGGTCCACCTGCTGGAGTTCTTCCACAGCCAGGATGTGCAGGTGGCGGAAATGTCGACCCAGAAGTACCAGTCGACCCATACCGGCGCCGGCATGGTCAGCGTGCAGATGGTGCTGCATGTGCCAGTCAACCAGCATCCGCAGGCCTTGCGCGAATCGTTCATGGATCTCTGCGACGATCTGAACGCCGACGGCATGCTCGACCCGATCAAGAGCTGAAGCTGAGCGCCCGTTCAGGGCCTGATTCTTGCGGTCTTGTTTGCGCGAGCCGGGTGTAGTCTGATCGTCACAGACCGCACCTGATCATTCCCAACTCACCGAGGACTAGCTGCATGAGCCTGACGATTGGCGACACGCTGCCGGACCTGACGCTCGCAGCCAGCGGCGGCAAGACCATCAGCTTAGGCAAGGATTTCAAGGGCAAGAAGCTGGTCGTCTACTTCTATCCGAAGGACAACACGCCGGGCTGCACCGTCGAGGGCCAGGAATTCACCGGCCTGTATGCGGAGTTCGTCAAGGCCGGTGCCGACATCGTCGGCGTGTCCAAGGACAGCGTGAAATCGCACGACAACTTCTGCACCAAGTTCGGCTTCCCGTTCATCTTGCTGTCCGACGGTGACGAAGCCATGTGCACGGCCTTCGGCGCGATCGTTGAAAAAAGCATGTACGGCAGGAAGTACATGGGTATCGACCGCTGCACCTTCCTGTTCGATGGCAAGGGCAAACTCGCGAAAGACTGGCGCAAGGTCTCCGCGAAAGGCCATGCTGCCGAGGTGCTGGAGGCCGTCAAGGCTCTCTAACGTCCTTGCCGATCGTCATCACACTTTCTTCTGAGCCGGCGCGCATCCTGCGTGCTGGCTTTTTTGTTTCATCTCCCGGAAATCGATGAAAAAGAAAATCTTCGTGCTCGACACCAACGTCCTGATGCACGACCCGAGCTGCCTGTTCCGCTTCGAGGAACACGACATCTACATCCCGATGGTCGTGCTCGAAGAGCTCGACGCGGGCAAGAAGGGCACCAGTGAAGTTTCCCGCAATGTTCGCCAGGTCAGCCGCTTCCTCGATGATCTGATGCACGGCAAGAACCACGCGCACATCGAGAAAGGCATCCCGCTGCCGACCACTCTGAACAAGGGTACCAACGGCAACGGCAACACTGGCGGCACGCCGACTGCACCGGCGTCCGGCCGGCTGTTCTTCCAGACCCGCCCCTCGGCCGCCGCCTTGCCGGAAATGCTGCCGGGCAACAAGCCGGACAACAACATCCTGCTCGCTGCCCTCGCCTTGCAGAGCGAGCACCCGTCGCGGCCAATCACCCTGGTGTCCAAGGACATCAACCTGAGGATCAAGGCAGCGATCGTCGGCGTCCATACCGAGGACTACCACAACGATCAGGTGCTCGACGACCTCGATCTGCTGTATTCCGGCTACGCCAAGCTGCCGGATGATTTCTGGATCACCCACGGCGAAAAGATGGACAGCTGGCAGGATGATCGCGGCCGTGCCTGCTACAAGGTCAGCGGGCCGAAGGTCAAGGAATGGCATGTCAACGAATTCCTGTACCTGCCGGATGAGGTCGAACGCGGCCTCGAACTGACCGTCCAGGCGCTCGACGGCGACAGTGCCAAGCTGCACGTGATCCGCGACTACCGCGCCGGCAAGACGCCGGTCTGGGGCATCCACGCCAAGAACCGCGAGCAGAATTTCGCGCTCAATCTGCTGCTCGATCCGGATGTCGATTTCGTCTCGCTGCTCGGCGCCGCCGGCACCGGCAAGACTTTGCTGGCGCTGGCTGCCGGCCTGGCCCAGACGCTGGACGAGCCGCGCTACCGCGAAATCATCATGACCCGCGTCACCGTGCCGCTCGGCGACGACATCGGCTTCCTGCCCGGCACCGAGGAAGAAAAGATGACGCCGTGGATGGGTGCCTTGATGGACAACCTCGAAGTGCTGACCCAGACCAGCAATGCCGGTGACTGGGAACGGGCGGCGACCAACGATCTGCTCTCGAAGCGGATCAAGATCCGCAGCTTGAACTTCATGCGCGGCCGCACCTTCCTGAACCGCTACATCATCATCGACGAGGCGCAGAACCTGACCGCCAAGCAGATGAAGGCGCTGATCACCCGCTGCGGTCCCGGCTCGAAGATCATCTGCCTCGGCAACCTGACCCAGATCGATACGCCCTACTTGTCCGAGACCACGTCCGGCCTCACCTTTGTCGTCGACCGTTTCCGCGGCTGGCCGCACGGCGGCCACGTGACCCTGGCGCGCGGCGAGCGTTCGCGTCTGGCGGCGTTCGCGTCCGACATCCTCTAGGAACACTCCGAACATGCTGAAAGGAATTGCACGCGGCGTGAAGGACAGCGCCATCGGCATGTCGCTGAGGGCCTATGTCAACGACCGGCTCAGCGACTACGGCGAGATCCTCGACGTCAGCATCGATACCTCGGTCAACCGGGTCACCGCGCGCGCCCTGCTCAAGGGCGAGCGCGATGCGGTGACCATCACCGTCGAACGCTACGAGATCGAAAGCGAAGGCGAGGCGCGCTACATCAAGCTGAAGCATTTCACCGCTTCACGCGCCTGGCTGACCCAGATCCTGAACAAGCTGCTGGCCGACAAGCGTTACAAGATTCCGGGAGCGGTCAGCAAGCTGCTGTGAGCTGATCGCAGCAGGTGCTGGAACTTGCGGAGCTGCTGACGCCGACGCTGATTGCGCTCTGCGGCTTCGCATTTCTGGCCGGCTTCATCGATTCCGTGGTCGGCGGCGGCGGGCTGATCCAGATTCCGGCGCTGTTCGTGCTGCTGCCGCAGTTGCCGCCGGCGGTGATTCTCGGCACCAACAAATTCGCCGCGATCTGGGGCACGGCGAGCGCCACGCTGCAGTACGCGCACCACGTGCCGATCAGCTGGAAAGTGGTGCTGCCGGCCGGCGCCATGGCGGCAGTGGCTTCGTTTCTCGGTGCCCGCACCGTCAGCCTGATCGGCAACGCGGAGCTGAAGCCGCTGATCCTGGTGATGATGATCGCGGTGCTCGCCTACACCTTGTGGAAGAAAGATTTCGGCAAGCTGCATGCGCCGAGACTCAAGGATCGCCAGCAACTGCTGACCGGCCTCGCGATCGGCGCGGTCGTCGGCTTTTACGATGGCTTCTTCGGCCCGGGCACCGGCAGCTTCCTGATCTTCGCCTTCGTCGGCCTGTTCGGCTTCAGCTTCCTGGCTGCTTCGGCCTCGGCGAAAGCGGTGAACACGATCACCAACTTCGCGGCACTCGCCTGGTTCGTCGCCAACGGCAGCGTGCTGTATGCCTACGCGATTCCGATGGCGATCTTCAACGTCGCCGGCTCATCGCTGGGATCGCGGCTGGCGATCGCCAAAGGCAGCGGCTTCGTGCGCGTGCTGTTCATCATCGTGGTCACGGTGCTGATTGCGCGCTTCGGCTGGGACATCGTTCGCGCTTAAGCGCGTTCGTCATCGAAGGCCAGCCCGTCGCCGATGTGCGGCAGGCCGAGCAGCAGCATCAGCAGCCGATCAAGTCCGACTGCGACACCGGCACACGGCGGCAAGCCATGCTCGAGTGCCGCGATCAGATGCTGGTCATACGGTGGCACCGGCTGCCCTCTGAGCGCGCGGCGGGCCTGATCGGCTTCGAAGCGTCGCTGCTGCTCGGCGGCATCGGTCAGCTCATGGAAACCGTTGGCCAGCTCGATGCCCTGCCAGAACAGCTCGAAACGCTCGGCCACCGGCGGCTCGACGTCGCGGCGGACCTTCGCCAGCGCAGCCTGCGACGCCGGAAAATCGATCAGAAATTCCGGGCGATCGCGGCCCAGTTGCGGGCCGACGACATGGCTCATCAACAGATCGAGCAGGAAATCGCGGGCAACGGATTCGTCGGCATCGGAGCCTTCGATGGAAGGCAGCGCCGGCAGTGGCCCGATCGCTTGCACGCAGCGCGCCTCGAGCTCGGCTAGCGTAGCCAGAAACGGATCGATCTCCGCATGGCGGGCAAACGCTGCGCGATAACTGAGCCGCGCGCACGATGCCGGCCCCTCCAGCGCCGCCAGCAGCGCTTCACATTCATCGATCAAGCGATGGTGATCAAAACCCGGCCGATACCACTCCAGCATGGTGAATTCGGGGTTGTGGAAACGCCCGCTTTCATCGACCCGGAACACCTTCGCGATCTGAAAGATCGGTCCGCTGCCGGCGGCCAGCAGACGCTTCATCGCGAACTCGGGCGAAGTCTGCAGCCAACGACCATACCGGCTCGAAAAGCTGTCGATCTGCGGATCGACGGTAGCGCCACGGGACAACACCGGCGTCTCCACTTCCAGCACTTCGCGCGCGGTGAAAAAGCCACGCAGGCGCTGCAGCAGAAGCGCGCGCCGACGCAGCGTTTCTAGGCTCGCACGAGGCTGCCACATGGGCTTGGATTTCATTGACGCCTATTGGGGTGGGTGCTATAACGCGGCGCTATTGGACGGCTGCGTTCGTCCGATTTTACCCACACGACAGTGCTGCAGGAGAAGCTGGTGGCGACCAAAAAGACTGCATCAAAAGCCAAGCCCGTGTCTAAAGCGGCGAGCAAGTCCAGTGTCAGCAAGTCAGCCGTGAAGCCCGTCAGCAGGCTTGTCGCAAGGCCCGCAGCGAAAAAGGCCGTTGCCAAGGCAGCGGTGAAAGTCACCAAGAAAGCGGTTGCCAAGCCGGTAGCCCCGATAGCCAAGAAGGCCGTCACCAAGGTCGCGGCGAAAGCTGCGCCAGCGAAGAAAGCCGCTCCAGTCAAGAAAGCGGTCGCCAAGAAAACGGCGCCTGCACCTGCTGCCAAGAAGGTGGTCGCTGCCGTGAAGAAGGCCGCTGCCCCGACCGCCAAACCGGCGGTCAAGAAAGTGGCCGCGAAGCCGGTCGTGGTGGCCAAGAAGGCTATCGTCAAGGCTGTGCCGAAACCGGCCACCAAAGCAGCATCCGTCGAAAAAAAAAAGCAGTTAGTAGCGCCCGCCCCGAAGCCGACGCCAGCCCCGGAACCAGCAGCGACAACGCCGCCGGTCAAACCGGAACTCCCTTAGTCAACCGAGCCGTCGCCGTAAAAACCTCAATTGCCAAACAGCCGACGCCTGCCGTCGCTGAAAAATCCTCGCGATCGCCGCGAGCGCCGAGATCCTCGCCAGCGACGATGGGTACCGTCGTCGACATGACCGACGACTACATCCGCAGCATGTCGGATGACGATTACATGAGCGACGTCCAGGTAGAGTTCTTCCGCCTGCGCCTGCTCAAGATGCGCGAGGAAGTGCTGGCGCGCGAGCTGGACGTCAAGGAACGCCTGCATCAGCGCGAAGTCTTCGCCGATCCGGCCGACCGTGCCACCGCCGAAGAAGAGCACTGGCTCGACCTGCGTCTGCGCGAGCGGGAATCGATGCTGCTGCGCAAGATCGATGAATCGATGCGCCGCATCCGCGACAAGGAATACGGCTTCTGCACCAAGACCGGCGAAGCGATCGGCATTCCACGCCTGCTCGCCCGGCCGACGGCCAGCGTCTGCGTCGATGTCAAAGGTCAGGACGAAAAGGTCGAGACGCACTTCCGCGATCGCTGATCGCGAGCCGCAACCAACGCGACGAAGGCGTGCACCGCCTTAGTCGCGTTTTTCGTTGGGCCCTCGTTTCCAGCGATACAATGCCGCCGCTGCGCCCGTGGCGAAATTGGTAGACGCATGAGACTTAAAATCTCCCGCCTTCGCAGGCATGCCGGTTCGATTCCGGCCGGGCGCACCACACTCGTTGCAACCGCCTCATCAAGCTGTTTCGACGTATGCCCCGGTAGCTCAGTGGATAGAGCGACCGCCTCCTAAGCGGTAGGTCGCAGGTTCGATTCCTGCTCGGGGCACCAAACACCCGTTTCAAGAGGTCTCAGGACATACCTAAAGCCGCTGATCTACAAAGGATTAGTGGCTTTTTTGTTTCAGAACGTCCCAAGGCGTCTTTTGATATACCAACAATATTGCTGGTATTCCTGTTGGTACTGGCCCTGACCCTGTTGGTATCGACATGCCGCTGAATGATCCGAAGCTGAAAAACGCGAAGCCTGGCGACAAGCCGTTGAAGTTGTCGGACGGCGGCGGCCTGTATCTACTGATTCAGCCGAGCGGTGAGTATTCCGAGCCATGCCGGCCACCTATTCCGATTGATGCCGGCCACTGATTCCGACGCATGCCGGCCGGGCATTCCGATGGATGCCGGCCACCCATTCCGACGCATGTCGGCCACCCCCTGAAGGGAGTTGTGACG
>JAUXYM010000111.1 GCA_030694365.1 Nevskia sp. | reverse complement strand
CCTGCCCGGCAATCACGACATTCCGCTGTTCGAGGTCTGGCAGCGGCTGTTCGCGCCGTACCGCAATCTGCGCCGCGCCTTCGGCCGGGAGCTGGAACCGGATTACGAGGACGACTCGGTGCTGATCATCGGCGTCAACACCACCAGCCGCTTCCGGCATGTCGATGGCAGGGTTTCTTCGCGGCAGATCGAGCGGGTCCGCCGCCGCCTGCTGCGCAGCCCCGCTTCACGGCTGAAGCTGGTGGTCACCCATCAGCCGGTGCACGTGCAGCACGTCGAGGACGAGCACAACCTGCTGCACGGCCGTGGTGCCGCGATGCAGGTGTGGTCGGCGGCCGGGGCCGATCTGATCCTCGGCGGCCATATCCATCTGCCGTTCACGCAGGCGCTGCAGGAAGTCCATCAGCTGCCGCGCGGAATCTTCGCCGTGCAGGCCGGAACGGCGGTCTCGCGGCGCACCCGGGCCGGCGCACCGAACTCGGTCAATCTGATTCGCCATCAACCGGACACGGCGAAGTGCAGCGTCGAACGCTGGGATTACGATTCCGATCAGCAGCGCTTTGCGCCTGGCTCGATCACCGAACTCGCGCTCGATCGCCGCCCGCTGCACTGATCCGCCGATCGTTCCAGCCCGCGATGCCCGCCCTCGCGCAGTTCATCGCCGCCAACGCCCTGCTCTTGCTGGCTGGCCTGATCGTCGCGGTTGGCCTCTTCACGCGTCTGCTGTGGCGGCGAGCCTCAGCGAACGCCAGGCCGTTGACAGTCGTCGGTCTGGGCATCGCGCTGCTGGCGCTGTCGGTGTTCCTGATCGTGGCCAGCCTGCTGAGCCGCATCAGCGTCTTCGATGCCTTGCTGGCCAACGAACTGCGCAGAAGTATTTCGCGGCCGATGCTGCAGGCCATTTTCGCGATCACGCAATTGGGCAATTTCATGACCCTGCTGGCGATCGTGATCGGCGTGGCGCTGGCGCTGCTGCTACGTCGACGCTGGCTGGAACTGGCGGCCTGGCTGGTCGCCACGGCCGGCAACGGCCTGCTGAATCGCGCGCTGAAGCTGAGCTTCGAGCGAGCTCGTCCGCTGTTCGAGCATGGCCTGGTGATCGAACCGAGCTACAGCTTTCCGAGCGGCCACGCCTCCGGCTCGCTGGCCGTCTACGGCATGTTGGCCTGGCTGCTGCTGCACCGGCTGCCAGCACCGGCGCGGCTGCCGCTGCTGATCGCCGCGATGAGCTTGATCCTGCTGATCGGCTTCAGCCGGGTGCTGCTGCAGGTGCATTACTTCAGCGATGTGATCGCCGGTTTCGCCTCGGCATCCGCCTGGTTGAGCATGTCCATCGTCGTCGCCGAACGACTGCGGCGGCGGCCGGTCTGTTGACCATGAGCCGCTGGTTCCACCTTCTGCAGTCGACGATCGTCGCCACCGCGCTGCTGCCGGCCATCGCGCTGGCGGCGACCGTGAAGCTGGCCGACGGCGTGTTCGCCGACCTCGGCAGCTTTGACGCGATCACCCCGGCCAACCGAGGCGAGATCGCCAACAGCGGGCTGATCGTCGGCAACCGTGGCGCGCTGGCGATCGACAGCGGCGTGTCGCAGGTCCACGGGCAGCGCCTGCATGCGGCCTGGAAGACATGCAGCGACAGGCCGATCGAAGCGCTATTGCTGACCCAGCCGATCCAGGAATTCCTGTTCGGCGCTGGCGCTTTCCGCGCTCACGGCGTACCGGTGCTGGCCTCGCCGGAAGCCGCCAAGTTGATGCGCCAGCGCTGCGAGAACTGCCTGACTCATCTCCGAGAGCTGCTGCCCGGCGGCTTGATGAAAGGCACGGTGCTGATCGCGCCGGACCGGGACGTCGACGTTCGTGCGCCGATTGATCTCGGCGAGCGCCAGGTCACGCTGATCGACGGCGGCCAAGCCACCACACCGGGCACGCTCGCCGTGTTCGATCGACAGTCCGGCACCTTGTTCGCAGGGGGTCTGATCGCCAGCCAGCGTATTCCGAGCTTGCGCGACGCCCGAGTCGCCAACTGGATCGCCACGCTCGACGTGCTGCGCAAGCTGCCGCTGAAGCACATCGTGCCGGGCTTCGGGCCGGTCGGTGATCAACGCCAGATCGATGCGATGCAGCGCTATCTGCGGCAGATCGATGCCACCGTGCGCAGCGAGTACCAGCGTGGTGCCAGCCTGCTCGAAGCCTCGGCCAGCGTGCGCCTGCCAGAGTTCGCCGGCTGGCAGCAGTACGACCTCATCCACCCGCAGAACGTGCAATACCTGTACCGCCAGCTCGAGGATCAGGAGTTCAGGTGATCGCCTGAGGTGATCACCGCCTGGCCGAACAACTGTTCGAGCATCGCGTCACCTCGCTCCAGCACGAAGTAGCGGAACGCTTCGGCGGCCGGTGACAGGCTCATCGCGCCAAGGCTGACCACATGCCAGGCGCGCCGCAGCGGCAGGCCGACGACATCGAGCACCACCAACTGCCCCACCTGCAGCTCCAGACCGAGCGTGTGCAGCGACAGCAAGGTCAGGCCCATGTTGGCAATCACCGCTTGCTTGATCGTTTCATTGCTGTCCATTTCCATGATCGTCGGCGGGGCAATGCGTTGTTCCTTGAAGAAGGCTTCCATCGCCGCGCGGGTACCGGAACCGCTTTCGCGAACGATGAACAGCTCGCGGTCGAGCCGTACCGGCGGAATCGCTCGCTCTCCGGCCAAGGGATGATCGACGGCGGCGATCACGGCTAGCGGATTGGCGGCAAAAGCCTCCGCTCGCACGTCGAGCTCGCGCGGCGGACGGCCCATGATCGCCAGATCGATCTCGCGGTCGCGCAACTGGCGATCGAGCTGATCGCGGTTGCCCACCGTCAGCCGCACTTCGACACCCGGATAGTCCTTGCGGAACTGCGCCAGCAGCCTCGGCACGAAGTACTGCGCGGTGCCGACCATGCCGACCGTGATCCGCCCGGCCTGCACGCCGCGCAGACGGGCGATGGTGTCCTCGGCTTCCTTGAGCGTGGCGATCACCCGGCGGGCGTAGACCAGCAGGTATTCGCCGGTGGTGGTCAGGCTCATAGCACGGCCGCTGCGCTCGAACACCGGCAGGCCGATCGCGGTTTCCAGATCGCGGATCTGCATCGACACCGCCGGCGCGGTCAGATGCAGTTCTTCGGCCGCACGGGCAAAGCTCAGGTGGCGGGCCGCAGTGGCAAAGGTTCGAAGCTGGCGTAGGCTGAGGTTCAACATCAGAAAACCTTATTCGACGATACAGATATCGTGAATTTACCTTATCTATCTCGCCCTTTAAGGTTCGGCATCAGTGCAAGGCCACCCCAGAGGACGACGCGATGAGCAACGATGCAATGACCAGTGACGACAGACAGATCACCGACGGCAAGAAGCGCTATGCCGCGGGCGTGCTCAAGTACAAGCAGATGGGTTACTGGCAGCCGGACTATGTGCCGAAAGATACCGATCTGATTGCCATGTTCCGGATCACGCCGCAGGAAGGCGTGCCGGCCGACGAATGCGCCGCCGCCGTTGCCGGTGAATCCTCGACCGCGACCTGGACCGTGGTCTGGACCGACCGCCTGACCGCCTGCGAGCTGTATCGCGCCAAGGCCTACCGGGTCGACCCGGTGCCGAATACCGGTGCCGGCACCAGGACCGAAGCCCAGTACTTCGCCTACATCGCCTACGACCTCGACCTGTTCGAAGGCGGCTCGATCGCCAACCTGACGGCTTCGATCATCGGCATTGTCTTCGGCTTCAAGGCGGTGAAGGCGCTGCGCTTGGAAGACTTGCGCATTCCGGTCGCCTATCTGAAGACCTTCCAGGGTCCGGCCACCGGCATCGTCGTGGAGCGCGAGCGTCTGGACAAGTTCGGCCGTCCGCTGCTCGGTGCAACGACCAAGCCCAAACTCGGTCTGTCCGGCCGCAACTACGGCCGCGTGGTCTATGAAGGCCTGAAGGGCGGTCTCGACTTCATGAAGGACGACGAGAACATCAACTCGCAGCCGTTCATGCACTGGCGTGACCGCTTCCTGTACTGCATGGAAGCCGTCAACAAGGCGTCGGCGGCGACCGGCGAAGTGAAGGGCCACTACCTCAACGTCACCGCCGGCACCATGGAAGAGATGTACGAGCGCGCCGAATTCGCCAAGCAGCTGGGCTCGGCCATCATCATGATCGACCTGGTGATCGGCTATACCGCGATCCAGTCGATGGCCAAGTGGGCGCGCAAGAACGACATGATCCTGCACTTGCACCGTGCCGGTAACTCGACTTATTCACGCCAGAAGAACCACGGCATGAACTTCCGCGTGATCTGCAAGTGGATGCGCATGGCCGGCGTCGATCACATTCACGCCGGCACGGTGGTCGGCAAGCTGGAAGGCGATCCGCTGATGATCAAGGGCTTCTACGACACGCTGCGCGAAACGCACACGCCGCAAAGTCTCGAAACCGGTCTGTTCTTCGAGCAGGATTGGGCGTCGTTGAACAAGGTCATGCCGGTGGCGTCGGGTGGCATTCATGCCGGCCAGATGCACCAGCTGTTGACCTACCTCGGCGATGACGTCGTGCTGCAATTCGGTGGCGGCACCATCGGCCATCCGCAGGGCATTCAGGCCGGTGCAACGGCCAACCGCGTGGCGCTGGAAGCGATGGTCATGGCCCGTAACGAAGGCCGCGACATCTGGAACGAAGGCCCGCAGATTCTTCGCGACGCCGGCCGCTGGTGCACGCCGCTGCGGCAGGCGCTCGATGTCTGGGGTGATGTCAGCTTCAACTACGAGTCCACCGATACCGCCGACTACGCGCCAACCGCCACCGCCAGCGTCTGAGCACAGGAGCACTTAAGCCATGATGACCAATCCCAATCAGCGCGTGACCCAGGGGCAGTTCTCGTTTCTGCCGGAACTGACCGATGCCCAGATCACTTCGCAGATCGAATACGCCTTGAAGAAAAGCTGGTCGATCGGTATCGAGTACACCGACGACCCGCATCCGCGCAACACCTACTGGGAAATGTTCGGCAACCCGATGTTCGATCTGAAGGACGCCGCCGGTGCGTTGCTCGAGATCAACAGCGCACGCAAGACTTTCCCGAACCACTACATCCGCGTCACCGCTTTCGATGCCACGCGCGGTGTCGAGTCACCGACCATGTCGTACATCGTCAACCGTCCTGCCAAGGAGCCGGGTTTCGGTCTGGTCCGTCAGGAAATCGAAGGACGTTCGGTGCGTTACACCATTCACTCCTACGCCACCGACAAGGCTGAAGGCGAGCGGTATTGAAGCGATGAAGCACGGGATTACCTCGGCCGAGCCGGCCGAGGTGATGCCAATTTCCAGCAGCATCTCGAACGGAGGCAACCGTGGACAATACCCAGACCGTTGACCTCCAGGCGATCGTTCGCGATTCGAACGTCGCCGAGGTACTCGACCAGCTCGACCGTGAACTGGTCGGCCTGGCACCGGTGAAGCGGCGCATTCGCGAGATCGCCGCCTATCTCGCCGTGACCCGCGCTCGCAAGGCGCTGGGGCTGGAAGCGAGTCCGCCGAGCCTGCACATGTGCTTCACCGGCAATCCCGGCACCGGCAAGACCACGGTGGCGCTGCGGATGGCAGAAATCCTGCATCGCCTCGGCTATGTGCGCAAAGGCCATGTCGTGTCGGTGACTCGTGATGACCTGGTCGGCCAGTACATCGGCCACACCGCGCCGAAGACCAAGGAAGTGCTGAAAAAAGCCATGGGTGGCGTGCTGTTCATCGACGAGGCCTATTACCTGTACCGGCCGGAAAACGAGCGCGACTACGGTCAGGAATCGATCGAAATCCTGCTGCAGGTGATGGAGAACAACCGGGATGACCTGGTGGTCATCCTGGCCGGCTACAAGAACCGGATGGATACCTTTTTCAGCTCGAATCCCGGCATGTCGTCACGGATCGCTCATCACATCGACTTCCCCGATTACTCTCAGCCGGAACTGCTGTCGATCGCCGACAAGATGGTTGGCGCGATGAACTATCGTTTCGACGGCGACGCCGAAGTCGCCATGGGCGACTACATTGAGCGGCGGCTCAAGCAGCCGAACTTCGCCAATGCCCGCTCGGTGCGCAATGCCCTGGACCGTGCCCGGCTGCGCCAGGCCAACCGCCTGTTCGCCGGCGTCGGTGATGGCGAGCTGAATGTCACTGCGCAAGATCTCAGCACCCTGGTTGCGTCCGATATCCTCGCGTCCCGCGTGTTCGACGCCGACACCGCTGCACCACCCTGAGGAACGCGCCATGTATCTCGGAAGAACCACGCTGTCGAAGTTTCTGATCGAGCAGCTGCATGAGCTGGACGACAACGGTCAGCTCGCCGGCCTGCTGGTCGACGTGGCAGCGGCGGTGAAGTCGATCGCGGCGATGACCGCCAAGGGCGCGCTCGGCGGCTTTCACGGCGCCATCGACAACACCAACGTTCAGGGCGAGGTCCAGAAGAAGCTCGACGTGCTGTCCAACGACGCCTTGATCGATGCCTGTGAATGGGGCGGCATGCTCGCCGGCATGGTTTCCGAGGAGATGGACGAGCCGATCCAGATTCCGGCCGAGTTCAAGCGTGGCCGCTATCTGCTGAACTTTGATCCTTTGGATGGCTCGTCGAACATCGACGTCAATGTCTCGGTCGGCACCATCTTTTCGGTGCTGGTGCACGACAAGGATGCGCCGCCTTTGGTCGAGGATTTCCTCCAGGAAGGTCGCCGCCAGGTCGCTGCCGGTTATGCGATCTACGGCCCGGCGACGATGCTGGTGATCACCGTGGGCAAGGGCACGCATGCCTTCACCCTCGATCGCGAGATCGGCAATTTCATCCTGACCCACGAAAATCTGCGCATTCCACCGGACAGCAGCGAGTTCGCGATCAACTCCTCGAACGAGCGTTTCTGGGAGCCGCCGATCGCCCGCTATGTCGAGGAATGCAAGGCTGGCAAGACCGGCATCCGTGGCCGTGACTTCAACATGCGCTGGATCGCCTCGATGGTCGCCGATGTCCATCGCATCCTGATCCGCGGTGGCGTGTTCATGTACCCACGCGATACCAAAGACCCCGCCAAGGTCGGCCGGCTGCGTCTGCTTTATGAAGCCAACCCGATCGGTTTCATCATCGAACAGGCCGGCGGCGCGGCGAGCTACGGCCGTGGCGCAATCCTCGATCATCCGGCCGATTCCGCCCATCAGCGCATCGCGGTGATCCTCGGCTCGAAGAACGAAGTCGAGCGCATCGAGCGCTATCACGCCGAGCACGACAGCGGCGCCGATCGTCCCTACGCCTCGCCGCTGTTCAAGGACCGCTCGCTGTATCGCTCCGAAGTCTGATTGCCAAGAAAACCTACAAAAACCCAAGGGCACCATCGAGTGCTCTGCGTCGTCCAGAGGGGAGACACACCATGTCTGTGAAACATCCGGTGATCGCGGTGACCGGCTCCTCGGGAGCTGGCACCACGACGGTAATGAAGGCGTTCCAGCACATCTTCCGGCGCGAGAAGATCAAGCCGGGCGTGGTCGAAGGCGATTCCTTCCATCGCTATGACCGCAAGGGCATGCGCGCTCAGCTGAAGGACGAAGAGACCAAGGGCAATACCCACTTCAGCCACTTCGGGCCGGGTGCCAACCTGATCGCCGAACTCGAAGCGCTGTTCAAAACCTACGGCGCAACCGGCACCGGCAAGGTCCGCAAGTACCTGCATGACGCCGACGAAGCCGCGCCCCACCAGCAGGACCCGGGCACGTTCACGCCCTGGGCCGATATGGAACCGGGTTCCGACCTGCTGTTCTACGAAGGCCTGCATGGCGGCTACAAGGATGACGAGCACAACGTCGCCAAGCACGCCGACCTGCTGATCGGCGTGGTGCCGATCATCAACCTGGAGTGGATCCAGAAGCTGCATCGCGACCAGAACATGCGCGGCTACTCGCAGGAAGCGGTGGTCGAAACCATCCTGCGACGGATGCCGGACTACGTGAACCACCTCTGCCCGCAGTTCTCGCGCACCCACGTCAATTTCCAGCGCGTGCCGACCGTGGATACCAGCAATCCGTTCATTGCCCGGGACATTCCCACCGCCGATGAAAGCATGCTGGTGATCCGCTTCGCCGACCCGAAAGGCATCGATTTCCAGTACCTGCTGAGCATGCTGGCTGGCTCGATGATGACCCGGCCAAACAACATCGTCTGTCCGGGTGGCAAAATGTCGCTCGCGATGCAGATGATCTTCACGCCGATGATCCTGCGTCTGATGGACAAGAAGCGCCGCGCCTGATCCAGACGCGACCCACAACACTTCCCGAAATCGCCATGACCCAGACCCTGACCGCAGCCGACCGTCGCCGGCTTGCCAATGCCATCCGCTTTCTCGCCATCGACGGCGTCGAAGCCGCCAAGTCCGGCCATCCCGGCATGCCGATGGGCATGGCCGATCTCACCGAAGTGCTGTGGCGGGATTACCTCAAGCACAGCCCGAGCAACCCGAAGTGGCCGGATCGCGATCGCTTCGTGATCTCCAACGGCCACGGTTCGATGCTGCATTACGCCGCGCTCCACCTGTCCGGCTACGACTTGCCGATCGCCGAGCTGAAGGCCTTCCGCCAACTGCACTCGAAGACCGCGGGCCATCCGGAATACGGCATCACGCCTGGCGTCGAAACCACCACCGGCCCGCTCGGCCAGGGCATTGCCAATGCCGTCGGCATGGCGCTCGCCGAAAAGATGCTCGCTGCCCGCTTTAACCGCGATGGCCACAGCATCGTCGACCATCACACCTATGTGCTGCTGGGCGACGGCTGCCTGATGGAAGGCATCAGCCATGAAGCCTGCTCGCTGGCCGGCGTCTTCGGCCTGAACAAGCTGGTGGCCTACTACGACGACAACGGCATCTCCATCGACGGCCACGTCGAAGGCTGGTTCCGCGACGACACTGCCGCCCGCTTCCGCGCCTACGGCTGGCACGTGGTCGGCCCGATCGATGGCCACGACGTAGCGGCCATCGACGCCGCCAACCGTGAAGCGCAGGCACAGACCACGAAGCCGACGATGATCATCTGCCGCACCCAGATCGGCTGGGGCTCGCCGAACAAGGTCGGCACCGAAGAAGTCCACGGCGCCGCGCTCGGCGCTGCCGAAGTCGCCGCCACCCGTACCGCGCTCGGCTGGGAATATGGCCCGTTCGAGATTCCCGAAGACATCCGCGCTGCCTGGGACGCCCGCGCCAGCGGTGCTGCCAAGGAAGCCGCCTGGAACGAGGTGTTCGCGAAGTACGCCGCTGCCTACCCCACCGAGGCCGAAGAATTCACCCGCGCCCAGCGTGGCTATCTGCCGAAGGACTGGCTGAAGACCTCGCAGGAACTGCTCGCCGCAGCGCGCGCCGTCACCGCGCCGGTCGCCACTCGCAAGTCCTCGCAGGTCGCGCTCGAAACCCTGGTGCCGAAGATTCCGGAACTGCTCGGCGGCTCGGCCGATCTCACCGGCTCGAACCTGACCGCGGCGAAAGCCAGCGCGTCGTTCCACACCGTCGGCGCGATTGGCAACTACGTCAGCTACGGCGTTCGTGAATTCGGCATGGCCGCGCTCATGAACGGCATCGTCCTGCACGGCGGCTTCATTCCATACGGCGGCACCTTCGCCGTTTTCTCGGATTACATGCGCAACGGTATGCGCATGAGCGCGCTGATGAAGCAGCGGGTGATCTACGTGCTGACCCACGATTCGATCGGCCTCGGCGAGGACGGCCCGACTCATCAGCCGGTCGAGCACGCGGCCGCACTGCGCGCGATCCCGAATCTGGATGTCTGGCGTCCCTGCGATGCGCTGGAAACGGTGGTGTCCTGGAAGGCGTCGCTCGAGCGTCACAACGGCCCGTCGGCGCTGCTGCTGTCGCGCCAGAACCTGGCCCAGCAGAAGCATGGCGAGGACGGCGAAGACCTGATCGCCCGCGGCGGCTACGTGCTCAGCGAGCCCGAACTGAATCTCGACGTGCTGCTGCTCGCCACCGGCTCGGAAGTGTCGCTGGCGATGGCCGCGCAGACCCAGCTCGCAGCACTCGGCATCGGTGCCCGCGTGGTGTCGATGCCATCGACCAATGTCTTCGATCGCCAGCCAGCCGCCTACCGGGCCAGCGTGCTGCCCAAGAACATCCCGAGAGTCGCCGTGGAAGCCGCGACCTCCGACAGCTGGTGGAAGTACATCGGCCTCGACGGTGCCTTCGTCGGCATGAACAGCTTCGGCGAATCGGCACCGGCACCGGCGCTGTACGACTACTTCGGCATCACCTCGGCAGCAGTGACCAAAGCGGCGCAGCGCGTCGTCGAAGCCAGCGTCATGGTGCCGGCCGTCGAGTTGTCGACCAACTGATGCCCGCAATCGCCACCGACCGCCCGTTCGACGCGGTGCTGTTCGATCTCGACGGCACCCTGCTCGAAACCGCGCCGGAAATTGCCGCGGCGGTGAACCTGTCGATTGTCGATCAGGGCCTGCCGCCGGCCGACACCGACGCCGTGCGCTTCTTCATCGGCCACGGTGTTCGCCAGACCATCGCCAAGGCCTACGACACGGTGGCGCTGTCTGGCACCACGGTAGAGAAGCGCGAAGCCGATATCGACGCCGCGCTGATCCGCTTCGAGCACCACTACGGCCGGCTGGCCCCGCTGAGCCAGCCGTTCGCCGACACGGTTTCCACCCTGGTCAGCCTGCGCGCCGCCGGCGTCAAGTGCGCGATCGTGTCGAACAAGGAGACGCGCTTCGTCGAGCAGCTATTGGCCGACGGGCCGCTGCCGGCGCTGATCGATCTGGTGGTCTGCGGCGATACCCTGGCGCAGAAGAAACCGGACGCCGCACCGGCGCTGCATGCGATGGCCACCCTCGGCAGCAGCCGCGAACGGACCTTGCTGGTCGGCGATTCGTCGATCGATGTCGCTTGCGCCCGGAACGCCGGCATCACCGTCTGGATGGTGCCTTACGGCTACAACGGCGGGCATCCAGCGGCGGAAGCCGGTGCCGACCGAGTCATCGACACCCTGACCGAGGTTGCCCATGCCTGTTCCGGCATCGGGGCTGTCTCGGTTAATCTTGCTGGCGGATTTCTTGCTGGCGGATTTCCACCCACCCCTCACACACCATAAGAGAGCGTTCATGGCACTGATTTCACTGCGCCAATTGCTGGACCACGCCGCCGAGCACAGCTACGGCCTGCCCGCGTTCAACGTCAACAACATGGAGCAGGTGCAGGCGATCATGCAAGCCGCCGAAGCCTGCGACAGCCCGGTGATCCTCCAGGCCTCCGCCGGTGCCCGCAAGTACGCCGGCGAACCGTTCCTGCGTCATCTGATCGAAGCGGCGATCGAGTCCTACCCGCACATCCCGATCTGCATGCACCAGGACCACGGTGCCAGTCCGGCGTCCTGCCAGGCGTCGATCCGCTCGGGCTTCTCGTCGGTGATGATGGACGGCTCGCTGAAGGAAGATCAGAAGACCCCGGCCGACTACGACTACAACGTCCGCGTCACCGCCCGTGTCGTCGAGATGGCACATGCCGTCGGCGTGTCGGTGGAAGGCGAACTCGGCTGCCTCGGCTCGCTGGAAACCGGCATGGCCGGTGAGGAAGATGGCGTCGGCGCCGAAGGCATGCTCGACCATTCCCAGCTGCTGACCGATCCGGATGAAGCCGCCCGCTTCGTCGCTTCGACCCAGGTCGACGCGCTGGCGATCGCCATCGGCACCAGCCACGGGGCCTACAAGTTCACCCGCCCGCCCACCGGCGACGTGCTGGCGATCAACCAGGTCAAGGCGATCCACGCGCGCATTCCGAACACCCATCTGGTGATGCACGGTTCGTCGAGCGTGCCGCAGGAATGGCTGGAAATCATTCGCCAGTACGGCGGCAACATCAAGGAAACCTACGGCGTGCCGGTCGAGGAAATCCGCGAGGGCATCAAGCACGGCGTGCGCAAGATCAACATCGACACCGACATCCGTCTGGCGATGACCGGCGCGATCCGCCGCGCCCTCGGCGACAAGCCGGAAGAGTTCGATCCGCGCTACTTCCTGAAGCTGGCGACGGCGGCCGCGAAGGACATCTGCAAGCTGCGCTTCGATGCTTTCGAAAGCTCGGGCAAGGCTTCGAAGATCAAGGTCATCGGCATGGATGCGATGGCCACGCGTTACGTGAAAGGCGAGCTGAACGCGGTCGTTCACTAAGCGTCTCGGTCTGATTGAAAGCCGCCCGGTTGCGATGCAGCCGGGCGGCTTTTTTGTGGCTGGTCTTCTTCCCCGTTGGCGACGGTCCCCTTCCCCCGTTTACGGGGGAAGGCCGGGATGGGGGCGGTTGGCTTCAGCGCTACGTCCAACGCCCCCTCCCCAACCCTCCCCCGTAAAACGGGGGAGGGAGTTATTGGCCGGGACACAAGCACTGTCCCGAATTCGTGACAGCACCGTAAAGGGCCGACCCGCTACTCCCGAATAAGCCCACACAAACAAAGGCTTGTCGCCTATCCTGCAGGCCTCGCCTCACGGCACGCTTTCTGCCTTTCGTCGCCATGCTGCCGACCGCCCCGCGCCTGCTGCTCGCCTTGTCGCTGATTGCGGCCGGCGCTGCGCGGCCGGTGATCGCGGCGGCGCAGCCCGCCCGCCCGCCACCGTCACCACTGGCTCAGTCCTGCCAGGGCTGTCACCAGCCAGCCGTCAATGCCACGACGATGCCGGCTTTGGGCAGCCACTCGTCGGTGCAAATTGCCGGCAGCCTGCGCGCGGCGCGCGATCAACCCGAGCCAGGGTCGATCATGGCCCGCTTCGCGCTGCACCTGAGCGATGCCGAGATCGATTCCCTGGCCGCCGAACTGGGCAAGCCCGCGAAAGCTCAGGCGAAAGTCGGGGGGCAGCCTTGAGCCTGTCGCGCCGGCATCTGCTGCAGGCGGCCTTCGCCGCGACGCTACTGCCTGCGTCTGCCGCCCGGCGCAAGGCGCGGATCATCGTCATCGGTGCCGGCTTCGGCGGCGCTACCTGCGCGAAGACGCTGCGGCTGCTGTCGCCGAGCAGCGACGTGCTGCTGATCGACGCCCGCGCCTCCTGGTGCACCGGCCCGTTCACCAATCTGGCACTGACCGGCCTGCGCAGCGTCGCCAGCATCACCCGTCATACCGCCGGCATCGGCCGCGCCCACGGCGTGAAGACCTTGATCGATGCAGTCACCGGCATCGATCCGGTCAGCTGCACGGTGACCACGGCGGGCGGCAAGCGGCTGGTCGCCGATCGCATCGTGCTGTCGCCAGGCGTCGCGATGCGCTGGGGCCTGATCGAAGGCCTGACGCCGGAACTCAGCGGCGCGATGCCGCACGCCTGGCTCGGCGATGCCCAGGTCGCTTCGCTGCGCGCTCGCATCGATGCGGTGCCGGACGGCGGCACCATTCTGATCGCAGCACCACCGAATCCCTATCGCTGCCCGCCCGGCCCCTACGAGCGCGCCAGCCTGATCGCCGAGCTCCTGCTCAAGACCGGCCGCAAGCGCGCCAAGATCCTGATCGCCGACGCCAAGGATGATTTCACCAAGCGGCCGCTGTTCCTCGCCGAATGGGACGAGCGCTACGGCGCGATGATCGAATGGATCCCGCGCGCCAAGGGCGGCGAAGTGGCCAGAGTCGATGCCGCTACCGGCGAAGTCTGGCTGCGCGACGCCAGCACGCCGATCGCCACCGATCTCGCTTCGATTGTGCCGCCGCAGCAGGCCGCAGCGATCGCCGGGCGGGCCGGACTGGTCGACGAATCTGGCTGGTGCCCGGTCCATCCGCAGAACTTCGAATCGACCCTGCATGCCGGCATCCACGTGCTCGGCGATGCCGCGATTGCCGCACCGATGCCGAAATCGGCGTTCGCCGCGAACAGCCAGGCGAAGCTCTGCGCAGCGGCGATAGCGGCGGCCCTCGATGGCCGCGCCGCACCCGATGCCCGCATGATCAACACCTGTTACAGCCTGGTCGCCGAGGACGCAGCGATCTCGGTTTCCGGTTTCTATTCCGCCGCCAGCGGCCGTATCGCGATCGTGTCCGAGGGAGTCAGCCCGCTGACCGCCCCGGCCGATCTGCGGCGGCGCGAAGCGGCCCAAGCCCGTGACTGGTATGAAAGCATTTCGACTGACAGCTTCGGCAGGCGCGCATAGGCAGGCCGAGGCGCTGCGCAGCAATGACCCACCCGGTGCCGGCTGGCATCGCTGGCTGCTGATCTTCGGCGGCATCGCCTACGGGCTGTATGTCAGCCACGAGCTTGGCTGGCTGGAGCTGCTCGCCTACGGCGATCCAACCTGGCTGACCTTCGGCATCATCGTGCTGTTCGTCCTCGCATCGCTGTACTGCGGCACCCTCGCTTTCCAGCTGGCGCGCCAGCACGAGATCTGGACGGCCGTGCGCAACGGCCAGGGCCACGATGGCCCGAGTTGGACCACCGATTTCCTCGCCGAACGCCAGGCCCTGAACGGTGCCGATGCCACCGCCCTCGGCGACCTGCTGCACGAGCGCATCAAGGGGCGAACGGAACTGGGCTGGTTCTCGGCTGGCCTGCAGATCAAGCTGGGTCTGCTCGGCACGGTGATCGGCTTCGTGATCATGCTGGCCTCGATCGGCAGCGCCAACGATCTGCAGTCCCAGGGCCTCGATGCGCTGATCCGCAGCATGGGCATCGGCATGAAGGTGTCGCTGTACACGACCATCGTCGGCCTGATCGGCTCGATGATGATCGGCATCCAGATGCTGGTGATCGACCGCGCCGCCGACCGGCTGTTCGCGCTGATCATCACCCTGCCCGACCCGAGCGCGGCGGATTGATCCGATGGCTTCCCGCCGCTCCAGCAACCGCCAGCACTACGAGGAGGATCCGTTCACCGATCTGCTCTTCAATGCGCTGATGGGCTTCACGATGCTGTTGTTCCTGACCCTGTTGTTCCTCAATCCACCGTCGAAAAAGACCGGCCTCATCGATACCAAAGCCGAGTTCATCATCACCACCACCTGGCCCGATGGTTCAGAGGACGACATCGACACCTGGGTCGAGGGCGGTGACGGCGATGTCGTCTGGTTCCGCCATCCGGACGCAGGCCAGATGCACCTGGATCGCGACGACCGCGGCATCGCCAACGACACCATCACCGTCAACGGCCAGAAGATCATCAACCCGCTGAACCAGGAAGTGGTCACCCTGCGCGGCAAGGCACCGGGCGAATACACGGTCAACATCAACAACTACAAGTCGACTACGAAGGGCCCGGTGCCGGTGCAGGTCAATGTCGTCAAGGTCAATCCGGTGCTGCGGGTCATCTACTACGACACCCTGCAACTGACTCGCCAGGGCGAGGAAAAGACCGCCGTGCGCTTCACCGTGACGCCTGACGGCAATGTCATCAACGTCAACACCTTGCAGAAATCGCTGGTCAAGTCGCGCGACTGACCCTTCACCCGAAAACGATCGAACTCATGTCCAACGGACTCGTGCTGCTGTCGATGCTGTACTTCCTGGTCGCCCTGTTGGCGCTCACGCTGCTGATTCGCACCCGGCTGTCACCGCGCCTGAAAACGGTGCTGATCATCGCCTTCGTCGGCATGGCCATGTTGAGTCAGCGCGGCTGGAAGCAGATGGCCGGCTGGCCGACGGCGGCAGCGCTGCCAGATCGCTTCCTGTATCACGCCGCCAGCATTCGCGAACCGAACGCGGCGACCGGCGATCCGGGGCTGATTCACATCTGGGCGACGGAGCTGACGCCAGACGGTCCGGCCGCCGAGCCACGCGCCTACCTGTTGCCATACGCTGCGGAAGACCAGAAACAGATCCAGGATGCCCGCGAGCGCCAACGCCAGCAGGGCCTGCCGCAGATCGGCCGCAAGGGCGGTGCCCGCAATCGATCGAACGTGGTGTCGGATGCCAAGCGCAGCGCCGGCGCCCTGCCCAGCTTCACGCTCGACGATCTGCCCGATCCGGCGCTGCCGGAAAAGTGAGGCACGCGATGAGCCTCGCTTGCCGAATCACCCTGGCATTTGCAGCAGCGGCTGCCTTGCTGGCCGGCTGCAGCAAGGGCCCATCGCCGAGCTACTTCCCGCTCGACAAGGGCCGCAGCTGGACCTACGAACTGATCGAGGCGAATCCACTGGGCACCAGGACCGCGCACTTCGAGATGAGCAATGCCGGCGCGCGCGAACGCAACGGCGAAACCTATTACCTGCGCCGCAACAGTCTCGGCAGCGAGTACTGGCTGAAACTGGACGACAAGAACATCGTCCGCACCGGCCTGCGTACCACTGTGGAATTCGAGCCACGCAACGACGCCGTGCCGCGTACCGTGATGCCGATCGCGCCGAAGCTCGGCGATCGCTGGGAGAGCCCCAGCCAGCCGTTCATCCTCGAACGCGCCGTGCCGTTCCGCGAGCGTTTCCTGCATCACGATTCGGTGCGCTTCACGCTGTTGATGACGGTGACTTCGATCAGCGAAGAAGTGACGGTGGCTGCCGGCACCTTCAGGAACTGCCTGAAAGTGGAAGGCGATGCGCCGATCAACGTGCTGGCCGATCCGCGCCTCGGCGCATCGGAAGTCGTGGTTCGCCATACCGAGTGGTACGCGCCCGGCGTCGGCTTGATCAAGCTGCTTCGCCAAGAGCCGCTGGAAACCACCCAGATCGTCGGTGGCGAAGTGACGATGGAGCTGCTGGACTACCACCATTGATGGCCGCCAGGACCGCTACGATGCCCGAATGAAAACACCACGGTTGCTTCTCCCTCCGGGAGAAGCGGGGACAGCAAAAACAACATACAAGGGCTTTTTCTCAATCGATCCAGATCAGCGCCGCCATCCGCCCGCAGACGCCATCGCGGCGGAACGAATAGAAACGCTCCGGATCGGCGTAGGTGCTGACGCCGCCGCCGTAGACCTCGGTGACACCCGCTCGTGCCAGCCGCTGCCGAGCCAGCGCGAACAGATCGCCGCAATACTTGTCCGGCTGAGCCCCCAGCGTGAAGCAGGACGCCGCTGCCGGGTCGACGGCGACGAACGCCGCACGCACTTCAGCGCCAACCTCGAACGCTTCCGGGCCGATCGCCGGGCCGAGCCAGGCCATGAGCCGTTCTGGAGCGACCGGTAGCGCAGCGACGGTGGCTTCGAGCACGCCGGCGCAGAGGCCGCGCCAGCCGGCATGCGCGGCGGCGACCACGCTGGCGTCCCGATCGCAGAACAGCACGGCGAGACAGTCGGCGGCTTGTACCGCGCAGACGACATCCGCCTGCGTGGTGAAGACCCCATCGGCCTCCGGTTCGGGGTGCCCCTGCGGCAGGCTCAGCACTCGCGTGCCATGCACCTGACGCAACCATTCCGGGGCCGCTGGCAGGCCCAGATGCTCGGCAAGCAGGTGGCGATTTTCGGCAACGGCGGCCGGATCATCGCCGCAGTTGCGGCCCAGATTCAGGCCGGCGTGTGGCCCACTGCTGGTGCCACCGTCGCGGGTCGTGAACGCAGCGCGTATCGACGCCGGTGCCGGCCAATCAGGAATGATCGGCCGCAGGCTCATCGCACCACGGACTGGCTGGCGTCAGCGCGCAGACGATCGAGCAGGCGCTGGATGTCCGGCGGTGCCTCGGCCGAGAACGCCATCTCCTCGCCGCTGATCGGGTGCTCCAGTTCCAGGTGCCGCGCATGCAGCGCCTGACGCGGAAAGCCGTTCAGCGCCAGACGCAGGCTTTCCTCGATGTTGCGGCCGCGGGTGATACGGCCGCCGTAGACCGCATCGCCGACGATCGGATGAAGGATCTGCGCCATGTGCACGCGGATCTGGTGGGTGCGGCCGGTTTCCAGACGCACGCGCAGCAGGGTGTGATTGGCGAAGCGCTCCTGCACCCGATAGTGGGTGACCGCCGGGCGACCATCTTCGACCACCGCCATCTTCAGGCGATTGCGCGGATCGCGGCCGATCGGCTGATCGACCGTGCCGCCGGCAGTGACCGCACCGTTGACCAGCGCGTCGTACTCGCGGCGGATATCGCGCGCTGCCATGTCCGCCACCAGCCGCGTGTAGGCGATCAGGGTCAGGCCGACGATCAGCAGCCCGCTGGTGTCCTTGTCGAGCCGATGCACGAGCCCGGCACGCGGCAGCAGTTCGGTCTTCGGGAAGCGATGCAGCAGCGCGTTCTGCATGGTCGAATCGGCCTGGCCAGCACCCGGATGGACAGTCAGGCCCGGCGGCTTGTTGATCACCGCGATGTCGTTGTCCTCGTAGACCACTTCCAGCGGAATCGCCTGCGGCCGGTCATTGCTGGCCAGCGGCTGTTCGTCGACAGTCAGATCGAGCAGGTCGCCGGTGGCCACCGGCTGCCGTGCCTTCTCGGCCGGCGCGCCGTTGATGATCAGCGCGCCGCTTTCGATCCAGCTTCTCAGCCGGCCACGGGACCAGGCCGGGAACAACTGCGCCGCCACGGCGTCCAAGCGCTGTCCATGGAGGAAATCAGGCACCCGCACCTGCTCTGCCTGGCTCATGATCGTGCCGCTCGATGCAGGGCCCGACGCAGGGCCCCCAACAGGGATTGGCGCTGCGACGAGGCCTGACAGCCATCGGCTATACTCATTTTTTGACTCAACGTGCTGATGCTCCGCGTAATGATCGATCGTTCTTCCTGCGGCTCGCCCGCAACGCGCGTGCTGCGCGTTATCTGCCTCGCCTCGCTGGCGGCCCTCGCAACTGGATGCGCCTCGAAAGGCGAAAAATCCGACCGGCCGGACAATCCATTCCGGCCCGGTGCCGAAGTCGGTCCTGCCGGCAGCACGCCCCAGTCCGAGCAAGTCCTGAAGCTTGAGGCGGCGGCGTATTACCGACGCGCCCATGAAGCGATGGTGTCGTCGGACAACGAGACTGCGCTGACCCGCTACTCGCAGCTGATTGCCCGCTACCCGTTCACCGAGTATTCGACCCAGGCCGAACTCGAGAAGATCTTCGTCCAGTATCGCAGCTTCGCGCCGGATGAAGCGCTGCTGGCCGCTGACCGCTTCATCCGCGAGCATCCGCGCCACCCCCACGCCGATTACGTCCAGTACCTGAAAGGGCTGATCAATTCCAGCCGCACGCAGGCACTGAGCGATTACCTGCCGATCGACTCCAGCAAGAAGGACGTCACCGGCGAACGCCGCGCCTACGACGATTTCGCGGTGCTGCTGCAGCGCTATCCGAACAGCCCTTACGCTGGCGATGCCCGCAAGCGGATGATCTACCTGCGCAACCGGGTGGCGACGCATGAGCTGTCGATCGTCCGCTTCTATGTCAAACGTCAAGCCTGGGTGGCGGTGTCGAAGCGCGCCGAGAACCTGATTGCCGAATATCCCGGCGCGCCGGCGACCGTCGAAGCGCTGACGCTGCTGAAGCTGAGCTATGAAAAGCTCGGCCAGACCTCGCAACTGGCCGACCTCGATCTGCTGATCGCCAACAATGCCGAGTCGATCGCCCAGGCCAACGCGCCGAAACCGAAACCGGGCCCGCGCACGATTGTCACGCTGCCCAGCGATCAGCCGTCGGCAGCGCCAGCCGCAGCGGCACCCGATGCCGCTGCGGCCCCGGCGGCACTGAGCAGCGAAGCTCCGAAAGGTCTTTTCGAGAAGATCGGCGGTTACTTCGAATCGCTGAACAAGACCTACACGATCGACAGCAAGGAAGCGAAGCCGGCCGATGCAGCAGCCCCGGCAACTGCCACTGCACCCAGCGCCCAGCCTGCCAACCCCTCGTCGGCCAATCAGCCGGATGCAGCGTCACTGACCACGGGCCCGTATAGCGGCGAGCCGACCGTGATCAATGTGCCGCCGGTGTTCAGTGAAAGCGTCGCCGCCAAGCCCGCGCCGGCCGCAGCGGAAGCGACCAGGACACCCGTCGCCAGCCCTGCGGCACCGGCCGAGAAGCAGGAAAAGGCCGGCCTGTTCGATTTTCTGAACAAGACCTACACGATCGGCGACGACAAGAAAGCCGAGCCGGCCGCAAGCAGCGCCCCGGCACCGGAAGCGGCCGCCAACGAAAGCCCGCCGGAGGCTGCCCCGGCTGCCGACGCCCCGGTGATCCAACCCGCACCGCCGCCGTACTCCCCTCCCGCAGCGAACTGATCGCCGCAGAAAAAGCGCCGTCCAGGCTGCGCTTTTTCGTTTCAGCCCTTCAGTTCAGCGCAAAGCTCAGCGATCGCCGTAGACCGCCGTGATCGGATAACGCCGCTCGCGCCCGAAGGCACAAGGCGTGATCTTCGGTCCCGGCGGTGCCTGGCGGCGCTTGTACTCGGAACGCCGCACCAGCCCGGCAACGCGGCGCACCGTCGCTTCGTCGAAACCCATGGCAACGATTTCGGGGATCGACAAACTCCGCTCGACATAGGCTTCGAGTATCGGGTCGAGCACCTCGTAAGGCGGCAGCGAATCCGAGTCCTTCTGGTCCGGCCTCAGCTCGGCACTCGGCGGACGCTCGATGACCCGCTCGGGAATCACCGGTTTGCCAGCCGGCGCCAAGGAATTGCGATAACGCGACAGCTCGTAGACCAGGCCCTTGTAGGCGTCCTTGATCGGCGCGAAACCGCCGCACATGTCGCCGTACAAGGTCGAATAGCCCACCGCCATCTCGCTCTTGTTGCCGGTGGTCAGCACCACCGGCCCGAACTTGTTCGACAGCGCCATCAGCAGCACGCCTCTGGAGCGCGACTGCATGTTTTCTTCGGCGAGATCGATCGGCCGGTCGCCGAAGATCGGCGCCAGGGTCTCGGTGAACGCTTCGAACGGCAGCTCGATCGGCAGCACCGAATAGCGGATGCCGAGCGCTTCGGCTTCGAACCGGGCATCGTCATTGGACATGTCCATCGTGTAACGCGATGGCAGCGACACCGCCCAGACCCGATCGGCACCAAGGGCATCGGCAGCAATCGTTGCGACCAGCGCCGAGTCGATACCGCCGGACAAACCCAGTAGCACGCCGGGAAAACCGTTGCGGTTGACGTAGTCGCGGGTCGCCTGCACCAGCGCGCGATAGACCTGGGCGACGCTCGATGACGCTTGCCGTCGCTCGCCGCTGAAGACCAGCGCACCGTCGTGGCGAGTGATGGTCAGCGGGAAAACGCCTTCATCGAACAGCGGCGCTTCGAAGCCCAGCGAGCCTTTGGCATCGATGGCCAGCGAATCGCCGTCGAACACCAGCTCGTCCTGGCCGCCCGCGCAATTGACATAGAGGATCGGCAAATCCTGCTCGGCCAAGCGCTGACGCAGCACCGCGCGACGCTCGTCCGGCTTGCCGATGTTGTACGGCGAGGCATTGATGTTGAGCAGCAGTTCGGCACCGGCCGCCTTGGCGCGCGCGGTCGGACCGGGGCCCCAGATGTCCTCGCAGATGCACAGGCCGACGGTCAGGCCATCGAGCTTGAACACCGTCGCGTTCGGCGCGCCCGGCGTGAAATGGCGGCGTTCGTCGAACACGCCGTAATTCGGCAGCAACTGCTTGCGGGCCCGGGCGACCAGGCGACCGTCGCGATAGACCGAGGCCGCGTTGTAGGTGCGACGGCCACCGGCATCGTCGACGAACTCCGGATGGCCAACCACGATGTGAATGCCATTCGAGGCTGCCGCCACCGAAGCCAGGCCGGCGGCGATCGCCTGCGGCAGCGCCGTGCGCAGCAGCAGGTCATCGGGCGGATAGCCGAGCAGGGACAGCTCCGGCGTGGCGACCAGCTGGGCGCCGAATTCATCGCGGGCCTTGGCGGCCGCCGCGATGATCTTGGCGACATTGCCGTCGATGTCGCCGACCCAGAGGTTCAGCTGGGCGGCAGCGAGGACCAGCGGCTTGTTCATCGATTGAAAATTCCTGTGCAGCGAAAAGTGTTGGCTGACGGTAAACGAGAAAGGGCGCGATCGCTCGCGCCCTTCCCGTTCACGACCTGCGGCTGAAGATCAGAGCAGCGACTTCATCGCCGCACCGAGGTCCGCCGGCGAGCGGACGGTCTTGACGCCGGCCGCTTCGAGCGCCGCGAACTTTTCATCCGCCGTGCCCTTGCCGCCGGCGATGATCGCGCCGGCATGGCCCATGCGCTTGCCGGCCGGTGCGGTGACACCGGCGATGTAGGCAACCACCGGCTTCTTGATGTACTGCTTGATGTAGGCCGCCGCTTCTTCTTCCGAAGAGCCGCCGATTTCGCCGACCATGATCATGCCGTCGGTTTCCGGATCGGCTTCGAAGCGCTTCAGCACGTCGATGAAGCCCAAGCCCCGCACCGGGTCGCCGCCGATGCCGACGCAGGTCGACTGACCGAGGCCGTTCTGGGTCGTCTGGTGCACGGTTTCGTAGGTCAGCGTGCCCGAGCGGGAGACGATGCCGATGCGGCCCGGCTTGTGGATGTGGCCGGGCATGATGCCGATCTTGCACTGGCCCGGGGTGATCACGCCGGGGCAGTTCGGACCGATCAGCACGGCGTCCGGATAGGCCTTGAGTGCGGCCTTGACCTTGACCATGTCGATCACCGGAATGCCTTCGGTGATGCAGATGATGACCTTGATGCCGGCGTCGGCCGCTTCGAGGATCGCGTCGGCCGCGCCGGGGGCCGGCACGTAGATCATCGTCGCGTCGGCGCCGGTGGCCTTGACTGCGTCATGCGCGGTGCTGAACACCGGCAGGCTCAGATGGGTGCTGCCACCCTTGCCCGGCGACACACCGCCGACCATCTTGGTGCCGTAGGCGATCGCCTGTTCGGAGTGGAAGGTGCCCTGCTTGCCGGTGAAGCCCTGGCAGATGACCTTGGTGTCTTTGTTGATCAGGATGCTCATGGCTCTGTCTTAACCCTTGCTGGCTGCAACGACGGCCTTGGCCGCCTCGGTGAGATCGGAAATCGGCGTGATGGCGAGGCCGGATTCGCGCAGCAGCGCCTGGCCCTTTTCCATGTTGGTGCCCTGCAGGCGCGCAATCACTGGAATCTTCAGGCCGACCTGCTTGACCGCCGCGATGATGCCTTCGGCGATCAGATCGCAGCGGACGATGCCGCCGAAGATGTTGATGAAGATCGCTTTCACTTCCGGGCTGGCGGTGATCAGCTTGAACGCTTCGGTGACCTTCTCCGCCGTGGTACCGCCGCCGACGTCGAGGAAATTGGCCGGCTGGCCGCCGTGCAATTTCACGATGTCCATGGTCGCCATGGCCAGACCGGCACCGTTGACCATGCAGCCGATGTCGCCTTCCAGAGTCACGTAGTTGAGATCGAACTTGGCAGCGGCGCGTTCGCGCTCGTCTTCCTGCGAGCCATCGCGCATCTCGGCGATCGCCTTCTGGCGGAACAGCGCGTTGTCGTCGAAATTCAGCTTGGCATCGAGGGCAAAGACATTGCCTTCGGCGGTGACGATCAGCGGATTGATCTCGACCATGCTGGCATCGCATTCGGTGACGATCTTGTAGACGCCGGCCATGATCTTGGTGAACTGGTCGACCTGGTCCTTGGTCAGGTCCATGAAGAAGCCGAGTTCACGCGCCTGGTAGGCCTGGAAGCCGGCCGCCGGGTTGACGGTGACGGTCTTGATCTTTTCCGGGGTGTGCTCGGCCACTTCCTCGATGTCCATGCCGCCGGCGGCGGAGGCCATCAGGATCACGCATTCGCTGGTGCGGTCGACGAGCGCCGACACGTACAGCTCGCGGACGATATTCGACGGCTTTTCGACCCAGACCGAATTGACCGGCAGACCCTTGGCATCGGTCTGCTTGGTGACCAGCATCTTGCCGAGCATGCCCTTGGCTGCTTCTTCAGCCGCATCGGCACCGCTGACCAACTTCACGCCGCCGACCTTGCCGCGACCGCCTGCGTGCACCTGCGCCTTGACCACGACCTTTTCCGTGCCGAGTTGCTTGGCGACGGCTCGGGCCTGTTCCGGGCTGGTGGCCAAGCCACCCTGTGGCACCGGAATGCCGTAGCGCGCAAACACTTCCTTCGCCTGATACTCGTGCAGGTTCATGCTTCCCCCAATTAAGGATTGCAATGGCCCCGGTCACAATCTGCGCCGGGCGCCTGTGCGGAATTGATACAGCCGGACGGCTGCGGGCCGCATTCTCCCTGAATCATTCGATGCAGGCAAAGCATTTGCACCGCTACACTCCCAGCCTTGTCAGCTCACAAGTCAAGGCGCGTTCATGTCATTCCTCATCCGGGTGTTGCTGCTGGTCGCCGTAGGCTGGCTGCTCTACCGCAGCTATATCCGCTGGCAACTGCAGAACCATCAACGCAAGGCACCACCGCCGGAGCGCTTCGAGCCAATGGCGCGTTGTGTAGGCTGCGGCACTTATCTACCGTCCAACACGCTGTCGCCGAGCCAGCGTTGCGGTGCCTGCGAGCAGCGGCCGTGATCGACAGCCGCCGCTGAGGCTGCGGCCGGATCATGGCCAGCCTGGTTCGCGATCCCTTCGTCGATCCCGAGGACTGGCGAATCCTGCGAACGCTGGCCGTCTACCGGCTGGTATTGATCGCGCTGCTGCTGGCCGTCCATTTCCTCGGACTCGGCAGCTGGATTTTTGATCACACGGAGCCAGGCCAGTTCTTCCGCATCGTCGCCGCCTATGCGCTGCCGGCGCTGCTGCTGCTGATCGCCACCTATCAGCGCTTTCCGTCCAGCGGCGTACACGCGCATCTGGCGTTCTTCATCGATGCGCTGGCGATCCTGCTGCTGATGGTTGCCGCCCATGGCGCTTCGTCCGGCCTGGGCGTGCTGCTGATCACGCCGGCCGTCGGCTGCAGTCTGGTGTTGCCGCTGCGCCTGGGCCTGTTGCACGCCGCGCTCGCCACCTTCGCGGTGTTCGCTGCCGAGTTCCTGCGCCAGTCGATGAACCGCATCGACGGTGCCGATCTGACCAATGCCGGCCTGATCGGCCTGATGCTGTTCGTGACCTCGCTCGGTGCCGGTGCGGTGGCTGCGCGCGCGCGCAAGAGCGAAGCGCTGGCGGCGCGTTTCGGCAGCGATCTGGCCAGCCTGTCGCGGATCAACGAGCGGATCATCGAAAGCATGGACACGGCGGTGCTGGTGATCGACGAAGAACGTCGCCTGCGCCTGCAGAACGCTGCCAGCCGGCGTTTGCTGGC
Source organism: Nevskia sp. (assembly GCA_030694365.1). Lineage (GTDB taxonomy): Bacteria > Pseudomonadota > Gammaproteobacteria > Nevskiales > Nevskiaceae > Nevskia. The sequence goes on along the minus strand of JAUXYM010000111.1, from coordinate 7,053 downwards.
CGGTCCCGATACCGGCCCCGGCATCGACAGCCAGTCACTGATCACCGCCGTGCCCGCGCTCGCCCGGGCCCTGCAACGCTGGCTGGAAGCGCCCAACCTCGATCCCGAACCGATTTCCCTGAGCCCCGGCGGTGCCGATCTGCTGCCGCGCTTCACGCGCCTGGGCCACAACGCCTGGGCACCGGTGCTGGTGCTGCTCGACGACGCCGCCCGGGTGCGCGAACAGGCGCAACAACTGAAGCTGGCCGCGCTCGGACGCCTGTCGGCCGGCATCGCCCACGAGATCCGCAATCCGCTGTCGGCGATCCGCCACGCCGGCCAGTTGCTGGCCGAATCACCGGCGCTGCCCGAGCAGGATCGGCACCTGCTCGACATGATCCAGCGCCACACGGTGCGGATCGACAAGATCGTCGAAGACGTGCTGCGCCTGTCGCGCCGCGATGCCGCCGTGCCGCAGAACCTGCTGCTGCGCAGCTTCCTGGAACGCTGCATCGCGACCTGGGCCGAAAGCTGCCCGGACGGTGCGCGGGCGATCTGCATCGACACGATTCCAGAGCACCTCAGCGTCCGCTTCGATCCGGGCCAGTTGCAGCAGGTGCTGCACAACCTGTGGCAGAACAGCTTCGAACATGGCGCAGTCGAGACCGGAGCAGGTGCCGACGACGGCATCGAACCAGCTCCGATCGGCGTGCGGCTGAGCGCCGGCCGGCTCAGCCCGGGCCAGCGGCCGTATCTGGACATCATCGACGACGGTCGCGGCATTCCGGTCGAGGTGCGCGAGCAGTTGTTCGAACCGTTCTTTACCACCGCCCGTCGCGGCACCGGCCTGGGGCTGTATTTGTCGCGGGAAATATGTGAATACAATCAAGCACGTCTATCGCATGTGCCCGGTATGCGGGGAACCCAGTTCCGGCTGGTGTTCGCAGCCAGCGAAGCAGCGCTTACTTCCGTCCCGACTCGTTCATGAGCAAAGCCCCCGCACAAGCCTTGATCGTCGACGATGAAGCCGACATCCGCGAACTGCTCGAAATCACCCTGCTGCGCATGGGCTTAGGCACTCGCGCCGCCGGCAGCCTGCGCGAAGCGCGGGCACTGCTGGCCGAGCACAGCTTCGAGCTGTGCCTGACCGATATGCGCCTGCCCGACGGCAACGGCATCGAGCTGGTCAGCCACATCCAGAAGAAGCATCCGGGCCTGCCAGTCGCGGTGATCACCGCTTACGGCAGCGCCCAGGCGGCGGTCGAAAGCCTGAAGGCCGGTGCCTTCGACTTCGTCTCCAAACCGATCGATCTGAGCCAGTTGCGCAAGCTGATCGATACCGCGCTGAGCCTCAAGCGCGAACGCAAGGCGGATGACGGCGGCCTGCTTGGCAACACGCCGGTGATCGACGCGCTGCGGGCGTTGATCGATCGTCTCGCGCGCAGCCAGGCGCCGGTACACATCACCGGCGAATCCGGCACCGGCAAGGAACTGGTCGCCCGGCTCATCCACACCCGCAGCCCGCGTGCCGATGCGCCGTTCGTGCCGGTGAACTGCGGAGCGATTCCGGCCGAGCTGATGGAAAGCGAATTCTTCGGCCATCTGAAAGGCAGCTTCACGGGTGCCACGCGCGACAAGGCCGGCCTGTTCCAGGCGGCCGAAGGCGGCACGCTGTTCCTCGATGAAGTCGGCGATCTGCCGCTGCACATGCAGGTGAAGCTGCTGCGCGCCTTGCAGGAGCGCGCGGTGCGGCCGGTCGGTGGCGAGACCGAAGTGTCAGTCAACGTCCGGGTGATCTCGGCGACCCACAAGGATCTGAGCCAGCTGCTGGCGCTCGGCACTTTTCGTCAGGATCTCTATTACCGGCTCAATGTCATCGAGGTACGCACGCCGTCCTTGCGCGAGCGCCGCGACGACATCCCGCTGCTGACCCAGGCGATCCTGGTCCGGCTGGCCCGAAGCAATGGCCTGGCGACGACGCCGACGCTCGATGCCGCCGCCCTCGCCCGTCTCTGCGAGCACCCGTTCCCGGGCAATGTCCGCGAGCTGGAAAACGTCCTCGAGCGCGCCGTCACGCTCAGCGACGGCAGCGCCATCGAGGCGGGCGATCTGCAACTGCGCGGCGACTGCTCGCCGCCGGTCGCCGCCCCTGCCGCTGCTGCCTCGGGCCAGGATCTTGAAGGCCAGATGGAAGACATCGAGCGCCGGGCGATCGTCGAAGCGCTGGCGACGGCGCGCTACAACAAGACCCGGGCCGCAGCCCTGCTCGGCATGAGCTTCCGGTCCTTGCGCTACCGGATCAAGAAACTGAACATCGAGTGAGCCGCTGCCGAGTTCAGCGACCACGCATCATCCATTGGGGAATTCGTTGAAAGCTTTCTATTGCTCGTCGATCGCCGCGCTGGTCCTGCTGGCCGGCTGTGCTGGCAAGGCCGCCAAGCCCGAGGTCCAGCCGGTGCCGCCGGCGGTGCTGGCGCTGACCGCACCCGCCCAGGGCGATCCGGCGCAGCGGCTGACTGCGCTGCTGGCAAGCGAATGGCAGCGCTGGCTGGTCGATCACCCCGAGGAAGCCTCGCTGACCGGCGACCACCGTTACGACGATCGCTGGACCGATATGAGTCTGGAGGCGGTCGACGCCCGCAACGGCAACGATTCGGCAGCGCTGCAGAAGCTGCTGGAGCTCGATCGCGAACGGCTGACGCCGGCCGCCCAGCTGAATTTCGATCTCTACCGCCAGCAGCTCGAACGCGAGCTGGAGGCCTATCGCTATCGCGGCCATCTGCTGCCGATCAACCATCTCGGCGGCGTGCAGACCTCCGACCAGCTCGCCGAAGCGCTGCAGTTCGAGACCGTGCGCGACTACGAGAACTGGATCCGCCGCATTCGCGGCCTTGACGCTGCCGTCGACCAGAGCATCGTCCTGCTGCGCATGGGCCTCGCCGAAGGCCGCACGGTGCCCAAGGTGATCATGAAACGGGTGCCGGCGCAGATCGACCGGCAACTGGTCAAGAAGCCCGAAGCCAGCCCGCTGTACGCGCCGTTCCTGAAGTTCGCCAGCAGCGTGCCGGAGGACCAGCGCGCCCCGTTGGCCGACGCCGCGAAAGCCGCGATCCGCGACAGCGCCCTGCCCGCCTGGCAGCGGCTGAAGGACGTGGTGGCGAAGGAATACCTGCCGAACTGCCGCGATTCGATCGGCGCTTCGGAACTGCCTGAAGGCCGCGATGCCTATGCCTACGCGGTACGCGCCAGCACCACCACGCAACTGACGCCGGACGAGTTCCACGACATCGGCCAGCGCGAGGTCGCGCGCATCCGTGCAGAGATGGAAGCGATCCGCAAGCAGGTCGGTTACCGCGGCAATCTGCAGGCCTTCTTCGCCTATCTGCGGACCGATCCGAAGTTCTTCCATCGCGACGGCCAGGCGCTGCTGAGCCGCTATCGCGACATCGCCAAGCGCATCGATCCGGAGCTGCCGAAGCTGTTCGGCAAGCTGCCGCGCCTGCCCTATGGCGTGCGTGCGGTGCCGGCCGCCAATGCGCCGGATACCCACACCGCGTACTACCAGCCGGGTGCCGCCGACGGTACCCGCGCCGGAAACTTCTACGCCAATCTCCACAGGCCCGGCTCGCGGCCGAAGTGGGAACAGGAAGCGCTGACCGCGCACGAAGCAGTGCCCGGCCACCACCTGCAGATTGCGCTCCAGCAGGAGCTGGTACGCGACGCCGGCGGCGCGCTGCCGGCGTTCCGCAGCCAGATTGCCTTCACCGCCTTCGTCGAAGGCTGGGGCCTGTACGCGGAAAGCCTCGGACCGGAGATCGGCCTGTACCAGGACCCGTATTCGAAGTTCGGCCAGCTCACTTACGAGATGTGGCGCGCGGTGCGCCTGGTCGTCGACACCGGCATGCACTCGAAAGGCTGGAGCCGCGACCAGGCGATCGCCTTCTTCAAGGCCAACACGCCGCGCGCCGAGCTTGATATCACCAACGAGATCGACCGCTACATCGCCTGGCCCGGCCAGGCGCTGGCCTACAAGATCGGCGAGCTGAAGATCAAGGAACTGCGCGCCCGCGCCACTGCGGCACTGGGGCCGAAGTTCGACATCCGCGGCTTCCATGACCTGGTGCTCGGTGCCGGCGCGCTGCCGCTGGACATCCTCGAACGCAACGTCGACGCCTGGATCGAACAGCAGGACGGCGGCGTGGTCTTCAAGCTGCGCGGCACGCCGTAAGGCAGCTTTCCGCCAGCTGCAGGTCCAGCCCAATCGCACGAGAAGCCATGATTTCTGAATTCCAGTTTTGCAATTTTGCAAGACAACCGGCAGGCTTCCGCGATGACTGCTGCCATGAACTGAGACGATCTGCGTTATGTGCTGGCCATTTCCCGCGCTGGCACCCTGAACGGCGCGGCGCGGCTGCTGGCGGTCAACCCATCGAGCGTCTATCGCCGCCTCGAAACCCTGGAGCTGGCGCTGGAAGTGCACCTGTTCGAGCGCCTGCGCGCCGGCTACCGGCTGACGCCGGCCGGCGAAGCCCTGGCCGAAGCGGCGGAAAAGATGGAGCGCGAGGCGCTCGCCGTCGAGGGTCGCATCAAAGGCACCGATATCCGCCTGGAAGGCCACCTGCGGCTCAGCACCAGCGAAGCCGTGGCCCTGCATCTGCTGCCCCGCTGGCTCGCCGAGTTCCGCGATACCTATCCCGGCCTGACCCTCGATATCGCTTCGACCAACACCATCGTCGATCTGTCGAAGCGCGAGGCCGACGTGGTGATCCGTGGCACCGCGCATCCGCCCGAACATCTGGTCGGCCGGCAGACCGGCCGCATCGGCTTCGCCGCCTATGCCGCGAAAGCCTATCTCGATCGGGTCGGCCGCGACCGGCCGCTCGCCGACTACGACTGGCTGGGTTTCGATGGCCCGCTGCTGCGCGTGCATCAGGCCAAATGGCTGGCAGCGAACGTGCCGGAATCGAGAATCCGCCTGCGCTATGACAGCTTCGCGCCGCTGCGGTTGGCGGTCAGTTCGCAGCTGGGCTGTGCCGCGCTGCCGTGGTTCGCCTGCCATGACGATCCCAAGCTCGAACGCCTGCCGGGCACCGCTAACAACACCGACATGCACCTTTGGGTATTGACCCATCCTGATCTGCGCAAAAGCGCCCGGGTGCGCGCCTTCCTGCAGTTCTTCGGCACCCGGCTGGCGGCGCTCGATGAAACGGTGATAGGCAAGGCCGACTGAGCCGCGCCACCAGCACTGCTCAGGCCACCGACACCTTCACGTCGACAGTCATGCCCAGGTAGTCGTCGGCGCCACCGGTGAAACTGCCGGCCAGCGGCACCGCCTGTGAAGCATCGCGCGCCACCGCGACACGGATCAGGTGGCGGCCACCGAACTGGGCATTGGTCGGATCGAACTCGACCCAACCGGCACCCGGCAGATAGACCTGCATCCAGGCGTGCGTGGCACCGCCGCCGACCACCGCCGCGCCCTCATCGACCTCGACCCCGACCAGGCTTTCATCGTACAGATAGCCGGACACGAAACGAGCAGCGAGCCCCAGGCTGCGCACCGCTTCCATCATGAACACGGCGAAATCGCGGCAACTACCGCTGCTCTTGTCGAGCGTTTCCTCGGGCGTCTGCACGCCCATTTCCTCGCGCCGCGCATAGGTGAACTGTTCCTTGATCGCGACATTCATCGCCATCAGCACATCGAGCGTTTCCGGGTTGCCTTCGCGCAGCACGAACGCCTTGGCCCAGAGATCGACCCGATGCAGCGGGTCCGGATAGTGACGTTCCGAAGTCCGGCCGAGATCAGCGATCTCTTGCACCGAATAATTGAACGGCAGATGCCGCGCGTACTCCTCGACCTCCAGCTTCTGCGGCTCGTTGGGGAAATGCTCGGCGTGGAACATCGACACGAACGACAGGTCGGTCGCCTCGCCCTCGAAACTGGCGATGGCGATCGAGTTGCCGAAGACATCGTGCAGCCAGCGCACCGACGCCGCCGGGGTGATGGTCAAACCGGTTTCGATCAGCCGCAGGTCATGGCTGTCGCGCGGCCGGCACATCAAGCGATGCTCGTGCAGCGCAACCGGCTTGGCGTAGCGATAAACGGTGGTGTGTTCGACCGTGAGCATCGTCATGTACGCAAATCTTCCTGAAGCAGAGGGTCTTGTTTCACAGCCAGTTTGCATCAACGCCACTGCGGCACTGGCACCAGCCGCGTGAGTCATCACTGCTTAGCACGGTCCATTCCCGCCGCAGCCTTCCACGGTCATGGTCAAGCCGGTCCTTGAAGCAACGGCCCTGATTGGTTGGCTTCTGGTCTTGGCGCAACGTTGTTTTGTTCTTTGAACTTCATCGAACTATTCCGCGCTGTCGCGCGGGTGACTTTCTTCAAACGCATGGGAAAGTCACACAAAAGTGCGCCCCGCAGCGTGCTGGTTGACCCTGCCCTGACTCGACGGTCTAGTTGCTCCCGAATCTCGCTATCGCCCAGACTCGGCACCTCCGCAAAGCCCGCCGAACAAGATCAACCCGGCGCAGCCTCATGGCAGGATTCTTGATTTTGCTAAGACAAACCCGAGTAAATCACCCACGCGTGAAAGAACATCCGCTGGCACAAGTACTTGGAGCGGCGCTGGTCCGCCGCATTCGCCAGCAACCGCCCGCACTACGGCCGCTGGCTGTGCCGCGACTGGAACACCATGCACAGCGGCCAGCAGCAGCTCGACAGCTTCAAGATCACCTACATGCTCGAAAGATCGGTACCGCCGGGCCAGACCCCGACCGTCGAGCAGATCGTGCTGTGGCGTCATGGCTGCTTCGCGGTGCCGTCGGCGGAACCGGCGAAGTGAGGCTGGCTGCCATCTGATGGGCTGATCGACATCGGTGCCAACCTGACCCACGACAGCTTCGCTGCCGACATCGACGCCGTCCTGAGCCGCGCCAGCGCAGCCGGCGTCGGGGCGATCGTCATCACCGGTTCCTGCGCGGCGAGCAACGAACAGGCGCTGGCTTTCGCACAAGCCCCTCGCAGCGCCGATCAGCCCCGGCTGTACGCCACCGCCGGCCTGCATC
>JAUXYM010000103.1 GCA_030694365.1 Nevskia sp. | reverse complement strand
TTCGCAACCATGACCCCAGGAGTTATTGATTCGGCCACGAAATAGTGAAACGACACGCGGTGCTCGAATTCGAGACTTGAACTCTTCCGACAGGGCGCAAGTGGCCGAATCAATAATAAAATCAAATTGTTTTTGTTATTGCTCCGGCCATACGTCATCCGCTCGAAAGTGCTCGGATCGATTCATCAGCCCACTTACGTTCGAGTATTGGATGGCCGGATCAATAAGCTGGCGCGTTGCCATCTCGGACCGGCTTGTAGACCGCCAGAAATTCCGGTGGCTGACGACGCGGCCGGCCGCGCTTCATGTCGACGCAGACCCACAGGCTACGGGCGCGCATCATCGTCTTGCCATCGGACGGCCGGATGATCTGGTAGCCGCGCCACATGGTGATGCGCTGATCGTTGTCGATGACCCAGGTGCCGAGCAGCAGTTCCTCGCCGACGAAGGTAGGTGCCAGGTAATCGAGTTCGTGACGGCGGACGACGCAGCCGGCATCAAGCGCGCGATAGCGCTCCATGTTCATGCCCAGCGCATGCGAATGGCTCCAGGCCACCCGCTCCAGCCAGCCGAGATAGACGACGTTGTTGGTGTGGCCCATCTCGTCGGTATCGGCGGGCAGCACGGTCACGGGCAGTTGATGCACGTGCTCGGATGCGACATCCCAGTTCTTGGCCCAGTTCGCGGTTTCGCTCATTCGTTTGGTGGCGGTTTCGGGTGATCCGGCATTGTCGCGCAGCGCGATGTTCGCGCGCTGATATAATCCGCACCAGTTCGGTCCCGTATCGGACCAGATGAGGTTCCTGCCCACATGCTCAAGATCGCCAAGCTCACCGATTACGGCACGCTCGTGATGACCACGCTGGCGCTGGAACCGGCTGCCTGCCTGAACGCGCAGGAACTGGCGGCGCGCTCGCACGTGGCCGCGCCGACGGTTGCCAAGCTGCTGAAGCTGCTGGTCAAGGGCGGGCTGGTGGTATCGACGCGCGGCACCCATGGCGGCTATCGCCTCGCCCGCGGCGCCGAAACGATCACCGTGGCCGATGTGGTTTCGGCGCTTGAAGGGCCGATCGCGATCACGGCCTGCGCCCAGCACGGCGGCGGTTGCACGATCGAAGGCAGCTGCACTTCCCGCTCGAACTGGCGTCTTATTGATGAAGCAGTGCGTCAGGCGCTGTCCGCCGTCACCTTGGCGCAGATGGCCGCGCCGCGTGTCCAGACCGCGCGCATGTACGGCAAGACCGTGCCATTGCACGTCTTCGCCGCCCGCGAATGATCCGGCTGATGAATGAACCGACTTTCGATTTGAACCAGGGACCAGCAACCACCATGGCAGCCAACCCCCAGACCTCCGCCGCAGCAAACGTCCGCGACGTGACCGCGATGGTTGCGAGCCGCAAGCTCTACAGCGCCGGCTTCATCACCGACATCGAGGCCGACAAGGTCGCACCGGGCCTTTCCGAGGACGTGATCCGCCTGATCTCGGCCAAGAAGGAGGAGCCCGAGTGGCTGCTGAACTTCCGCCTCAAGGCCTATCGCCGCTGGCTGACGATGACCGAGCCGGAGTGGGCGCATGTCGATTACCAGAAGGTCGACTACCAGTCGATCTCCTATTACTCGCAGCCGAAGTCGATGAAGGACGGCCCGCAGACCTTGGCCGATGTCGACCCGAAGCTGCTCGAAACCTACCGGAAGCTCGGCATTCCGCTCAGAGAGCAGGAAATGCTCGCCGGCGTGCAGAACGTCGCCGTCGACGTGGTGTTCGATTCGGTGTCGGTCGGCACCACCTTCAAGAAGAAGCTTCTGGAAGCCGGCGTGATCTTCTGCCCGCTGTCGGAAGCGGTGAAGAGCCATCCGGAGCTGGTGCAGAAGTATCTGGGCAGCGTCGTGCCGTTCGCCGACAATTTCTTCGCGGCCCTCAATACCGCCGTGTTCACCGAAGGCTCGTTCGTCTACATCCCCAAGGGCGTCCGTTGCCCGATGGAGCTGTCGACGTACTTCCGCATCAACGAACGCAATACCGGCCAGTTCGAGCGCACCCTGATCATCGCCGCCGAAGGCAGCCACGTCAGCTATCTCGAAGGCTGCACCGCGCCACAGCGCGACGAGAACCAGCTGCACGCGGCGGTCGTTGAACTGGTGGCGCTCGATGATGCCGAGATCAAGTACTCGACGGTGCAGAACTGGTACCCGGGCGACGAAAACGGCAAGGGCGGCATCTACAACTTCGTGACCAAGCGCGGCGATTGCCGCGGCGCGCGTTCGAAGATCAGCTGGACCCAGGTCGAAACCGGTTCGGCGATCACCTGGAAATACCCGAGCTGCATTCTTCGCGGCGATGACTCGGTTGGCGAGTTCTATTCGGTGGCGCTGACCAACCATCGCCAGCAGGCCGATACCGGCACCAAGATGATCCACATCGGCAAGCGCACCAAGTCGACGATCGTGTCGAAGGGCATCGCCGCAGGCCGTGGTCAGCAGAGCTATCGTGGCCTGGTCCGCGTGCTCGAATCAGCCGAAGGCGCACGCAACTACACCCAATGCGATTCCCTGCTGATCGGCGACCAGTGCGGTGCCCACACCTTCCCGTACACCGAAGTGCGCAACCCGACTGCGACGCTGGAACACGAAGCGACCACCTCGAAGATCGCCGACGACCAGTTGTTCTACTGCCGCGCCCGTGGCATCGGCGAAGAAGAAGCGGTCAGCATGATCGTCAACGGCTTCTGCAAGGACGTGTTCAAGGAACTCCCGATGGAGTTCGCCGTCGAGGCGCAGAAGCTGCTCGCGGTTTCTCTTGAAGGGGCGGTTGGGTGAGTCGTGTCTGCGAGCACTGCTCGCGGACATGGCGAACGCCCGGTCAGGGATGACCGGGCCGGGGCCAGCCTAATAGTTCGAAGTCACGCCAGGGATGGCAATACCAATCATCAGGACAATCTGCATCAATGCTCGAAATCAACAACCTCCACGCCCGCGTCGAAGAGAAGGAAATTCTCAAGGGCCTGAACCTGTCGATCAAACCCGGCGAAGTGCACGCGATCATGGGCCCGAACGGCTCCGGCAAATCGACCCTGTCGAACGTCATCGCCGGCCGTGAAGGCTATGAAGTCACCGAAGGCAGCGTGCTGTTCGATGGCAAGAATCTGCTCGATCTGGAGCCGGAAATTCGTGCCTGCGAAGGCATCTTTCTCGGCTTCCAGTATCCAGTCGAGATTCCCGGCGTCAGCAACATGACCTTGCTCAAGGCTGCGATCAATGCGCGCCGCAAACACCAGGGCGAGACCGAGATCGCGCCTAACGATTTCCTGGCCTGGGTGCGTGACCGCGCCAAGCTGGTGAAGATCGATCCGAAGATGCTGTCGCGCGGCGTCAACGAAGGCTTCTCCGGCGGCGAGAAGAAGCGCAACGAGATCCTCCAGATGCTGGTGCTGCAGCCGCGTCTGATGATCCTCGACGAGACTGACTCCGGCCTCGACATCGATGCGCTAAAGATCGTCGCCGACGGCATCAACGCGCTGCGCGGCCCGACGCGCGCGACCGTGCTGGTCACCCATTACCAGCGCCTGCTCGACTATGTGCAGCCTGACTACGTCCACGTGCTGGCGCGCGGCCGCATCGTCAAGAGCGGCGGCCCGGAACTGGCGAAGGAACTCGAAGAAAAAGGCTACGGCTGGCTGGAGGCTGCTTAAGTGTCTGCCCAGCCCAATGAACTGGCGACCTACTCGGCGCAATTCGAGCGCTACGCCAACGCGCTGACTGCCGCCGAGCGTGCGCCGCGCAGCGTGCAGTTCTCGCGTTTCCTCGCTTCCGGCTTTCCGGACAAGCATCAGGAAGACTGGCGCTACAGCGATCTTTCGCGGCTTGCCGAGCAGAACTACGAGCCGGACGTCACGACTGCCGAGGTCTCGCCGATCGCGTTGCTGCCGGACGCCGATGCGCTGGTCTACATCAACAGCCACCTGCAGGACGCGCCGAGCACCTCGCGCTGGCACAGCGATACCTGCGAACTGCCGCCGCCGACGACCGGCGTCGATGCGCTGAACGCGGCGTTTGCGTCCGGCGGCCTGCGCCTGCGGCTCGATCGCGGCACCCGGCTCGACAAGCCCTTGCAGGTGCTGTTCGTCAGCCGCGCTGACCTACAGGCCTCGATGAGCCATCAGCGCCATCTGATCGAACTCGGCGACCAAGCCGAAGCGACCGTGCTGCTCGATTTCAGCGGCGACGGCAGTGAACGGCTGGCGACCCACTTCTTCGATGTGCGGCTCGGCCGTGGTGCCAGGCTGAGGCTGTATCGCATCCAGAACGAAAAAGCCGGCGGCACGCTGATGACGCGGATCGACGCCAAGCTGTCGCGCGATGCGAAGTTCGAAGCAGTGACCATCGATCTCGGCGGCGGCTTCATCCGCCACGATCTCGATATCGCGCTCGCCGAATCCGGGGCCGAGACCACGGTCGCCGGCCTCTACGCGCAGGCCAAACATTCGCACATCGACAACCACGTGCGGGTCGTTCACGCCGCCGCGCATTGCACCAGCCGCATGAACTATCGCGGTCTGGTCGATGAAAAGACCAAGGCGGTGTTCAACGGCAAGGTCGTGGTCCAGCCTGGCGCGCAGAAGACCGATTCCGAGCAGCGCATCGCCAATCTGCTGCTCAGCCGCAAGGCCGAAGTCAACGCCAAGCCAGACCTCGAGATCTACGCCGACGATGTGAAGTGCGCGCATGGCGCGACGGTGGGCCAGCTCGATGAAGTGGCCCTCGCCTACCTGCGCAGCCGCGGCATCGCCAAGGACACCGCGCGGGCAATGCTGCTGCGCGCCTTCGCGCTGGAAATCCTCGATCGCATCGAATGGCCGGCGCTGCGTGCGCGCATCGAGTCGGCGCTGCATCTGCCGTCAGAACTGACCGTGGACTTCGAGGCATGAACGCGCCCGTAACCGGCCAGCCCGCGCTGGCTTTCGATATCGACGCAGTCCGCGCCCAGTTTCCAATCCTGTCGGAGCCGGTGCGAGGCGGCCGCCTCGCCTATCTCGACAACGCAGCGACGACCCAGAAGCCGGAAAGCGTGCTGGCGGCGATCGACGATTACTACCGGCACAAGAATTCCAACGTCCACCGCGCCGTGCACGACCTCGCCGAACGCGCGACCACCGCCTATGAAGGCGCGCGCGATCGCATTGCGCAATGGTTCAACGTCGCCCGCGAGGAGATCGTCTTCACCCGTGGCACCACGGAAGCGATCAACCTGGTCGCCTACAGCTTCCTGCGGCCGCGTCTGCAGCCGGGCGACGAAATCCTGCTGACCGGCATGGAGCACCACTCGAACATCGTGCCCTGGCAGCTGGTGGCGGCCGAGAAGGGCGCGAAAATCGTTGCTGCGCCGGTGCTCGATGACGGCTCGCTCGATCTCGATGCCTGGACGGCGCTGCTCAACGAGCGCACCAAGTTCGTATCGGTGGTCCATGTTTCGAACTCGCTCGGCACCATCAATCCGGTCGAGCAGATGATCGCGGCGGCGAAGGCGCGCGGCATTCCGGTGCTGGTCGACGGTGCCCAGGCAATCGCCCACATCGCGGTCGATTTCCCGGCGCTGGGGGCCGATTTCTACACCTGCTCGGCGCACAAGGCCTACGGCCCGACCGGCTTCGGCTGCCTGGTCGCCAGGCGGGCGCTGCTCGATGCGATGCCGCCCTGGCATGGCGGCGGCGACATGATCCGCACCGTCAGCTTCGAAGGCAGCACCTGGAACGAAGCGCCGTACCGCTTCGAAGCCGGCACGCCGGATATGGCGGGTGCGGTCGGCTTTGCCGCTGCGCTGGACTGGATCGCCTCGGTCGGCCTGGAAGCAATCGCTGCCCACGAACATGCCTTGCTGGTCGAAGGCACCGCGCTGCTGGCCGAAGTACCCGGCTTGCGGATGATCGGCACCGCGAAGGCCAAGGGCGGCATCCTCGCCTTCGTCATGGACAGCGGTCACGCCCAGGACATCGGCACCATCCTCGATCAGTACGGCGTCGCCGTGCGCACCGGCCATCACTGCACGATGCCGCTGATGGCGCGCTTCGGCGTGCCGGCCACGGTGCGGGCCTCGCTGGCGGTCTACAACAACCGGGCCGACCTAGAGCAACTTGCGAAGGCCTTGCACAAGGCGAGCAAGCTGCTGGCGTGATCTGCAGCACGGATTCGCACAGGCAACGCAGATGCGGCCGTTGATCGCCGGCAGCGCCCGGCTATCATCCGGCCACGGTCCCGCTCGCGGACCGGTTTTCCGGAGCCTAGGAAGCCCATGCAACCACCGGTCCACGCCAAGGGCTTCACCCTGCTGGAACTGATGGTGGTGCTGGCTGCGGTCGCGATTCTGGTGACTGTCGGCCTGCCCAGTTTCGGCGCGATGGCGCGCCAGAACTGCACGGTGACCAGCGCCAATACGATGCTGACCGTGCTGCTCGCCACGCGCAGCGAAGCGCTGAAGAGGGACCGCGCGGTGGCGTTGTGCAAGACCGTCGACGGCGCGGCCTGCAGCACCGCTGCGACGATCGGCTGGGATCGCGGCTATCTGATCTATCTCGACGACAACGACAATGGCCGGCGCGATGCTGCCGAGCCGCTGCTCAAGGTCGAACTGCCACTGTCGACTTGCGCGGCGATCAGCAGCAGCGCCGGCGCTTATGCCAACTCGCTGAGCTACGACGGGCTCGGCAAGACCTCGAAGCTCGGCAATTTCAAGGTGGTCGCGAAAAGCGATTCCTCCTACGAGCGCCGCGTGGTGATCAGCCCCGGCGGCCGGCCGCGGATCTGCAATCCGGCACTGGCACCGAACAGCAGCGGCACCGCATGTCCGCTTACCTGAGCGGCCGCAGCCGCTGCCACGGCCTGACCCTGATCGAGGTCATGGTCGCCGTGCTGGTGCTGGCGATCGGCCTGCTCGGCATCGCCGGCCTGCAATCCGCCGCGCTGGCCAACAACCTGATTTCCTACCAGTACACCCAGGCCTCGACGCTGGCCCAGGCGTTGATCGAACGGATGCGCGCCAACCGCCAGGCCGTGATCGCCGGCGATTACCTGCTGGCTGCCACCGCCCAAGCGCCGCGGGCCAGTGCCAACTGCGGTGCCAGCGGCGCTCGCTGCTCGCCGCAGCAGCAGGCGCAGTGGGATCTGGCAATGCTTTACGCGCAGCTGTCGGCCGATGCCAACACCGCCAACCTGCAGAACGGGCCCAGGGCGATCCTGCCCGGCGGCCGGCTGTCGGTGAGCTGCGAGGCCGGCTGCGGCGACACCGCGCTGCGCGTCGTCACCATCTACTGGGACGCCGCCCGCACCGGTGCCACCGGCACCGATTGCAGCGACGGCCGCAGCCAGTTGCGCTGCCTGCGCCTCGGGTATGTGCCATGAACCGGGTTACGCGCTCGCTGAACCGCTCTCGCAACCCCGGCTTCTCGCTGGTCGAGCTGCTGGTGGCGCTGGTGCTCGGCACCCTGGTGCTGGCCGGGGTCGCCAAGGTGTTCATCAACTCCAAACAGGGCTATCGGGTGCAGGAAAGCGCCAGCCGCATGCAGGAAAACATCCGCATCGCCGTCGATTACTTCGGCCGCAACCTGCGCCTGGCCGATCTCTGGGGCGGCGTCGAGCCGACCCAGGTCAGCCTGATCGGCGCGCCGCTCTACAACGGCCCTGGCGGCTGCGAGCACGCCTGGATTCTCGACACCACCAGCGGCGTTCACGGCTACGCCGGCGGTGCCACGGCACCGGTCGGCCTGCCAGCCGGCTGTATCAGCGATTACGTGCGCGGCAGCGATGTGCTGGCGGTGCGCTACGCCAATCCCGATGCCGCCGTGTCGACAGCGCAGCTCGGCACCAGCGGTGCCGCCAATGCGCTGAAGCCGAACGGCAAGTACTACCTGCGCGCCAAGGTCGGCCAGCGGGCGGTGCTGTTCGATGTCACCAACGACACCAGCCGCCTGCGGGCGATCAGCGTCGACATCCCCGGCGTCGCCGAGGACGGCGTGCTCAGCTACCAGTACCAGACCCTGCTGTTCTATCTGCGCAACATCGATTTCGGCCGTGGCGCGGTGCCGACGCTGAACATGCTGCGTCTGCAGAGCGACAGCCTGCAGGCCGAGCAACTGGTCGACGGCATCGAGATGCTGACCTTCAGCTATGGCGTCGACAGCGATGACGACGGCCTGGTCGATGCTTATCGCAACGCCGCCGAGATCAGCAACTGGCAGCAGGTGCTGAGCATCCGGGTGGCGTTCATCGCCCGCGGCGACGAGCTGGACAGCTACACCGACACGCAGCAATACCCGATCGCCGCCGATCGCTGCTACGGCCCGGCAAGCTCGGCCTGCAGCTTGAAGTACAGCGCCGAGGCCGCGCGCTTCCAGCGCCGCCTGGTGGTCAAGGACATCCAGCTACGCAACCGGGTGCGCGGATGAACCGGCACCGGCTTCGGAGCCAAGGCCAGAGCCAAGACCAGCGCCATGGCTATGCGCTGGTGACGGCGATCATCTTTCTGGTGCTGCTGACCCTGGTCGCGCTGGCGGCGATCCGCGGCACCGGGATGGAAGTGAAATCCGGCAGCAACAACGCGCTGCGCGCCGAAGCCTTCGAAGCCTCCGAAGCGGCGCGCACCCAGGTCGGCTCGCTGATCGATCGCCTGTGCCGCAATGGTGGCTGGCCGGCAGCTATCGGCGGCCAGGTGCCGAACGCCGCATTCACCGCCGCGCTGCCGGCCGGCATCACCATCAATAATCGCGACGGCGTCAACGGCCCGGACAACTGGTGCATCGAGCCGGACAGCGAAGCGACGTTCGACCCGAACGCGATGGACACCGACGCCATCTACCGCCGCGATCTGCGCAGCACGCTCGGCGTGCAGATCAACGGCGAAGTGGCGGTGCGTCGCCTGCATACCAGCGCCGGCAGCGGCACCGGCCAGGCCCAGGCAGCCGGTTACGCCGGGGCCGGCATCGGTGTCGCCGGCGGTGGCGGCCAGACCTTCTTCTACGTGCGCAGCCGGGGCATGGAACGCGGTGACGGCGCTGAAGCGAGCACCGACACCGCTGCCGTCTACCGCTACGTGGTGCGGCGATGAACGGGTCGATGAACAGGCCGATGAACAGGCTGGCGCGGAGTCTGCGGATCGCCGCCGCGCTGGCTGGCCTGATCGGCGTCGCGATGCTGCCGGGCGCGATCGTCGCCCAGGAAAACACCGCCGACAGCCTGGCCAGCCTGTCGATTGAAACGGCCGCCAGCTACAACGCCCAGCCGCTGACTTCGGGCACCAGCGCGGTGCCGATCGTGATGCTCGGCCTGTCGATCGACGAGCAGCTTCATCGGCGCGCCTATGACGACAGCAGCGATCTCGACGGCGACGGCCGGCTCGATACCGGCTACCGCAACGGGCTCGACTATCTCGGCTACTTCGACCCGGCGCTCTGCTACGCCTACGCCGGTGGCCGGTTCAAGGCTGCCGCTGCCGCCAGCGGCGAATCCCGGCATCAGTGCCTCGCTGCCGCAGCCGGCAACTGGAGCGGCAACTTCCTCAACTGGCTGAGCATGAGCCGGCTCGATCTGCTGCGCGCCGCGCTCTACGGCGGCCACCGCAGCACCGACAACAGCACCGCGACGGTGCTCGAACGCAGCTATGTGCCGGCCGATTTCCACGCCTGGGCGAAGTTCTACGACGGCACCGACGCCAACCTCTACACGCCGTTCACGCAGGACGCCGCAACGCCGGGTCTGTCGTTCTGCAATGTCAGCTTCGTGGCCGGTGGCGATGCCGATTCGGCGACCTCTACCGCCGCGCCGCAACTGCGCGTGGCGCGCGGCAGCTTCCGACTGTGGGCTGCAGCCGAGGCTCGCGAATGCCTGTGGAACGAGGAGTCCGGCTCATCGGATCAGCCGGTGCTTGCGACAGCCAGCCTTGGCGAGCGCGAGTATCTGGTCCGCGTCGAAGTCTGCGATCCAGCCGCGCCGTCCACTCAGCGCGAAACCTTCTGCCGCCAGTACCCGAGCGGCCTGAAACCGGCCGGCCAGTTGCAGCGTTTTGGCGAAGACGGCCAACTGCAATTCGGCCTGCTGTCCGGCAGCTATGCGAAGCCGCGTGCCGGCGGCCAGTTGCGGCGCAATGTAGGGCCGCTGGTCGGCAACGGCGATGGCAACTGCGCCGCCGGCGACGAGATCAATCTGGCCAGCGGCCAGTTCTGCATCACGGCCGATAGTGTGGCCGGCATCGTCAACACCATCGATCGCCTGCGCATCGCCCGCTACCGCTCGGCCGATGGCGATGCCGGAATCACGGACTGCCTGCCCGGCACCATCAATCGCGGCAGCAGCGGGCCGGTGCTCGACAATCCGGGCAGTGGCAGCAACGTCTGCACCGGCCGGGGCAATCCGCTGGCCGAGATCTATGCAGAAATTCTTCGCTACATCTCCGGCGCAGCGGCACCGACCACCGCCTTCACCGGCGACGATGCCCGCGCCCTGCCCGGCTTGCCGACCGCAAACTGGCAGGACGCCTACGCCCACACCGAGCACTGCGCCGAATGCAGCGTGGTGATGCTGGCCAGCGGCGCGCCTTCGTTCGACAGCGACGAGATTCCGCCACTGCCGATGCTGGCCACAACGGCCGCAGCCGCCACCGATGCGATCGGCGTCAACGAGTCGCTGGCCGGCGCAACGCTGCTCGGCCGCATCGGCCTGACGCCACTCGGCAACAGCCCGGCGACCAACGCCGATCGCTGCTCGGTGACAACACTCGGCCCGCTGTCGCAGGCGCGCGGCATCTGCCCCGAAGCCCCGGCGCGCGAAGGCAGTTATCTGATCGCCGGCCTCGCCCACCGCGCCTGGATCGGCGATCTGCGGCCGGACAGCGCCGCCGATCGCGCCTCGGCCGGCCAGCAGCGCGCACGCAATTACGGCTTGCAGTTCAGCGGCGGACTGCCCGGCATTCCGGTGGCGACTTCGGCCGGCCGGCTGAGCATCACGCCGGCCTGCGAAGCCAGCCCGCTGCTGACACCGCCGCTCGAAGACAGCCAGTGGCACAGCTGCAGCTACGGCAGCATGACGCCGGGCGTGATCCGCTCGGCCAGCGGCCAGCAATACGGCCACGCGCTGAGCGACGACGGCCGTGCCGGCAGCTTCCTGATCGCCTGGAGCGACGCGACTTACGGCGGCAGCCAGCAACGGACCTTGCTGCAGATGCTGAGCTGGTGCGTCGGCGCGACGTGTACGCAGGACTTGCAGCTGCCGGCGGGACCGGACATCTGCGCGGGCTCGGATTCGGCCGCGCTGTGCAGCGCCGACGGCCAACTGACCCGGAGCATCGGTGACGACGAAGTGCTGGTGCGCGTCGAGCTGATCGCCGCTCGTGAGGCCGACAGCGCGCTGCTCGGCTACACGATCTCGGGTGCTGCGACTAGCAACGGCGCGCAGCGGCTGGTCCGTCGCCAACGTGGCGATGACGGCAATCTGCTGGCAGCAGCCCAGCCGCAGGACGCGAGCGAGCGCTGGTCCCGGCCGAAGCTATCGAGCTTCACGCCCGGCGCCGGTCCGGGCAGAGTCCTCGAATCGCCCTTGTTCTACGCCGCCAAGTACGGCGGCTACGACTACCCGGCCGGCGCAACCGTACCGCTGCCCTCGCCCGGCACCCATGCGGCCACTTGCACTGATACCTCCTGGGATCACCTGGACAACGCCAGCGACGCCGCCGGGGCCGACTGCATTCCCGACAACTACTACGCGCTCGGCAATCCGGCCCGGCTCAAGGACCGGCTGGGCGCGGTGTTCAACAGCATCCTGCGGCGTGGCGGCAGCGGCGGCAGTGCGGCGGTGTTGTCCGGCTCAGGCACCGGCCCGGGCGCGGTCTACCAAAGCAGCTACCAGGTCGGCGTCAGCGACAGCGCCGGCCGCAAGCTCAGCTGGGTCGGCAACCTGCAGGCCCTGTTCGTCGACCGCGACGGCCGCCTGCGCGAGGACGGCAACGGCAACGCCCAGCTCGATGAAAACGACTACTCGACGGCTGGCGACCCGGTGGTCGAGCTGTACTACGACGCCGAGCAGCGCCTGAGCCGCTTCCGGCGCTACTCGGCGAACCCGGCAATCGCGCCGGACTCGTTCGCAGTGATCGACGACCTGAGCACGCTGCGCACGATCTGGAACGCGCGGCGCGCCTTGTCGGCGGTCAGCGACGTCTCCACCCAGCGCGATTACGCGGCACCCGCGAACCGCGGCCGCTATCTGTTCAGCTTCGCCGACTTCAATCTCGATGGCCGCGCCGAGGCCGGCGAACAGGTCGACTTCAGCCCGGCCAGCTTCGGCGCTGGCCGCTACGGCCTGCTCAATGTCGGCAGCGCAGCGGCGGCAGCGAAGCTGATCCGCTACACCCGTGGCGAGGAATTTCCGAGCTTGCGCAAGCGCACGGTCGATGACGATGGCGACGACCGGCCCGAAGTGCTTCGCCTCGGCGACATCGTCAACTCGGTGCCGCTGACGGTGGCCGCACCGGCGGAGTCCTACGACCTGATCTATGGCGACCGCACCTACGCGGCGTTCTTCAACCGCTATCGCGGCCGGCGCAATGTCGTCTATGTCGGGGCCAACGATGGCCTGCTGCACGCTTTCAACGCCGGCTTCTACGAGGCCTCGACCCAGCGCTTCCTGACCACGCCCAGCGATGACAGCAGTGCCACCGGGCACCCGCTCGGCAGCGAGCTGTGGGCCTACGCGCCGTTCAATCTGCTGCCGCAACTGGGCTGGCTGGCCGATCCCCGCTACGGCCATCTGTGGACCATGGATGGCTCGCCGCGCGCCTTCGATGTCCGGGTGTTCGCCGACGACGCCACCCACCCGAACGGCTGGGGCACCCTGCTGGTGGTCGGCATGCGGCTGGGCGGCGGCCCGGTGACGATTCCTGGTGTCGATGCGGCTGGCGCCAACCGCGCAGCGCTCAGCGACTTTGCCACCGGGCTTGGCAACAGCAGCACGCTGAGCACGCGCTCGGCCTTCGTCGTGCTCGACATCACCGATCCGGAACAACCGCCGGTGCTGATCGCCGAGTACACGGACCGCAACGGCCAGCTCGGCTACACCAGCTCGGCACCGGCGGTCGCGGCGTTCGCTCACCGCAATGCTGTCAGCGCCGCGCCGCCGGCCGAAGACCGCTGGTATCTGGTGTTCGGCAGCGGCCCGACCCGCCTGTCCAGCGCCACTAGCGAGCAGAACGGCTTTCTGTTCAGCATCGATCTGAAGCGGCTGGTTGCCAGTTCGGCGCCGGTCGCCGATGCGCTGATCTACAACGGCCCCTACGATCTCGGCAACGGGCTGACCTCCGGCGCGGCGCAGAGCTTCCTGGGCGATCCGGTGGCGGTCGACTGGGATCTGAATTTCCGCGCCGATGCCCTGTACTTCGGCACCGCCGGCGGCAGCACGGCGGCGCCGACCGGCAAGCTGTTCAAGCTCGATTTCAATCTGGCGGCGCTTGCCGATAGCGAAGGCAACGATCCCTCCGGCTGGCGCACACCAGCGCTGCTGCTCGATACCCGGCGGCCGCTGCTTGCGGCGCCGTCGCTGACCCAGGATCGCAGTGGCCGCCGCTGGGTCTTGTCCGGCACCGGCCGCTTCCTGGCACCGGGCGACAAGACCAGCAGCGCCGAGCAGGCACTGTTCGGTTTGATCGACAACGCGCCGGCCAGCGCTGCGCCGGCGTTCGCCAATCTGGTCGACACCAGCAGCGCGGTGGTCGCGCCATCCGGCGCGGTATCCGGCGTCAGCGGCGCCAGCACCGAGATCGAACTGGTCAACACGATCGTGGCCGCCGGCGGCTGGCGCTACACCCTGAGCACCTCGCCGACCACGGCCGCCGAACGCAGCATCAACCGCACGGCGCTGATCGACGGCCTGCTGTTCGCCAGCAGCTACACGCCATCGGCCTCGCTGTGTTCGGGCGACGGCAACAGCCGCCTGTTCGGGTTCAACTACCTGACCGGCGCGGCGCGCGCCCAGCGACCGGCGTTCGGCCTGCGCCGGATCGCAGTCAGCAATGCCGAGATCGACAGCAGCGCCGGGGTGCTCGATGTCGGCCTGGGGCTCGGCTCGGCACCGTCGCTGCATATCGATGATGACGATGGCAGCGGTCTGGCTGTGGTCACGGTCAACGTACAGACCTCGCGCGGCAGCGTGGTACAGCAAGATGTCCGGGTGTCCGGCAGCATCCGCTCCGGCGAGATCGATTGGCGACAGACGCATCGAAATCAATGAAATCCGTCAAATCCGGCTCCCCGCGCGGCATGACCCTGATCGAACTGCTGATCGCGATCGCGATCGTCGGCGTGCTGGCCGCCATCGCCCTGCCGAACTACCAGTCCTACCAGCAGAAGTCGGCGCGCAACGCCGGCGCCGCCTGCCTGATCGACGCCCAGCAGCGCATGGAAAGCCTCTATGCCCGCAACGGCCGCTATCCGCCACTCGGCGCGAGCGTGACCGTGCTCGGCTACACCGACGATCCGCACCGCTGCGATGACGACGACCGCTATCGCCTGAGCCTGGTCATGGCCATCGATCCGGTCCGCTATTCGCTGACCGCCGATGCCCGCGGCAGCCAGGCCGGCGATGGCGATCTGCTGCTCGATGTCGATCCCGGCCTGGTCAACCCGGACGAGCGCCAGCAGAAACGTCATCGCCGCCCGGACGGCTCGGTGCTGCCGGGCTGGGTGTTCAAGCCGGGCCGCTGATGGATCGTCACCGCCCTCGCAGCCCTGCCCGCCACCCGGGTTTCACGCTGATCGAGCTGATGATCGCGGTCGCGATCCTGGCGCTGCTGGCCACGCTGGCGCTGCCCGCGTACCGCGGCCACGTGTTGCGCACGCATCGCGCCGTGGCCCGCGTAGCGCTGGTCGATCTGGCGGCGAAGATGGAAGTGGAACTGCTGAAGACCGGCGCCTATCCGATCAACTTCGATTTCCACCTGGCCGGCGCCGATGCCGCGATGAACGGCCTGCGCCGCTACGCGATCACCGCCAGTGGCGAAGTGCAGGCGGCGCGCGATGACCGCAGCCTGTACGAGATCAGCCTCGAAACCGGTGACGCCGCCTCGACCACGCGCCGCTTCCGGCTGGTCGCCACCGCCGTCAACAGTCAGGCCGAGGACGGCACTTGCGCCAGCCTGAGCATCGATTCGGCCGGCCGCCGCCTGCCCGTCGCGGGGGGTGCCGTCGGCGGCGATTGCTGGTCGCGCTGAACCCTACGGCCTGCCCTTCATCCGGGCGCCGGGGCCGCTGGTCCGGCAGGGCGATGTGGCAATTCCGGCGCGGCCGGAATCAGGCTAACGTCCGACGACTTGCCGATGCCGTTCAGGTCATGTCCGAACAACGGGGTTTCACTTTGCTGGAGCTGATGATCGTCGTGGCGATCGCCGCGGTGCTGCTGGCGATTGCCGGTCCCGGCCTGCGCAGCTTCTTCCTGTCCGGTGCCCGCGGCGACGCCGCCGCCGCGCTCTATGGCGCGATGGTCCAGGCCCGCGCCGAAGCGATCAGCCGCAACAACACCATCACCCTGTGCCCGCGCGCGGCCGCCACCAGCACAAGCTACCCACGCTGCGCCAGCGGCGGCACCGCGAGCTGGGCCGACGGCTGGGTGATCTATCGCGACAGCGCGCCGAACACCGCCGGCAGCAAACCGAGCGACGCGGCGGACATCCTCGCGGTCGGCGAGCCGATCGACGCGGTGTTCGACTACCTGGTCGAGCCGGCCTCGACCAGCGTCGTCCAGTTCGAACCGTCCGGCCGTCTCGGCGCCAGTTCACGGGTCAACCTGCGGCTGTGCAAGACCGGCGACAGCAGCTTCGACGGCCGGCGCGTCAGCATCGATCCGAACGGCCGTATCCGGCTGGCTCGCGACAGCGGCTGCAGCGTCTGATGCAGGCCGCCTCCGGCCAGCGCACAGCAAGCGGCTTCACCTTGATCGAGGTGATGATCACCGTGTTCGTGGTCGCCGTCGGCCTGCTCGGCGTCGCCGGCCTGCAGGCGTTTGCGAAGAAATCGAACTTCGATGCCGTGCAGCGCACCCAGGCCGCAGCGCTGGCCCAGGACCTGATCGAACGGATCCGCGCCAATCCCAGCCGCGGTGCCGACTACCGCACCGATGCCAGCGCCGGCATCAGCCTCGCAACGGCACCCGCCGCACCGTCCACCGCCTGCACCACCAGCGGCAGCAGCGGCTCGCCGGCCTGCACCCCGGCGCAGGTGGTGGCCTTCGATCGCTACGAATGGTCGCGGGCGCTGTTCGGCGGCGTCGAAGTCAGCGCTGGTGCCGCCAGCGGCGGCCTGAGCGAACCGACCGCCTGCGTCACCAACAGCAACGCGCCCTGCGGCGTCTACACCATCGCCATCGCCTGGCGCGGCATCACGCCGTTGCCACCGGCCAATGCCACCGACAGTACCGATCCGGCGAACAATCCCTGCGGCAGCGGCAATGCGTCCTACGACGACATCACCACCACCGGCACCGATACCCGCCTGCGCCGGATCATCGTCCTGCGCACGGTGATCGACGATCACAGCGGCCAGTGCATCGCGGCGGCCACCCCATGAGACGCTCGATGATTGCGACAACGAAGCAGCGCGGCCTGTCGCTGGTCGAGCTGATGATCGCGATCACCCTCGGCCTGATCGTGCTGGTGGCGATCCTCGCCGTGTTCAGCCAGAACAGCCGCAGCTTCCGGCAGACCGAAACCGTTGCCCACATGCAGGACAGCGCGCGTTTCGCGCTCGACAGCCTGGCCCGCGATCTGAGCATGGCCGGCTTCTATGGCGGCATCTACGGCGCCTCGAACATCACGGTGGCGATCGGCACACAGCCAACCAACGACTGCGGCGCCGACGCCACGTCACCCTGGTGGGCTTTCAAGCTGCAACGGCGGGTGGAGTTCCGCAATCACACGTCGGCGACCACGGTCAGCACGGCGTTTCCCTGCCTCGGCACCGCGACCACGCCGGTGGTGGCCAATACCGACATCGTCGCGATCCGCCGGGTCGCGGGTCAGGCAACGGCTGACATCAGCAGCGGCTCCAGCGTCCAACTGCGTCCGCAAAATTTCTATCTGAAGACCAATGGCACGGTCGGCTCGCTGATCCACAACGGCAACAGCGCGACCTACCAGATGTCCACCAGTACCGATGCGCCGCTGCAAGCGCCGGTGACCTTCTGGAAATACCTGCCGCGCGTCTACTTCATCCGCAGCTATGCCGAGACGCCGGGCGATGGCATTCCGGCGCTGTGCCGCATGGAACTGCAACAGGTCGCGGGTGCTTCGATGGCGGTGGAATGCCTGGCTGATGGTGTCGAGAACCTGCAGATCGAATGGGGGCTGGATGCCGACAACGACTGCGTCGTCGACACCTACACCTCGAACCCCGACGCCGACGCGCTGGCTCAGACCGCGATCACCGCGCGCATCTGGCTGCTGGTGCGCAGCACCGATATCGACGGCGGCTACACCGACGACAAGACCTTCGATTTCGGCGACTACCAGCGCACCCAGGCCCAGGCCGACAGCTTCCATCGCCGCGTCTATTCGACGACCGTGCAGTTGCGCAATCCGGTCGGCGATCTCGGCCCCTGCAGTGCCAGCACGGCCGGAGCGACCCGATGAAGCGTTCGACGAGAGGTCAGCAGAGCGGTGCCGCGCTGGCAACGGCGCTGCTGATCCTCAGCGTGCTGACCCTGCTCGGCCTCGCCGCGATGCGCGGCAGCAAGACCGAGCTGCGCCTGTCGCAGAACGCCGAAAGCCGGGTCAACGCGCTGCAGTCGGCCCAGGCGATCGCCGACGGCGTCACCCAGAACGACGGCAATCTGACCGTCGGCAACGGCCCCGGCTTCAGCGCCTGCTACGTGCCGGGCAGCAGCGGCTTAGGCCCGGACAGCCTGCCGTTCACCTGCTCCTCGCCCAGCCTCGCCGCACCCGGCGACACCGCGCTGCAAGCCTGGACCTACGCCCGGGTGCTTCGCGAAGACCCGGAATTCCTCAGCGCTGCCGCGCTGCGCGGTGCCGGCAACAGCGGCCGTTCCTACGACTACGCACGGTTCACGGTGACCGGCGGCTACGACCATTCGGTGGATGGCTTCGGCGCCGCCGAAGTCGTGCAAGGCGTGCTGAAGCTGCATGCGAAACCGACAGGAGTGAGCTACCAATGAACCTGTCACGACTCCGCTCCATGAAGCCGGGGCGCTGGTTCCCGGCGTTCCTGGTGACCCTGATGATGCTGTGCGTCGGCCTGCCCTCGCGCGCCGACGATATCGACATCTACAACAACCCGCTCGCCAACACGCTGCAGCCGCCGCACACGGTGATCGTGCTCGATCTGAACCTGCTCGGCATCTGCAACAGCGTGCTGACCCAGACCAGCAATCCGAACAATCCGGATGCGCCGCAGCTCTGTCTCAACATCACCAACAGCATCATCCTGAGCGACCTGCTCGCCGGCATCACCAGCAACCCGACCCAGTTTCTGACCACGCTGCTGCTCGGCACCGGAACCACCGATGCCGGCCGCGCCGGAGCACTGTGCGATCTGTACGGCATCTTGGGAATTGCGTCTCCGGTCGTCCAACTCCCGCTCGTTGGATTCCTGCTGGCGCCCCTGCTCCAGGGGGTTTCGGCGCTTACTTGCGGCACGCTGAACTTCCTGCTGGGCATTCCGCTGCTCGGCAGCATCATCAACCCGTTGCTGAGCGGCTTCGTCGGACAGCTAGTCACCGGCCTGCTGAGCCCGCTGCTGACCACGGTGGTGGGCCAGCTTCCGGGAACGGTCATCGGTCTGCTCAACAGCACCTTCAGCGGCATCCTGAATCTTGGCCAGGTCGGCCTGATCTCGGTGCTGGAATCGATCCTCAACAACCTGATCAACACCAACGTCGCGATCATGCTGTCGCACGCAGACCGAGCGACCGCCGGCGGCGCACCCTCCAGTAATTGCATTGACAAGGACTTGGGTGGATTCGTAACAACGCGACGGAACTCCGCCAATTGCAGCAACGGTGCCTACGTCCTGGTCGGCTTCACCAAGCTGGTCGGTCCGGCAGTTCCTGTCGATCCCAATAGCGAAGGCACCGTTGCCTCAGTTCTCGGCATCGTTGCCAATAAGCTGACCAGCGCCTTGAATCCTACCAATCTGCTGAATTCAGTAACCGCGATCCTCAGCACAGCGGTGACCACGCCGACGCAATTGCTGCCGCCTTATCAGGGCAAAGAGGTTTATGCCGAGCTGATCCAGTACCTCGGCGGCACGGCCATCTACAACGGCCCACTCGCCCGCTGGGACGGCCTCACCGGCCTGTTGACCCGCGACAGCAGACCTCAGGTCGAGCTGGCCAACGGCAACTATGCGCAGCCGCCGCTGGCCTGCCGCACGGTCAACGTGATCAACGCGATGCTGACCAACAACATCCGCGACAGCGAATCCGATGCACTGCTGCGCACGCAGTTGCCTGGTCTTCCAGCCACAGGTGCGATCACGCTCGGCGATGTCGTGCGCCTGACCTCGAGCCCGAACTCGTTCAAGGACATAAACAACAACGACATCGATCTGAATTCGTTCTTCCTGATCCAGAACCTGCTGACCAGCACCGCGACCCTAGCCAATACCGGGGCCACCGTGCTGTCCTATGCCAACAGCCTCGGGCTGCTCGGGCTCGGGCAAACCTTCGCCTCCCTGCTCAAGCCGACCTTGGTCGTCGACGCCTCGCTGGTTTCGGCCGTGGTCGCCACCAGCCGGACCTCGGCCAACGGTCTGCTGGAACCGAGCTTCTTCGCCCAGTTCCAGCCGAAGGCCAGCCAGAAGCCGGGCTGGACCGGCAACCTCAAACGCCTGCAATACGCGAAGAACAGCGCTGGCGTGCTGGCTTTCCGCGACGCCAGCGGCACCGCGGCGATCTCCACTACCGACGGCCGTATCGCCAGCAGCGCGCTGACCGTCTGGACCAACGGCAGCCAGCTCGGCAGCGCCAGCGCCGACGGCCGCAACACCCAGCTTGGCGGTGCCGGCCAGAACATCCCCGGCTACCAGTTCGGCGGCGGCGGCAACCCAGGCCGCATCAATGCCGACGGCCGGCGCCTGCTGTACTACGACTCGCTCAGCGCCAGCAATGTGCCCTCGCTCGCCGCGCTCGATGCCGACAGCCAGACGGTGCGCGATGCGCTGAAGATCGATCTCGGCGTCACCGGCAGCACCGCGGCCGACGAAACGCTGCGCCGCGGACTGCTGCTGCATGCGCGCGGCTTCAATGTCGGCACCACGACGAATCCGGTCGGCACCGGTGCCACCTTGACCGGCGTCACCGGCCGGCCGTGGCTGCTCGGTGCGGTGATGCATTCACGGCCGGTGGCGGTGAACTACGGCGCCCGCAGCGGCTATACCGCAGCGGCACCGGATGTCCGCGTGCTGTTCGGCTCCAGCGACGGCTTCCTGCATTCGGTGCGCAACGGCACCGCCGACGCCCCGAGCGGTGCGGAGACCTGGGCGTTCATGCCGCGCGCGACAATGCCCAGCCTGAAGATCCTGCGCGACGACCAGTACACGCCGCAGTTTCCCTATGGCGTCGACGGCGCGCCGTCGGTGCTGATCATCGATCGCGGCACCAGCAGCACGCTGACCGAAGGCGGCACTAGCGATGGCGTCATCAACGCCAGCAATGCCAACGATCACGCCTACGCGTTCTTCGGCCTGCGCCGCGGCGGCCGCTACTACTACGGCCTCGACATCACCAACCCGGACCTGCCGAGCCTGATGTGGCGGATCGGCCCGGACGGCCTGTACAGCGCCACCGCGTCGGCACCCGGCCTGATCAGCGGCTCGGCGACGCAGTTCGCCGAACTGGCGATGAGCTTCGGCTCGCCCGTGGTCGGCCGCATGAACATCAGCACCGGGCCCAGCACCGTGGTCACCCGGCCAGTCCTGCTGTTCGGCGGCGGCTACAACGGCGGCGTCAATGCCAGCGGCGTGCGCAGCGGCAAGGACTTGAACAACAGCCGCAATGCCTTGGCCAGCGCCCAGGTCGGCGTCGATGACAGCAGCGGCAATGCCGTGTTCATCGTCGATGCGGTGACCGGTGAGTTGATCTGGAAAGCCAACCGCAGCGCCGGCACCAGCATCACCGCCTACGACTCGACTACCCGCAGCTTCCGCCATCCGCTGCTGCAGGACAGCATCGCTTCCGATGTCTCGGCCCTCGATACCGATGGCGACGGCATCACCGATCGCCTCTATGTCGGCGATACCGGCGGCCGAGTCTGGCGCGCCGATTTCCCCGGCGCCGACCGCAGCGCCTGGACCATCGGCCCGATCGCCAGCCTCGGCCGCACGCATCCTTCAGGCAGCACCGCAGCGGACACGACCAACGCCAGCGACCGCCGCTTCTTCCACGCACCGGACTACGCGCCGGGCCGCGATGCCAGCGGCGGCTTCGATGCCGTGGTGATTGGCAGCGGCGATCGTGAAGATCCGTTCAACACCGGCACCGTCAACGCGCTGTACACGATCCGCGACCGCGACACGATCAGCGGCAAGACACTGACCGATACCGGCGTCAACGGCGTGATCGCCAGCGAAGCCGATGCCCGGCTGATCCACACCAGCAACCTCACCGACATCAGCAGCGCTTGCGCCAGTGCCAGCAGCACGGCCTGCACCATCGGCGCGACCGCCGTCAGCGGCTGGCACCTGCAACTGCCGAACAGCGGCGAGAAAGCGGTATCGGCACCGGTGACCATCGGCAGCACGGTGAGCTTTTCGAGCTTCGTGCCGCCGCCGGTTGGCGGCACCAGTTGCAGCCCAAGTGAAGGCAGCAGCCGGCTCTACGGCATCAACCTGATCGATGGCCGGCCATCGGTGACGCAGTTCATCAACGATGGCGACGGCTACCCCCGCAGTGCGCTGGCGAAGGCACCGGGCATCGCCGGTGAAGC
This sequence comes from Nevskia sp., assembly GCA_030694365.1. Lineage (GTDB taxonomy): Bacteria > Pseudomonadota > Gammaproteobacteria > Nevskiales > Nevskiaceae > Nevskia. Next base: position 22,180 of record JAUXYM010000103.1, on the reverse strand, counting down.
GGCGGCGCTGACGCCGCAGTTGCTGGTGATCAACGCCGAGACGCTCAGCACTACCGTTCCGCTGATCTATCGCACGTTCTGGCGCGAGCGCCGCGAAGATGAAGAGCGTCCAGTGGCACAATGACGCCCTCTTCACTCTGATTCACGGAACGACTCATTCATGTCGCAGACCCGCGGCTTTTCGCTGATTGAGTTGATGGTCGCCGTGGTCATCGTCGCCATTCTGGCGACCGTTGCGCTGCCGTCGTTCCGGCAGTATTCGGTGCGCAGCAATCGGGTCGTCGCCAAGACCGTGCTGAGTCAGATCTCGCAGCAGCAGGAAGCCTGGTTCAGCGACCGCAAGACCTACGCCTCGCGCCTGAGCCTGCTCGGTTATCCGGCCGATGCGCTGTACATCGACAGCTCCGGCGAGATGCACACCGGTGCCACCAGCAGCAGCATCTATCGCGTCAGCCTGACCGGGGTCGGCACCGCTGCCTACTCGCGCTGCTCGACCAACGCCACGGCGTCGACGCGGTTTTCCTGGGTGTTGATCGCCGAACCGCAGAACTCGCAGGTGGCCGGCGATTTCGTCTGCGGCACGCTGTGCCTGTATTCCACCGGCCAGCGTGGTGCGACCTCGCCGGTCGACGCCGATCAGATGTACAAGCAGTGCTGGGCGAAGTGAGCCCGCGCCGCTGAGCTAGGCTTTCGTCTCTGGCTTGGTCCGGCTCAAGCCCTGCACCAGCAGGTCGACCACCATCAGGCCGGCACCGAGTGTGATCGCCATGTCGGCGACATTGAACGCGGCGAAATGCCAGTCGCCGACGAAGAACTGGATGAAGTCGAGCACGTAGCCACGCGTCGCCCGATCGATGGCATTGCCGAGCGCCCCACCGAGCACGAACACGAAGGCCAGCGCGTTCAGCACCTGGCCGTGACGGTTGGCGCGCAGCCACCACAGGATGCCGATGCTGACCGCCACGCTGAGCAGGATGAACATCGCCGCCGGTGCCTGATTCAGCATCGAGAACGCCGCACCGGTGTTGTGCAGGCGGACCAAATTGAAGTGGGCGATCACCGGAATCGAGTCGTACAGCAGCAGCGCCTTACCAACGAAATACTTGGCAATCTGATCGACCACGATCACGAAAGCGGCAATCCACAGCAGGCGCAGATTGTCGAACGGCGGCTTCACCTGTGTCTCAGACATGAAGGCGAACCTCACCGGCACCGTCGCCCACCGCAGCAATATTGTCGATGCAACGACCGCACAGCGCTGGATGCGCGGCATGCGAGCCGACATCCGGTCGGCGATGCCAGCAGCGGCCGCACTTGTCGGCCGTGGTCGGCGTCGCAGCGATCCAGATCGTCTGACCATTGTTGAGCTTCGCCACGCTGGCCGTTGCCGGCTTCAGCGCCAGCGGCTGCGCCGACGCGTCCGAGGTGATGAGCCAGAAACGCAGTTCGTCGCTCAGCGTGCTCAGCGCATCGAGCGCAGCACCGTCCGCATAGATCGCGACATCGGCATCGAGCGCCGAGCCGATGGTGCCGGCGGCGCGCAGGGTTTCCAGCTCCTTCTTCACGGCTTCGCGGGCCGCCAGCAGGCTCGCCCAGTCATCGTCAGCCACTGCATGGCGGGACGCCACCGGCACCGAATACCAGGTCTGGATGAACACGCTCTGCGCGCGATCACCCGGCAGCAGCTTCCAGATTTCGTCGGCGGTGAACGACAGGATCGGCGCGATCCAGCGGGTCATCGCTTCGGCGATGTGCAGCAACACGGTCTGCGCCGAACGCCGCGCCGGGCTTGCTTCCGGCAAGGTGTAGAGCCGGTCTTTCAGCACGTCGAGATAGAGGCTGCCGAGGTCCACGGCGCAGTAGTTGTGCAGCAGTTGGTAGACCTGATGGAACTGCTTGGCCGCGTAGGCCGCCTTGATCTCGTCCTGGGTGCGCGCCAGCTCGGACAGCGCCCAGCGGTCGATCGACAGCATCTGATCCGGCGCGACCAGGTGCTGCGCTGGATCGAAGCCGTGCAGGTTCGACAAGAGATAGCGCACGGTATTGCGGATGCGGCGATAGGCGTCGGCGATGCGCGAAAGCAGCTTGTCGCTGATCGCGATCTCGCCCGAGTAATCGCTGGCAGACACCCAGAGGCGCAGCACGTCGGCACCGAGCGTCTTGGTCACCGCCTGCGGCGCCACGACATTGCCCAGCGACTTCGACATCTTGCTGCCCTTCTCGTCGACCGTGAAGCCGTGGGTCAGCACCGCCTTGTAAGGCGCGCGACCCCGCATCGCCACCGAGGTCAGCAGCGACGACTGGAACCAGCCGCGATGCTGATCCGAGCCTTCGAGGTACATGTCGGCCTGCGGTGCCAGGCCATCGGCATCGAGCTTGTCCGGATGCACCGAGACAAACGAGCACTGATGCACCGAGCCGGAATCGAACCAGACATCGAGCGTGTCCGGGCACTTCTCGTAGGCGTCCGCATCGGTCGTGATCCAGTCGGCCACCGAGGAGCCGAACCAGGCTTCGAGGCCGTTCGCTTCGACGGCATCGGCGACCCGGTTCAGCAGTGCTGCGGCGTCCGGATGCGGAGACTGCGTCTGCTTGTGGACCAGCAAGGCCAGCGGCACGCCCCATGTTCTTTGGCGCGAGATGCACCAGTCCGGACGCTCGCCGACCATGCCGCAGATGCGGTCTTCACCCCAGCCCGGAATCCACTCGGTTTTGCTGATCGCGGCCAGCGCCTGCTGGCGCAGGCCATTGCCATCCATCGACACGAACCACTGCGGCGTGGCGCGGAAGATCAGCGGCGTCTTGTGACGCCAGCAATGCGGGTAGCTGTGGGTGAACTTGGTTTCATGGATCAGCGCGCCGGCATCGCGCAAGGCACCGAGCACAAGCTCATCGACCTTGCGGACGTAAAGACCACCGACCACCGGCGTTCCCGCCGCATAGACGCCCGAGCCCATCAGCGGGCTTTCGACCGGGATGTGGTTGGCGACGCCGATGTTGTAGTCGTCGACGCCATGCGCGGGGGCGGTGTGGACGAGGCCGGTGCCGGCGTCGAGCGTGACGTGATCGCCGCAGAGGATCGGCTTGGCGGCACCCTCGGCATCGAAGGGATGCGTGTAGGTCTGACGTTCGAGTGCCGCGCCCTTGGCGCGACCGAACACGCTCGGTGACGCCACGCCGTAGCGCTTGGCACAGGCTTCGAGCAGGCCTTCGGCAAGGATCACGCGGCCGTGTTCGCCCATCTCGACGAGCACATAGTCGAGTTCGGGATTGACCGAGATCGCCTTGTTGGCCGGAATGGTCCACGGCGTCGTGGTCCAGATCAGAAACTTGATCGGCCCATCACCACCGACCCTGCCGCTGCTGCCGAACAGCTCCGCCAGCGCCTTTGAGTCGGTTGAGGTGAATCCGACATCGATCGCGAAGCTGGTCTTGTCCTGATACTCGACCTCCGCTTCGGCCAGCGACGAGCCGCAATCCAGGCACCAGTGCACCGGCTTGAAGCCGCGCGTGACATGACCATTGGCGACGATGCGCGACAGCACGCGCAGCTGTTCTGCCTCGAACTTCGGCTGCATCGTCAGATAGGGCTTTTCCCAGTCGGCAAGCACGCCGAGGCGCTTGAAATCGACCCTCTGGCGGGCGATCTGCTCGTTGGCGTACTTGCGGCACTCGACGCGGAATTCGGCGGCGTTCAGCTTATCGCCGACCTTGCCGAACTTCTTTTCGACCTGCAGTTCGATCGGCAGACCGTGGCAGTCCCAGCCCGGCGTGAACGGCGCGTGGAAGCCGTCGAGGCGCGCGGCCTTGACGATCATGTCCTTGAGCACCTTGTTGACCGCGTGGCCGATGTGGATGTCGCCGTTCGCGTAAGGCGGGCCGTCGATGAACCAGTAGTCCGGCCGGCTGGCGGTGGCCTGATCGATCTGTGCGTACAGGCCTTCGGCTTCCCATTGTTCGAGCATCTTCGGCTCGCGCACGGCGAGGCCGGCCTGCATCGGGAACTCGGTCTGCGGCAGATTCAGCGTCTGCTTGTAGTCGATGGCCGGCGCTGCGGCCGGGTCTTGCACGGAATCGTTCACGAGGGAATCAGGTCTAGAGAAAAATGAGCGCGCGCCGCCAAGCCATCGGCCTGCATCCGGGCGGCAAGCGTGTCGAGATCGTCGAACTTCAGCTGCGGGCGCAGGAATTTGTGGAATTCGACGACCACTTCCACGCCGTAAAGATCAGGACGGCAGTCGAAGACATGGGTTTCCAGCAGACAGGCGGTCAGACCCAGGGTCGGCCGTACGCCGAGACTGGCGACGCCCGGCAGACCTTCCGGAGCGCCCGGCCAGGCAAGCCGCACCGCATAGACACCATGCGCCAGCGCCGGCGGCCGGCGCAGATGGACGTTGGCGGTCGGCATGCCGAGCTGACGGCCGAGCTTCAAGCCGTGCCGCACGCGGCCGACGATGCGATAGCGGCGATCAAGCAGGCGCTCGACCTTGTCGAGATCAGGCTGGGCGAGTGCGGCACGCAGCACCGTGGAGCTGCAGCGCTCGCCTTCCATCTCGACGGTGCCGAGGCCTTCGGCGCTGAAACCTTCTATCGCACCGATGGCTTTCAGCAGGGCCAGATCGCCGACCCGCTTGCTCCCGTAGCGGAAGTCATCGCCGACGATCACCGCACGCGCGCCAAGGCCGTCGACCAGCACCTGCTGCACGAAGGCTTGCGCGGACATCGCCGCCAGCCGCGCGCCGAACGGCAGCACCACGACCCGCTCGACGCCGAACATCGCGAGATCACGCAGCTTGCCGCGAAGATCGGCGATCCGCGGCGGCGGCGCTGCGCCCTGGAAGAACTCGCGCGGCATCGGCTCGAAGCAGACCACGGTGGCCGGCAGCCGATGCTGGACAGCCAGCGTCCGCAGCCGGGCGATCAGCGCCTGGTGGCCGCGATGCAGACCGTCGAAATTGCCGATCGACACCACGCTGCCGCGATGTCTCGGCGCGAAGTTGTGCAATCCGCGGATCAGCTCCATGGCGGGGGCCTGCTCATACAAATGGGATCGCTGCGGCGGAGGTCATTTCTGCGCAGTGCAACGAATGAGGAGCGGCCAATGGTTGTTCCATTGGCGCGACGAATGAGGCAGCAATGCGCAGAAATGGCCCCGCCCCGAAGGGTTGCGGCCAAAAAGCCGCCGGCCTTCGTTGCGAACCTTGGCCATAGGTGGCTATGGCCTGCGGTTCGCGCCTTGCCCGGCGGATTTTTGACTCTCAACGCAGCGATCTCATTTGTATGAACAGGCCCCAGTCGTACTCGGAAAACGCTGATTATAAAGGCCGCGTCAGCGGCGAGCGGCACGGAAATGGCTGATCCTCAGACCACTGGCTGCGAGCACGCCGAAGTAAACCGCGATCGCCGCCGCAACCAGCAACAGCATCCGCCCGCCGCGCGCCCATTCGCCGGCCGCGAGCCAGCTCGACAGATCGCCGGCCAGCCACAACACGGCCGCGCCCATCAGCAGGTTGGCGATGATCAGACGCAGCCAGAACAGCCCCCAGCCGCTGTCCGGCCGGTAGATGCCGTCGCGGCGCAGGCGCCAGAACAGCAGGCCGCCGTTGATGCAGGCGGTCAGCGAGGTCGAGGCTGCGAGGCCGACGTGGGCCGCTTCGAAGGCGTAGAACTTCGAGGCCGCGAACAGGCCGAGGCTCAAGGCCATGCCGATCACCAGACTGATGATCGCGTAGCGCACCGGAATCCGCGTTTCCTGGCGCGCGTAGAAGCCGGGCACCAGCACTTTGACAAAGGAGAAGCCCATGAAGCCGGCACCGTAGGCCCAGAGCGCATAAGTAGTCATGCGTACGTCGTCGGCGCTGAACGCGCCGTGGCCGTAGACCGTCGACACCAGCGGGCCGGCGAGCAGGATCATGCCGAACGCCGCCGGCAGGCCGATCAGCAGGATCACGCGCAGGCTCCAGTCCAGGGTCGCCGAGAACGCTTCGGGGGTTTTCTTCGCATGCTGGGCCGACAGCGCCGGCAGGATCGCGGTGCCGACGGCGATCGAAAAGATGCCGAGCGGAAACTCCATCAACCGGTTCGCGTAGTACAGCCAGCTGACCGAGCCGTTGCCGATGTGGGTCGACAGATTGGTGTTCAGCAGCAGGGAAATCTGTGCGACCGAGGAGCCGATCATCACCGGGATCATCAGACCGAGGATGCGCTTCACCCGCCCATCGCCCCAGGCCCAGCGCGGCTTCGGCAGCAGGCGCAGCTTCGCCATCAGCGGTAGCTGGAAGACGAACTGGAGGATACCGGCCACGAACACCGCATAGGCCAGCACCTGCACCGAGTTGGCATCGATGAACGCGGTGGCGATCAGGCAGAGGTTCAGGATCACCGGGGTGAACGCCGGCACCGCGAACTTGCCGTAGGCGTTGAGCACGCCGCCGGCCATCGAGGTCAGCGAGATGAACATCAGGTAGGGGAAGGTCCAGCGCAGCAACTCGGTGCCGAGCGCGGCCTGCGCCGGATCCTTGGTGAAGCCGGAGGCGAACAGCCAGACCAGTACCGGCGCGCCGAGGCAACCGATCACCGTGACGATGCTCAAGACGCCGCCCAGCGTGCCCATGACCACGGCGACCATGTCGCGCGCCTCGTCGTGTGTGCCGGTGGTCTTGACCTCGGTGAACACCGGCACGAAGGCCTGGCTGAACGCGCCTTCGGCGAACATGCGGCGGCCGAAGTTCGGGATCATCAGCGCGACCAGGAAGGCGTCCATCGCCGCACCGGCGCCGAAGGCAGTGGCCAGCATGATTTCGCGGACGAAACCGAGCAGGCGCGACAACAGCGTCAGCAGGCTGACCACGCCGCTGGACTTGAGCAGGCTTTTCGACATTCTTCGAGTGGGCTGGAGCGGGAGGGGAATCTGAAAAGCGATCTCACACGGAGAACGCAAAGGACGCAGAGAACGGCAACAGGAGATTCATCTAAGAACCTTTTCAGTTTTTCTCTGCGTGCTCCGCGTTCTCTGCGTGAGAATGCCTTTTGGCTTGACGCGTTGACAGACCGCAGATCGGCGAAGATACTAGCGCGCTTCGATTTTGTCAGTCGCCGTTCCAGGTGCCGACAGGTCGCAATTCCCGTCACACCGAACCGCTTCAGGAGTTTTACCTTGGCCAACACCCCGCAGGCGCGCAAGCGCGCACGCCAGTCCGAACAGAACCGCGAGCGCAATGCCAGCCAGCGCTCGATGATCCGCAGCACCATCAAGAAGGTCGTCGTCGCCATTGAAGCGAAGACCAAGGCCGAAGCGGAAACCGCTTACTCGGCGATGGTGCCGGTGCTCGATCGCTACGCGAACCGTGGGCTGATCCACAAGAACAAGGCTGCTCGCCACAAGAGCCGTCTGCTGGCGCACATTCAGGCGATCGCCTAAATCGCAGCAGCAGCATAAAAAACGCGACCTTCGGGTCGCGTTTTTCGTTTCGGGCCGTTTCGGGCCGTTTCGGGCCAACGTCACATTCCTGCCGTTCAGTCGTCCCGGCGCGGTGCCATCGGCTGCGAGAGCGGTGCACCGCCGCCGATCGATTTCGACGGCGGATGCGCATCGTCCTCCGGTGCCCCGAACCAGCGTGTCGCCCGCTCGCCGATCCGCTGCAGATAGGTGAACAGCACCGGCACCACGACCAGGGTCAGCAGGCTGGAGGTGATCACGCCGCCGATCACCGCCCGGCCCATCGCGGCATTGGTTTCACCGCCAGCCCCGGTGCCGATCGCCATCGGCAGCATGCCGAAGATCATCGCCAGGGTGGTCATCATGATCGGCCGCAGGCGCACCTGGCCGGCTTCGAGCAGCGCTACACGCAGGCTCCGGCCCTCGCGCAGCCCATGGTTCGCGAAGTCGACCAGCAGGATCGCGTTCTTGGTCACCAGACCCATCAGCATGATGAAGCCGATGATCGAGAACATGTTCAAGGTGGTGCCGGTGACCAGCAGCGCGATGAACACGCCGGCCAACGACAGCGGCAGCGACACCATGATCGCGATCGGCTGCAAGAAGCTGCCGAACTGCGAAGCGAGGATCAGGTAGATGAAGATCACCGCCAGCCCGAGTGCCGCCATCGCCGCCTTGCCGGACTCATCCTGGTCGGCCTGCTGACCACCGATATCCCAGCGATAACCCGGCGGCAGCGGCCAGTTGTTGATGATCTTCTTGACGTCTTCACCGACGTCGCCAGCCGGACGGCCTTCGGCATTGGCGTAGATCGACACCCGGCGCTGCAGGTTCTGGCGCTTGATCTGCTGCGGGCTGGTGGTCGGCACCAGATCGGCAACCTGGCGCAGCGGCACCAGCATCGGCGTGCCATCGGCATTGAGCCGGGTGCTGGTCAGCGCCAGATTGCCGAGATCGCTGGCGATCTCGCGGTTGGCACGCGGCAGGCGAACGATGACCTCGTAGTTCTGGCCATCCGGCGCCAGCCAGTAGCTGATCTGGTCGCCGGCGACCAGCGGCCGGAGCGCCGCACCGATGCGGGCATTGCTCAAGCCCAGGTCGCTGGCCAGTTCCTGATTGATGCGCACCGCGATACCCGGGCTTTCGCCTTTCTCGCTGCTTTCGAGATCGGAAATACCCTTGATCTCGCGCATTTTCGCCATCACGCCCTTGGTGATCTCGGTCAGCTTGGTCGGATCGGGGCCGAGCAGCGAGATGAAGATCGAGCCGCCGAAGCCGACCGTCAGATCGATGCCGGCAACGCCCTTGATTCGCTCGCGCACCGCTTTCTCGACCTCCTTCTGCGGCCGGCGATGGGTCTTCTGGCGGTCACTCAGGCGCAGGTTCAGGCGCGCGTAATTCTTGCCTTCCTCGGTACCGACCTGGGTGGCAATGGTTTCGATTTCCGGGAACTCGCGCAGGATCGCTTCGACCTGATGCGCCTTGGCGTCGGTGTATTCGAGGCTGGAACCGAGCGGCGTGTTGATGCGCAAGCTGGTGAAACCGTCATCGCCGCGCGGGAAGAATTCGCTGCCGATGAAGGGCAGCAGCGTGAAGCTGCCAAAGAAGGTGAAGGCGGCGATCCACAGCACGATGCCGCGATTCGACACCGTGCCGATCTGCCGCCAGTCCAGATTGCGCGCGGCATGGGCCAGGCCAAAGATCGGCAGCCAGATGCGGCGGCGCTCGGTGCGCAGCGCCCAGGCCAGCACCCGGCCATAGACGCGATGCAGGAAGTCGACGCCATGCTCGACCTTCTCCATCAGCCGACCGAGCCAGGGCAGGTACTTGAAGCGGTTCTGTGGCGGATCGCGCCAGACCGCCGACAGCATCGGATCGAGCGTGAAGCTGACGAACAAGCTGACCAGCACGGCCACCGCGACGGTGATGCCGAACTGGAAGAAGAAGCGGCCGATGATGCCGCTCATGAACGCCACCGGCACGAACACGGCGAGGATGGCGAAAGTCGTTGCCATCACCGCCAGGCCGATTTCCTGGGTGCCGTCGAGCGCGGCGCGCACGTGGCTCTTGCCCATCGCCAGATGGCGGACGATGTTCTCGCGAACCACGATCGCGTCATCGATCAGCAGACCGATGCACAGGCTCAGCGCCATCAGGGTCAGGAAGTTCAGCGTGAAGCCGAAGGCGTGCAGCGCGATGAAGGTGGCGATCACCGAGATCGGCAAGGTCAGGCCGGTGATGATCGTCGAGCGCCAGGAATGCAGGAACAGGAAGACGATCAGCACGGTCAGCAGGCCGCCTTCGAGGATCGTTTCCTTGACCTGTTCGACTGAGGCGGTGATGTCGTCGGCGGTCGCGTAGATCTTGACGATCCGCACGTCGGCCGGCAGTTCGGCCTTCAGGCGCTCGATCGCCTTGGCCACACCCTGGGCGGCGCTGACGATGTTCGCGCCCTGCACCTTGAAGATATTGATGCCCACCGAGCGCTTGCCGTCGACCCGCGAAATCGAGGTTTCCTCGGCTTCGCCATCGACGATTTCGGCGACCTGATCCAGATGCACCGCAGTGCCGTTCTGGGTCGCGACGACGATGCGCGCGAACGCCGCCGGCTCCTTGATCTTGCCTTCGATGCGCACCAGTTGCTCGGTCCCACCCCGGCTGATCGCGCCGGCGGGCAAGTCTTGATTGGCGGACTGGATCGCGGCGATCACCTGATCGACGCCGACCCGCCAGGCTTCCATCGCGTCAGGCTTCAGGAAGATCTGGATCTGTCGCTCGGACTGGCCGTTGACCTGGATGCTGCCGACGCCCAGCATGTTCTGCAGCCGCTTGACCACCACCTGATCGACCAGAGTCGATACCTCGCGCAGAGTGCGGGTGTCGGAAAACAGCGCCAGATTGATGATCGGCTGCTGGTTCTCGTCGTTGTTGGTGCGCGTGATCAGCGGCGGCTTGGCATCGCGCGGAAAAGTCGGCTGGATCTGGGCAACCTTGTCGCGGGTTTCCTGGGTCGCGCGGCCGACATCGACCGACAGATCGAACTCGATCTGCATGAAACCCGAACCTTCACGCGCCGTGCCCCAGATGCGCTTGACGCCTTCGACCGAGTTGACCACTTCCTCGAGCGGCTTCAGCAGATCGTTCTCGACCGCTTCCGGCGAGGCACCCGGGTACTGGATGGAAATGCTCAACACCGGCACCGAAACATCCGGCAGTTTCTCGACCGGCAGGCGCTGGTACGAGAACACCCCGAGCACCAGCAGCGCGACCATCACCATGGTCGCGAATACCGGCTGGTTGACGCTGGTCTTGGTGATCCACATGGCTGATTCCTCGAGCTAGCGTCGGATCAATTCGCGACCGCTGGCGCTGTTGCGGGAGGAGCCGAAGCCTTGGCGAATACCACGGTCGAGCCGTCGTGCAGCGCATCGATCTTCGCGGCCAGCACCTGGCTGCCGATGCTGACGCCGTCGCGTATCTCGACGAAGGAGTTGTCGTCGGTCTTCAGGCCCAGGGTCACCGTGTGGCGCACCAGCTTGTCCTGTTCGACGGCCAGCACATAGCTGACGCCGCTGTCGCTGCGGATCGCCGAAGTCGGCACCGTCGGTGACGGCGCGCTCTGGTCGAGCACCAGTTCACCCTGTGCGAACATGCCGCCGCGCAGCGCGCCGTCGGCGTTGTCGACCGACAGATACAGCTTGATCGAGCGAGTACCGGCATCGGTCGACGGATTGATCCGCTCGACCTTGGCGGTGAACACGCGCTCGCCGTAGCCGCCAACTTTGAAACTGCCGGTCTGGCCGATCGCAACCAGAGGAATCTCCGACGCCGGGGCTGGCACCTCGAGTTCCAGCTGGCCCAGATCGACGATCGCCAGCAGCGGCGAATCCGGCGACACCTTTTCGCCCGGCTGCGCCATGCGCTGCGACACGATCCCGGAAATCGGTGCCCGGACCACCGCGTCATCGAGGCCGATCTGGGCCAGCCGCGCCTGCGCTTCGGCAACCTTGACGCTGGCGGCAGCGGCGTCGTAACCGCTTTGCGCCGAGTCAAACGCGTTCTGGGAGATGAATTTCTCCTTCAGCATCGCCGCGCTGGTGTCGCGATTTGTTTTCGCCAGGGCGAGATCGGCGCGCGCCTTGTCCAGCGAGGCACGCTGGGAATCGAACTGAGCGCCGAGGTTGCGGATGTCGATGCGCGCCAGCACCTCGCCCTTGTTCACCACCTGCCCTTCGCGGACCAGCATTTCCAGCACATCGCCGGAGACCCGGGACTTCACCGTCGCCTGCACCAGCGGTGTCAGCGAGCCGGACAACGGCAGCGAACGCGACAGCGAACGCTGCTCGACCATCGCAACGTCGGCCGCCGCCAGCTCGAACGGGCCGGCGTAAGCCTTGGCGTTGTTGTCGGCCGGCTTTGCGGTCGAGCCGCCACGCGTGGCCAGGAAAACCACCGCCAGGGCGGCGACGATCAGCAGGATCACCAGCACGGGTTTGAGTTTTCCGCTGACGCTGTCGGCGTAGCGGTTACGGGTGATGGTGCTCATGCAAAAGATTCCCCTGTGGCGCACAGCCGGTTGAGGCGCGCGGCCGATCGGATGGTGAGGTGGCTGCCCCTAGGATGCAGCCACGATGCGACTTGGATGCGCCCAGCACCATCCGGGTTTGATCCGCCGAGCGGCGGATGCCAACACGCCCTAGTTCAGGCGGTCAGCACCAGGTTGTCGCGATGGATCAGCTCCGGCTCGCCTGGATAACCGAGGCGGCTTTCGATCTCGGCACTCGGCGCACCGATGATGCGGGTCGCTTCGCTGGCGCCGTAGTTGCTCAAGCCCCGGGCGATTTCGCGGCCGTCGAGATCGAGGCAGAGCACCAGATCGCCACGATCGAACTCGCCGTTGACGTGGCGCACGCCGACCGGCAGCAGGCTGCGGCCCTGTTCGCGCAGCACTTTCACGGCACCGTCGTCCAAAGTCAGCCGGCCACGAACCTGCAGTTGTCCGGCGATCCAGCGCTTGCGCGAGGCCATCACCGACTGCGCCGGCTTCAGCAGGGTGCCGATCGACACGCCGCGGGCGATCTTCAGCAGCGCGTCCGGCTCGCGGCCGTAAGCGATCACCGTCGAGGCACCCGAGCGGGCCGCCCAGTGCGCGGCGGTCAGCTTGGTGCGCATGCCGCCACGGCCGAGTTCGCCCTTGCTGTCGCCAGCCATGCCGCCGAGGTTGGGGTCGGACAGATCGGCTTCGGATAGCAGCTTGGCGTCCGGGTTGGTTCGCGGATCGGAGTCGTACAGGCCCTGCTGGTCGGTCAGGATCACCAGCAGATCGGCTTCGATCAGGTTGACGGTCAGCGCGCCCAGCGTGTCGTTGTCACCTAACCGGATCTCGTCGGTGGCGACCGTGTCGTTCTCGTTGACGACTGGCACCACGCCCAGTTCCAGCAGGGTGTTCAAGGTGCCGCGCGCATTCAGATAACGACCGCGATCGGAGACATCGTCGTGAGTCAGCAGGATCTGCGCGGCGCGGATGCCATGCTTCTCGAACTCGGTTTCATAGGCGCGCACCAGACCCATCTGGCCGACTGCCGCCGTGGCCTGCAGCGCGTGCAAGGTGGTCGGGCGCTTCGGCAAGCCGAGCCGCGCCATGCCTTCGGCGACCGCGCCGGAAGACACCAGCACGATCTGCCGGCCCTGGGCACGAAGGGCGGCGATCTGCGTACACCAGTCGGCGATCGCTTCCCGGTCCAGCCCGCGACCACGGGCGGTGACCATCGCGCTGCCGACCTTGATGACCCAGCGACGACTGGTATTCAGCGCCTCACGGCTCTTGTTCTGCGTCATGGTTCAGCCTTCGGCGTTGTCGTCGTCAGCGTCGGTTTCGAGGTCGGGTGCCACTGCGGCCGGCGGGGCATCGTCAAGCAAGGTGTAGTCGGGCGCGGTACGAACCGGCGCATGGGCTTCGACCCACTCCATCGCGTCCTTGCACAGCGGTTCCAGATTGCGACGGGCGGCGGCCGAAATGCGGTAATGGCGTCCAGTCCAGCCGAGGCGTTCGAGCGCGTCGTCGATCAGCGCGTTGGACTCCTCGTCGGTCATCAGATCGATCTTGTTGAACAGCAGCCACTGTTCGCGGCCGGCCAGTTCCTCGCTGAACTCGTTCAGCTCGTTGTTGATGGTTTCGATGTGCTCGACGATGTCGCCTTCGTCCGGCGGCAGGATGTCGACCAGATGCATTAACAACCGAGTTCGCTGCAGATGCTTCAGGAAGCGGATGCCAAGGCCCGCACCTTCGGCAGCGCCTTCGATGATGCCGGGGATGTCGACCATCACGAAGCTGCGGTTCATGCCGACCGACACCACGCCGGGCTGCGGGTAGAGCGTGGTGAACGGGTAATCGGCGATCTTCGGACGCGCCGCAGACACCGCGCCGAGCAGGGTCGACTTGCCGGCGTTCGGCATGCCGAGCCGGCCGCCGTCGGCCAGCCCGCTCAGTTCCAGACGCAGTTCGCGGCGCTCGCCCGGCGAGCCGGGGCTGGCGCGGCGCGGTGCGCGATTGGTCGAGGACTTGAAACGGGTATTGCCGAGGCCGTGAAAACCGCCGGCCGCAACCTTGATCCGCTGTCCCTTGACGGTCAGTTCGCCGATCAGCTCTTCGGTGTCGACGTCGAACACCTGGGTGCCGAGGGGCATCGGAATTTCGATGTCCGGACCGCCGGCACCCTTGCAGTCGGAGCCGGTGCCGTTCTCGCCGCGCTTGGCCTTGAACACCCGGTTGAAGCGGAAATCGGCCAGCGAATTAAGGTTCGGTTCGGAGACCACCCAGACCGTGCCGCCGTCGCCGCCATCGCCGCCGTCCGGGCCGCCGAAGGGAATTGCCCGCTCGCGCCGGAAGCTCACGCAGCCGTTGCCGCCATCGCCGGCTTCGACGCGGATGGTGGCTTCGTCAACAAATTTCATCGTTCGGCAGCATCTCTTCTTGCAGCAACTTCATCGGGGACTTCAAATGACAAGGCCCCGTCGTGCGGGGCCTTGTCGCAACATCGGTGCGGATCAGGCCGCGACGATGTCGACGAACTTGCGGCTGTTCGGACCACGGACCACGAACTTCACGTGGCCATCGGCCTTCGCGAACAGCGTGTGGTCGGTGCCGATGCCGCAGTTCAGGCCCGGGTGAACCTGGGTACCGCGCTGGCGGATGATGATGTTGCCGGCGATCACCGCTTCGCCGCCGAAGCGCTTGACGCCGAGGCGCTTGGACTGCGAATCGCGACCGTTACGGGTTGATCCGCCTGCTTTCTTGTGTGCCATTTCTGTACTCCTTCTTCAAGAACACCGCGATTAAGCGGTGATCTCCGTGATCGTGATCGCCGTGTAATTCTGCCGGTGGCCCATTTCCTTGTGGTAATGCTTGCGGCGGCGGTGCTTGATGATGCGGATCTTGTCGCCGCGGCCGTGGGCGGTGACTTCCGCCTTGACGACGGCACCTGCAACCATCGGCGCACCGATGGTGATGGCTTCGCCATCGGCAACCATCAGCACTTCGCTGAAGCTGATCACATCGCCGACATTGGCGACGATCGTTTCAACCTTGAGGGACTCGCCCGGGGTGACCCGGTACTGCTTGCCACCAGTCTTGATGACTGCGTACATGCTTGATACTCCAAAGAAAAATACTGCTGTCTATTTGCTTTTGTAAGGCTCGAACGCAACGACACGCCAACGCGAGCAGCCCCGTGAACCCGGTATTCTAGTTTTGCCGCCCCGAGAGGTCAAACGGGATGTCAAACAGGGGTCAGGCACCTGCCCTGGATCATTCCTTCTCCTCGCACCACCGGCACCCGGAACAGGCGAGCATTGACGCTATGCTGCGATCACGGTCATCACGGCAGCAAGCCGCAAGAGCCGCCCCTTTCGCTGCCGGATGATGCCTCCCAACCGTGACCGGTACTTCGACCCTCGTTCTCGGTTTCCTGCTCGGCCTGCGCCATGCGACCGAGGCCGATCATCTGGCCGCCGTCGCCACGCTGGCGACCCGTCACGGCACCTTGCCGGAAGCGCTGCGCCAAGGCCTGGCCTGGGGCGTCGGCCATACCTTGACCCTGCTCCTGATCGGCAGCTTCGTGCTGGTGCTGGAACAGGCGCTGCCACCGCACTTCGAACAGATGCTGGAACTGGCGGTCTGCCTGATGCTGATCGTGCTCGGTGCCGATGTGCTGCGCCGGACATTCGTCGAGCGTCCTCACTTTCACGCGCATTGCCACGCACCTGGCGAGCCGGCGCATCTGCACGAACACAGCCATCGTCAGCCGCTCGTGGGGGATGGCAGCGCGTCGTTTGCGGCCATGCAGTTCCGGCCGCTGGCGGCGCGACCGCATGAGGCGCTGCCGCACATCCACCGCCATCCGCCGATGCTGCCGCTACGTGCCTTGCTGGTCGGGATGATGCACGGCATGGCCGGCTCTGCGGCGCTGATCGCGCTGAGTCTCGGCGCGGCGGAATCGCTGGCCGCTGGCCTGCTCTACATCTTGCTGTTCGGGGTCGGCGCGATGCTCGGCATGGCCGTGCTGTCGACCCTGATCGCGGTGCCGCTGCGGCTGTCGGCTGGCTCGATGCTGCGCCTGCACCGGCTGCTGACCATTGCGATCGGCTTGCTCAGCATCGGCCTCGGGGCGTTCACGGCGATCACCATCAGCCGGCAGTTCTTCTGAACCTGACCCCAACCGACTGCCCAATCGACTGCGGACCTGCGTCTACCAGCGCAGCAGCACCGTGCCCCAGGTCATGCCACCACCGACGCCCTGCAGCATCACCAGATCGCTGGGCTTGATGCGGCCATCCTTGACTGCCGCGTCCAGCGCCAAGGGCACCGACGCCGCCGAGGTATTGCCCTGCCGGGCCACGGTGATGACGACCTTCTCCTTGGGCACGCCAACCTTGTCGGCCAGCGTATTGATGATGCGGATATTGGCCTGGTGCGGCACGTACCAGTCCAGCGCCGAAGCCTTCAGATTGTTCTTCTCCAGCGCTTCCTGCGCACATTCGCTCAGGGATTTCACGGCGACGCGGTAGACCGCCTGGCCGTCCATCTCCAGATACGGCGAGCCGCGCAGCTGGCCGCCACTGATGCCGCCCGGCACTTTCAGGATGTGGCTGAAACTGCCATCGGCATGCAGATGCGAGGACAGGATGCCTGGCGCATCGGAAGTCTTCAGCACCACCGCACCGGCACCGTCGCCGAACAGCACGCAGGTGCGGCGATCGTTCCAGTCGAGGATCCGCGAGAACACTTCGGCGCCGATCACCAGCGCGCACTTGTGCTGACCGCAGGCCACCAGCTTGTCGGCGATCGCCAGCCCGTAGATGAAACCGGTGCAGACCGCCTGCACGTCGAAAGCCGCGCCCTTGGTGACACCGAGCTTGGCCTGCACCAGGCAGGCCGTCGACGGAAACACCATGTCCGGCGTGGTGGTCGCGACGATGATCAGGTCGATGTCGTCGGCGGTCACGCCGGCAGCGACCATCGCCGCCTGGGCGGCGTGCAGCGCCAGATCGCTGGTCATTTCGTCATCGGCAGCGACGTGGCGCGCCTCGATGCCGGTCATGCTGACGATCCAGTCGTCACTGGTCTCGATGCGGTCTTCGAGCTCGCGATTGGTGACGATGCGCTTCGGCAGATAGCTGCCGGTACCGACGATGCGTGAGTAGGTCATATCGACAAGTTTAACGTGCCGCCAGTGGCAGCTGAGGCGTCAAGATGTTTCATTCGAGTTCGATCAGCAGGTCGCGCGTGTTCACCGTCGAGCCTGGCTTGACGTGGATGGCCTTGACCTTGCCGTCGCGCGGCGCGCCGAGCACGGTTTCCATCTTCATCGCTTCCAACGCCAGCAGCGGCTCGCCCTTGGCGACCACCTGGCCCTTCTGCACCGCGACCCGGACCACCATGCCCGGCATTGGCGCGCCGACGTGGCTGGCATCGCCCTCATCGGCCTTCGGCGTTTCGAACGATGCCGTCGCACCGGCCTTCGGCACGCGCACCAGGCGCGACTGCCCGTTCAGTTCGAAGAACAGCTTGACGATGCCTTCGTCTTCGAAATCGGTGCGGCTCTGCAGGCGAACCACCAGGGTCTTGCCGGTGTCGATGTCGACATTGATCTCTTCCTGGTCCTTCAGGCCATAGAAGAAGGTCGGCGTCGGCAGGGTCGAGACGTCGCCGTACAGCTTGCGATGCTCGACAAAGTCACGGAACACTTTCGGGTACATCAGATAGGACGCGAGATCGGCATCGCTCATCGCTTCACCGACCAGTTTCTCGGCCTCGATCCTGGCATTGGCGAGATCGACCGGCGGCATCGACGCACCCGGTCGCCCCACCAGCGGCGGCTTGCCTTTGAGTATCTTCGCCTGCAGCGCTTTCGGCCAGCCATCCGGCGGCACGCCGAGTTCGCCCTTGAACAAGGACACCACTGATTCCGGGAAATCGATATCGCGATCCGGATTGTTGACGTCGTCCGGCGTCAAGCCGTTGCCGACCATGAACAGCGCCATGTCACCGACCACTTTCGAGGTCGGCGTGACCTTGACGATGTCGCCGAACAACTGGTTCACCGCCGCATAGGCACGCGACACTTCCGGCCAGCGCGCTTCCAGACCGAGCGCCCGACCCTGCTCGCGCAGATTGGTGTACTGGCCGCCCGGCATCTCGTGGCGATAGACATCGGCGGTGCCGGAGCGGATATCGGCCTCGAACGGCGCGTAGTAACGACGTGCGCCTTCCCAGTAGTCGGACAGCGACTGCATGGCGTCGAAATCGACAAGAGGGTCGCGCTCGGAACCGGATAGCGCCGCCGCAATCGCACCGAGATTCGGCTGCGAGGTGAGCCCGGACATCGCGTCCATCGCGCCGTCCACGGCATCGCAACCGGCGTCGATCGCGGCCAGCACGCTGGCGGCAGCGATGCCGCTGGTGTCGTGGGTGTGGAAGTGGATCGGTAGGCCGATCTCGTTCTTCAGCGCCTTGACCAGTTCGCGCGCCGCGCGCGGCTTGCAGATGCCGGCCATGTCCTTGATGCCGAGGATGTGCGCGCCGGCTTTCTCAAGCTGCTTCGCCATGTCGACGTAGTACTTGAGCTTGTATTTCGGCCGCGTGCTATCGAACAGATCGCCGGTGTAGCAGATGGTGCCTTCGCAGACGGCACCGCTGGCAATGACCGCATCCATCGCCACCCGCATGTTGTCGACCGCGTTCAGCGAATCGAAGACGCGGAAGATGTCGATTCCATTCTTCGCCGCCTGGCTCACGAAGTATTCGACGACATTGTCCGGGTAGTTGGTGTAGCCCACCGCATTCGCCGAACGCAGCAGCATCTGGAATGGAATATTCGGTATGGCAGCGCGCAGCATCGCCAGACGCTGCCAGGGGTCTTCCTTCAGAAAGCGCATCGCCACGTCGAAGGTCGCACCACCCCAGCACTCCAGCGACAGCAGACCCGGCACCAGCCGCGCGTAATACGGCGCGATGTCGACCATGTCCCGCGTGCGCATGCGGGTTGCGAACAGACTCTGATGGGCATCGCGCATCGTCGTATCGGTCAACAACACGTTCGGCTGCCCCTTGATCCAGTCGGCAAAGCCTTTCGGACCGCGCGCCTTCAGTTCGTCACGCAAGCCTTTCGGCACTGGCGTCATCAAGTCCACTTTCGGCTTCAGCGGCAAGGCGAGAATGCCTTCCGGCACCTTGCGCCCCTTCATCTCCGGATTGCCGTTGACCGCGACATCGCCAATGAAGCGCAGCACCTTGGTGGCGCGATCGCGGCGCGGGGTGAAGCGGAACAGTTCCGGTGTGGTGTCGATGAAACGCGTGGTGCAATCGCCGGACTTGAACAGCGGATGCAGGATGACGTTTTCGAGGAACTGCAGATTGGTCGAAACACCACGAATGCGGAATTCGCGCAGTGCGCGATCCATGCGTGCAATCGCCTCCAGTGCGGTCGGCGCCCAAGCCGTCACTTTGACCAGCAGGGAATCGTAATACGGCGTGATCACCGCACCCGAATACGAAGTGCCGCCATCGAGGCGCAGACCGAAACCGGCCGGGCTGCGATACGCCATGATCCGGCCGTAATCCGGCGTGAAGCCATTTTCCGGATCTTCGGTGGTGACCCGGCACTGCAAGGCGAAGCCATCGAGCTTGACCTTGTCCTGCGCCGGCAGCAGGCCGTCCGCAGCACCGATCATCGCGCCTTCGGAAACTCTGATCTGCGCCTTGACGATATCGACACCGGTGACTTCCTCGGTAACCGTATGCTCGACCTGGATGCGCGGATTGACTTCGATGAAATAGAACTTGTCGGTATCGGCATCCATCAGGAATTCGACGGTGCCGGCATGGGTGTAACCCACCTGCTTGCACAGGCGCACCGCCGCATCGCAGAGCTCCACTCGCCGTTCCGCTGTCAGGTAATGCGCTGGTGCCCGCTCGACCACCTTCTGGTTGCGGCGCTGCACCGAGCAGTCACGCTCGAACAGATGGATCAGATTGCCGTGCTGATCGCCGAGCACCTGCACCTCGACATGGCGGGCGCGCCGAATGAGCTTCTCGAAGTAGGCTTCATCATTGCCGAACGCCGCCAATGATTCCCGGCGCGCCGACTCCAACGCCGACGGCAGTTCCGCTTCGTTTTCGATCGCCCGCATGCCCCGACCGCCGCCGCCCCAACTCGCTTTCAGCATCACCGGATAGCCGATTTCGGCGGCAATCTTCTTCACTTCCTCGAGATCACGCGGCAAAGCCTGGGAGGCCGACAGCACCGGCACCTTCGCAGCCTGGGCAGCGGCGCGCGCCGCCACCTTGTCGCCAAGCGCGCGCAGCACTTCCGGCTTCGGCCCGACGAACAGAATGCCGGCTGCCGCACAGGCTTCGGCAAACGTCGGGTTCTCGGACAGGAAGCCGTAGCCGGGATGAATAGCGTCGACACCGGCGTTCCTGGCGATCCGGATGATGTCCGGAATATCCAGATAGGCGGCGATCGGCTTCTGCCCGGCGCCGACCAGATAACTTTCGTCGGCCTTGAAACGGTGCAGCGCGAAGCGATCTTCGTGGGCGTAGATCGAGACGGTGCGGACGCCCATTTCAGCGGCGGCGCGCATCACGCGAATCGCGATTTCGCCACGGTTGGCGACCAGCAGCTTGGCGATGGACATGGTCCTGTTGATTTCTGTTCTGGATCGTTGAACGAAGGGGAGGTCAAGACGGCTGGGCATCAGCCCCAGCCGTCCGCACTTATTACAGCACAGGCAATGCCAGCGCCCCCGACTTAGGTCCTGCCCGCACTCTTTGGCGGAACTCGCAAACCCGAGCGGTGCCGAAGGGCTGGCAAAACCCTGAACGGCCTCTGCGGATCGTCAGCCGACCCGCCGGATACCGTTTGGTGGTGGCCATGATTGATGATTTATCTGCGCTTCTTTCCCGACTCATTTCATTGCACTCGGCAATATTTATGTTTGGACTGAGATACCATTCAGCGTGGATGCCCGAATTCGAATACGAACGCACCGTGTTGCGTCCATCCCATGGAGTTGAGCTTGAAAACCAAAACCCGTTCCAAAAAGGCAGGCAACGTAATGACATCGGAAACCGCTTCCCCCCGTCGCAAGCGTCAGAGTGGAGTTCGCGGGCGGATCGTCGAGATGCTCGGCACCGGCCCGATGCTCGCCCAGGACATTCTCGAGCGTGGCGGCTTCTCGCCAGCTTCGCTGTATCTGAATCTGAAGGCGCTGAAGTCGGAAGGTGTGGTCGATACCACCCGTGAAGGCCGTTCGGTGCGTTACACGCTGACCGGTGCCGCCGCCAGCGAAGCCAGTGTCGTGGTGGCCCCTGAAGGCAAGATTCGCAAGAAACCAGGCCGCAAGCCCGGCAGCAAGAAGGTCGTCGCGCCGGTCGCTGGCGATCTGAAGGGCGCGCTCGGCGTGCTGATGGCGCGCCTCGCGCCGATCGACAAGGTCGATGAAAAGCTGATGGTGCTGAATCAGTTGGCCGGCTCGCTGCCGGGTCCGGTGTCGAGCATCCTGAAGTCGGTCATCGACGACCTGAGCCGCCTGTCCGGCAAAAGCTAAAGCTAAAGCTGATGCGATGACTCCAGTCCCGCTGCAAGCTCACTTGCAGGCACTGATCTTCGATGTCGACGGCACGCTGGCCGACACCGAACGAGACGGGCACCGAATTGCTTTCAATGCGGCATTCGAGGCGGCGGGGCTGGACCGGCATTGGGATGTGGTGCGCTACGGTGAACTGCTTGCAGTCACCGGCGGCAAGGAACGCATTCTCTATTACCTGTCGCAAAATCATCCGGCCCTGCTGGATGAGGCGGGTATCGACGAGCGTATCGCCCGTCTGCACAAGGCGAAAACCGCGTTTTATTCGGAACTCGTCGCAGCCGGCGCGCTGCCGCTGCGGCCCGGTGTTGCGCGGCTGATTGCCGAGGCGCGCGCGGCAGGCCTGCGGCTGGCGATTGCGACCACCAGCACACCGGAGAACGTCGCAGTGCTGCTCGAGCATTCACTGGTGCCGGGCAGCAGTGCCTGGTTCGAAGTGATCGGCGCCGGTGATGTAGTCCCGGCGAAGAAGCCGGCACCCGACATCTATCAATGGGTGCTGGAGTGGCTGGGCCTGCCGGCAACAGCTTGTCTGGCCTTCGAGGACTCCGAGAATGGCTTGCGCGCCGCGCGGGCTGGCGGGCGGGCGGGCGG